>CAZAKO010000045.1:10228-15127 GCA_964485745.1 uncultured bacterium
GAATTGATCAAATTTTAAGGGACAAGGCATATATTGATATGCCGAATTTGGACTCCTTCACCTTCTTGAATCCCCGGCAGTTCTTTTATGGTATTCGGGTGTCCTATGATTTTAGATAATGGAAAGGATGCAGAGCGATGAATTTAAATAAAGCCAACAAACTATTTTTTATTTTGATTACTTGTTTGCTCTCTGCAAATGGGTCTTTATTGGCTCAAGGTGGTACCTACTTAAACTATGATGGTAAATTGAAATGGCTGCGGGTTAATTCCCTGCATACCTATTTTTCGGAACACGCCTCAGAGACAGAGACAGGTGGGGATGATGCGCGGTCAATTCGATTCTGCTGGCCGGGAGAATATGGATTAGTGCAGACCTCCATGCGCGCCAGAGGGATGTTCTTAGGTTGTGTTGATTTTCATGATGCCCATATCAATCAGGATTTTTCCTATTATGTGGTTAATTCCGGACCGAAGCCGGGGGAATATGAAGATCGCCCCATCTATGACGCAGTTGAGTTCAAACTGGTTGGGCGATTTGCTCATCCGTTAGTAATAGTAGATGATGTTCCCGACCCCACTTCTCCCCTGTATGATACAATAGATGAATTAGATCCAAATTTGGCGGCTGATCGCATGTTAATAGTAAAAAATCACTCCTCGATGGGTGTCACGGTCACTAAGCGAGTTTATGCCTTTACCCAGCAATATCATAATAATTATTATATATACGATTATATTTTGAAAAATACGGGGGTTATAGATAATGATAATACCGAGTATCAACAGCAAATAAAAGATTTTATGTTTATGCTCACTTATCGCTATGCCCTGTCGGGTGAGTCGCTGTGGGAGAATGCATCCGGTCAAGCTCAGGGTTGGGGTATTGACAATGCCGGCTGGGGGCGGAATGTCGTCCATGAAGTGACTGGAACCGATGGTAATGGTATCAGAGGGCATTATGCCTGGTATGAACCTCATTCGGGACGACCCTTTACCAACCGTGAGGATGATTGGGGTTGTCCTAATCAGAATGAAGATGGCATTATGGCGGCAGCCCGGTATACCGGGCATGCTGTAATTCATGCGGATAGCGGACCCCATAACCCGACCGATAATCGGCTGCAACCCGCAACCACCCATCATTTTAACACCGATTCCGACGAACTTAGACGGGCGACTTCGCGCTATGATGCGGACCGGATGGAGAAAAGGTACGCCTTGATGAAGATGGGGCATGCCAGTCCTACCTTTGTCGAAGAGGTGATCGCCTCCGGGCAACCGGCTGATGTGTACATCAATTCTAATTATTCAACCGGCGGTGTGACGGCGCTGCAAAGTTTTGGGCCGTATCCTCTTGATCCGGGTGACAGTCTTCATTTTGTATTTGTGGGGGGTGTTGCCGGTCTCAGTCGGGAGAAGAACCGGGAGGTTGGTGGTAACTGGTTGAAATATTACAATAGTAGTGGCAGTCCTGCATTGATTATGCCGGATAAATCTAATGCTCCTGATCATACTGAATATAAGAAAGCCTGGGTCTTAACCTGCCGGGATTCGCTGCAACAGACTTTTGAACGGGCGATTGATAATTACAACTCGGGCTATGCGATTCCGCAACCGCCCCCGCCACCGGAAATTTTTACGGTGGTTTCGGGAGGCGACCGGATAAAATTATCCTGGTCGAGTAACGCCACCTCGACTCCCTATTTCGATGGGTATGTAATTTACCGTTCCGAGGGCAATGTCATGGATCCCAAATCCGTCTATAATAAGATTTTTGAATGTGATCATTCGACCGGGATTGTCCATGAATATGATGATACTTCGGCGGTGCGCGGATTCGATTATTATTATTACATTCAATCCAAGGATAATGGCAGTCAGAATGATATTCAACCGGGAGTGCCGCTGTACAGCAGTATGTTCTGGACAATTACCAGTATTCCAGCCCAGCTGCGTCGCCCCGCCGTGACTAAAACTCCTAAGGCAGCTCCGGCTGTTGATACGACCTATTGGAAGTTGAATTTACCCAAAGAGGAATGGACGATTACCTCAATCTACAATAATCGTGAAATTGTATCCTATAATGGTTCCAACTATCTTTGTGTCCGTGATAGTACTACCGGGACCAAGCCGCCAGTGGCTGATTCCAGGAACTGGAAGTTGATCAAATCCCGGGGGGAATGGAATCCGGCGAAAACCTATGTTGCTGCCGATGTCGTGCTTTACAATGGGGATAGTTATGTTTGTCTGTATGGTATCTCGGGAGGCACCTGGTTAGATTTGGTTCGGGTGGTACCGAACCCGTATGATATTCGGGCCCGGATGTTTCAGTTCGGTGATAAATCACAATATGACCGGATAGCTTTTTACGGTTTGCCGCCGGTTTGTGACGTGAAGGTATATACTGAGCGGGGAGATTTGATTTGGTCGAAGAAGCATACTGATGGATCGGGGGATGAGTTATGGGATTCGATGACCTCGTCGCGTCAGATAGTGGTCAGTGGGATTTATATTCTTTATGTTGAGACACCTGAAGGCGAGTCGGTATTTCGGAAGTTTGTCATTATTCGTTAAAAGATCGGAAATATTGCCATATTACTGGTTCCGGTGGAGCTTCAAATGAATTATTCGAATGCCTAATTTTTGGGTGATTAGAGGGAATCAACGGTTTTAAAATTTAATAGTGAAAGTAAGGGCAATAATGATTAAATTCGGCTCGGTTTGTAACAAGGGTAAGTTTAAGATACCAAATAAAAAATAAACAAGAAGGAGAAAATGTTATGTCAAACCCCGTCACAATTGGAAAAAAAGAATTTTTCAAAGGGATCGGGAAGATCCCGTTTGAAGGATCAGCCTCACGGAATCCCTTAGCGTTCAAATATTATGATGAAAATAAGGTAGTTGCCGGTAAGCCAATGAAGGATCATTTTCGCTTCGCCATCGCCTACTGGCATACCTTCTGTGGCAATGGTGGTGATCCATTTGGTCCGGCGGGTACGGTTGATTTTCCCTGGGATGCCTCGTCCGATCCAATGCAGGCTGCCAAAGACAAGCTGGATGCGGCATTCGAATTTATTACTAAATTGGGGGTGCCTTTCTATTGTTTTCATGACCGCGATATGGCTCCGGAAGGTAAGACAGTTAAGGAATCAGAGAAAAATTTGAAAGAATTAGTTGCCCTTGCCAAAAAGAAACAGGCAAGCTCCGGTGTCAAACTGCTTTGGGGTACGGCGAATGTCTTTTCCCATAAGCGCTATACGAACGGCGCCGCGACCAATCCGAATTTTAACGTTATTCCACATGTCGCCGCGCAGGTCAAAGCCGCGATTGATGCGACGATCGAATTAGGTGGAGCAAATTACGTGTTCTGGGGTGGTCGCGAAGGTTACTATTCCTTACTGAATACCAACATGAAACGCGAAATTGAACACTTAGCAATGTTCCTGACCAAAGCCCGCGATTATGGCCGTGCGGCTGGTTTTAAGGGAACCTTTTTGATTGAGCCGAAACCCATGGAACCGACCAAACATCAGTACGATTATGATTCGGCAACCGTGATCGGTTTCCTGAACAAGTATGGTCTGCAAAACGATTTCAAGATCAACATCGAGAATAATCATGCGACCTTAGCCGGTCATACTTTTGCCCATGAAGTGCAAACGGCTTGCGATGCCGGAGTTTTCGGCAGCTTAGATATCAACCAGGGTGATCCTTACAATGGCTGGGACACCGACGAGTTTTTGCATAGTCTATACGATGCCACCGAACTGATGTTGGTTCTGCTGCAGAATGGCGGAATTGGGCATGGCGGGATGAACTTCGATGCCAAGAATCGCCGCAGTTCCACCGACTTAGAAGATATTTTCATCGGGCATATTTACTCGATGGATACGCTGGCTCGCGGATTGCTGATTGCCAACGATATTTTAGAAAAATCGGATTACCTCAAAATGAAGCAAGAACGCTACAGTAGCTTCGATTCCGGCAACGGTGCCAAATTTGAAAAGGGTCAACTGGGGTTGGCTGACTTGGCAAAACTGGCTGCCGAGATTGGTGAACCGCAGATGATTAGCGGCAAGCAGGAGCTCTACGAGGCAATCGTCAATCAACATATTCGTTAGAAAATTTATAGGAGAGACGTCGTGAGTACTCTATTTGCCGGGTTGGATGTATCCACCCAGAGTTGCAAATTAGTTATTTTAGATTATGAAGCCGGCAAGATAGTCTTTGTGAGCTTGGTGAATTATGATACCGATTTACCCGCATACAAGACCAAGAATGGCGTTATACAGGGATTGGCTGAAGGAGTTTCGGAATCGGATCCGAAAATGTGGTTAGAGGCGGTGGATATGGTATTCAACCGCGCCCGCCAAGCCCGGATACCACTGAATCAGGTTCGGTGTATTTCAGTCTCGGGTCAACAGCATGGCTTGGTCGCCCTGGATGCCCAGGGTAATCTTGCCCGCGACCGCAGCAAATTGTGGAACGATTTTTCCACCCTTGAGGAGTGTCAAATCCTGACCGAGAAAGTCGGTGGGTTGGAGCAGATGATCGCCGAGGTCGGCAATAGTCAGCGGACCGGATATACCGCAGCCAAGATATTCCACATGAAACGCCATGAACCGGAAGCCTACCGGAAATCCGCAATCCTGTTTTTGGTGCATAATTACATCAACTGGTACTTGACCGGTGGAGTGGCAGTCATGGAGCCGGGTGATGTATCAGGGATGGCGTTATGGAATCCCAAAACCCGTCAGTGGTCGGATAAAGTGATCCAGGCAATTGATCCGGGATTAAAGCTCAAGCTGCCGGAAGTGAAGCCATCGGAGAAAACGATTGGCTCAATTGCCAAAGCCTTAGTAGATAAGTTCGGATTCCATCCGGAGTGCCGGATTGA
>CAZAKO010000046.1:0-14893 GCA_964485745.1 uncultured bacterium
TTAGCCGTGTCGGGACTCTTTAATTCGATATTAATTCCAACCCGCTTATCTACCAGATTTAAAACCTCAATTAGAAATGGGATCCGTTCTCCCTGTCCGGCATCCAGCGACCGCAGGTATTGGAGGGATTTGTCATAAAGAATCCCATTGCTATTTGTAGTCCGTTCCAGCCGGTAATCATGGATAACAAGCAATTCATTGTCCACGTGATGAACATCCAGCTCGATAAAGTCGGCACCTCTTTGGATTGACTCCTTGAAAGAGAGCAGTGTATTTTCCGGAGCGTAGCCGGGAGCCCCCTGATGACCAAATACTATAAATTTATCCAATTTCTTAGTCTGCTGTCTTCGATAATAATTTTAGTTGTCATTGAATTAGTTATAGGAATCAGGAAGTGGATTATCTGAATTGAATTCCTGATTGGAGGACTCGTGTTCGTGAAATTCGAGCAGAGTTTCCCGAAAAATGATATAAGTAATCAATTCGTCTAAATTGAAAACAACATGGACGTCCTTAAGGTATTCGGGGACCTCAAAATCAACCTGGTCACCGGCTCGGAATTTTCCCTGGCTGTCGAATTGGTTCAGGAATTCGGCTTTTTCGATTGATTGGGGTGGAAAATAGTGAGCCGCAATCTGGCGCTCGGGATCGTGATAGAGTAATGGTAGTGGAATTAGTGATTCATGACCGCATTTGGCGCAGTGGAAGTGATTGATTTCCCCGTTGAAAAGCTGGTTGCGCCCTTCGGGATTAAGCAGCACATTAATCGAACTCCAGATCGTGACCGATTGCGGGTGCTGGCACTGCGGACAATTTATCCAACGTTGCTCACTAATAGACAATTATGCTCCTTTTTAATTTAACACTCCGAATTTGCCAATGAATATCTCAGCTAATGGTACATCCATTAACCCTCCAACAAGGTGTTTGATTCTTCGTATAATTTATATGCCGTTTCTTGCATCCCCAGATTTTCATAAGTCTGCTGGGCAACTCGATTATTTTTCTCAACATACAAACGCAAGCCGCAGATATTTTGACCATTGGCAAGATTTCTCACATACTGGTGCAAGCGGCGATAGATGCCCTGGCGCCGAAAAGCAGGGAGAATATAAACGCTTTGAATCCACCAGAAAAGCGCATTGCGCCAATCACTCCACTCATAAGTGATCATTAAACAACCAACGACTTTTTGGTGAGATTCGGCAACGATATAAAAACCGTATTCCGGATGCTTAAACAGATATGCAACACCGTTTTTAATTACCCTTGGTACCAATATTTTGTGCTCGGTTTCCCGCGCCATAGCGATATTGAATTCGGCGATTAAATCAATGTCATCTTGGGTTACCGTTCGAATAGTAATTGGTGACTTCATTATTTTGTCCTGCGTAATGGGTGATAATTCTTCCTGGCGGATATCAAATGAGCCCTTGAATCAGGGCTCATTAATTTTGATCAATTCGACGAATGCGATTAGCACTTCGAAAATCCGCAGTTAGGACAGGTCACACAGCCGCTTTCATGATAGAGAGTGGTGCCGCAATCCGGGCAGGTAATGATAGTCTTTTTATTACCAATTGAGGATTTGTAATTACTTGCAATGGGCGTGGATTTTTCTTCTTGAACGGGGACAACATCCTTGAATGAAAAACTCGGATTGCTGGAGGAACTTTTCTTGATCCCTTCTCTCTCCTCGAGGAACCACTCGAGAGCTTTGGCAATTGCGTCCGGTGTCGAGAGTATCTGCGTACCATTTTCCCAGATTGGACTTGGTCCGCCGATGCCTTTGAGTTGTTTAATAATATCCCGGGCATCAACTCCGGAGCGTAAAGCCAGTGAGATTAGCCGACTGATAGCTTCGGATTCTACCTGGGCCTGGCTGCCGGCTTTGCCGATATTCGTAAATACTTCACATAATCCGGTTTCATCTTCATTGATGGTGATATAAAGGGTACCTTGACCGGTTCGAATGCGTTTGGTAGTGCCGTGCGTTTCCTGGGGCCGAACACGGGGATGGATTCGATTATCCAGGATAGATTCTTGAAGTGGAATTTCAACCGAAACCTTTTCCTGGGCTTTGTCCCCGACATAAAGCACCTGTTCATCCCGGCTGCCGTCGCGATAGATGGTGATTCCTTTGCAACCCGCCTCGTAGGCTAACCAATAGGCATCCATGACATCCTGGACGGTTGCACCCCGGGGAAAATTACACGTTTTCGAAACTGCGGCATCGGTCCATTTCTGGAAAGCCGCCTGCATACGGACATGCCATTCGGGAGTAATATCATGGGCGGTAACGAATATTTTTTTAATCTGATCGGGGATTTCTTCCATTTTCTGGATGGATCCCATTTCAGCTACCTTTTGGATTAATTCTTCCGAATAGATCCCGGCTTTTTTACAGGCTTCCTCAAAAAAGGGATTGACATAGAGCAGATTGGTGCCATCCATAACCCGCTTGGTGAAAATCAGCGAGAAGGCTGGTTCGATTCCGCTGGAACAGTCAACTATCATGGAAATTGTCCCGGTCGGAGCGATGGTGGTAAACGTTGAGTTGCGCAATTTAGGACCATCCGGGAAATAGATGCTTTCGTTCCAGGTGGGAAAAGTGCCCCGCGTAGCACCCAATTTAATACTGGCTTCGCGGGCGGATTTATAGACGAACCCCATGATTTTATCAGCCAATTGTAAGGCTTCATCCGAATTGTAGGGAATTCCCAATTTGAACAGGACATCGGCAAAGCCCATTACTCCGAGACCAATCTTGCGGGTTTTCTTGACCATCGTCTCGATCTTTTTCAGGGGAAATTTATTGACATCAATAACGTCATCTAAAAAGTGGATCGAATCGTTGACCACGGTATCTAACCGCTCGTAATCAAATTTTCCCTCGGTAACGAAATTCGCTAAATTGATCGAGCCTAAATTACAGGCTTCATTGGGCAGCAGTGGTTGTTCACCGCAGGGATTGGTAGCCTCGATTTCACCTAACTTTGGCAGGGGATTAGATTTATTAATCTTGTCAATGAAAACGATTCCCGGATCACCGTTTGTCCAGGCATTGCGGGCAATTAACTTGAAAACATCGGCAGCGTTAAGTGTGCCACTTACCGAGTGGTCTACCGGGTTGATTAATTCATATTGTTCTCGTTTCCGCACTTTCTCCATAAAATCGTCGGTAACGGCGACAGAAATATTGAAATTGGTCAGGTCTTTATTGTTCTTTTTACATTCGATAAATTCCAAAATATCAGGGTGATCAATCCGCAAGATGCCCATATTGGCGCCGCGTCGAGTGCCACCTTGCTTGACCGCTTCGGTCGCGGCATTGAAAACACGCATGAAAGAGACCGGTCCGCTGGCTACTCCGCTGGTACTTTTGACGATGCTCTTTTTGGGGCGGATTCGGCTGAAGGAAAAGCCGGTACCACCACCGCTTTTATGAATCAGGGCAGTATCTTTCAGAGTTTGGAAGATGGACTCCATCGAATCGTCGATCGGAAGCACAAAACAGGCGGACAGCTGCCCCAATTCCCGTCCGGCATTCATGACGGTTGGTGAGTTAGGTAGAAAATCTTTATTGCGCATTAAATTGTAAAATTTTTCCGCGGTCTTTTGGACATTTGTCTGGCTGGTGTAATTGCTGTCGGCTTCGGCAATGGCGTTAGCGATCCGGTGCAGAAGATCATCGGGTGTTTCAATTACATTACCGTTTTTGTCCCGTAGGAGATAACGACGTTTGAGCACTTCAAACGCATTATCAGAGAAAACCAGGTCACCTGTGGTTACATTTTTTAGGGGCGCCACGTGGACTTGCGGCTGAGATATTTCCTCTTTGACTTCCTTCCCAGGTAGTTCAAAATCAAAGACAGTTGGCTCAGACACTTGGAAATCTCCTAATTAAAACAATTGCACCAAACTTTTCACTACCTACTGCTTTTTAAAATCCAGATTGAATATAGAAAAAGCCTGGAATTATGTCAAGACAAAATACAAGATTTTGTATTTTCCGTCGAGAAATTACCCAATTGCTGGTAACTTTTCAATTTATTAAGGAATTACAAATTTTACTCAAAACTTTACTTTAAGAGCTGCTCGGAAAGGTTGTTTTCAACCTGAAATTAATTTTGAATCTAGTCTGATACTATTAAATTAATTCCTGTTATTTGAAATGCGGGTGTAGTTCAATGGTAGAACACCAGCTTCCCAAGCTGGACACGGGGGTTCGATTCCCCTCACCCGCTCATCTGATGCTCTAAGTGCCTTTATTGTTTCTCAATAAATTATCCTAAAAATTAATTTATGATTAAAATAGTCAAGATAGAATCCGGCAGTAAAGCCGCCAGTGTTGGAATTCGCACTGGTGATATGCTCCTTTCGATCAACAAGTTCGATGTTCGCGATCTTTTGGATTATCACTTCTATCAGGCAGGGGAAGTAATATCGCTTGACTATCTCAGAGATGGCGTAAAATCCACAGTTAAGATTCGAAAAGATTATGATGAAGACCTTGGAATAGTACTCGCATCTATGCGACCTAAGGCTTGCTCCAATGATTGCATTTTTTGTTTTATCAAGCAAAATCCACCCGGAATGCGCAAAACCGTTTATTTCTGTGACGAAGACTATCGTTACTCTTTTCTCCATGGGAACTATATTACTTTGACCAATCTCTCTGATGTGGAGCTGGGGCGGATTGTTGAACTACGTCTTTCTCCGCTGTATATTTCGGTACATGCCACTGACTCAGCCGTCAGGCAGCAAATTTTTCGTTTTAAAAAAGATGATTATTTGCTGGAAAAATTGGCGTTTCTGAGCCGGAATCGCATCGAGCTCCACACTCAGGTAGTTTTAATCCCAGGGTATAATGACGGATTAATATTGAGTCAAACAATTGACGATCTCTATCAGTTTAAAAATGTGAAAACTCTTGCCATCGTTCCGGTCGGATTGACCAAACATCGAACCGAACTGACACAACTACAGCCGGTAACTGCCGAGCAGGCGAAAAATTTGATTCACCAACTAAAAAGCTGGAACAGGCGTTATCGGAATTCTGATGGTGATCCCTTCGTCTGTTTGGCGGATGAATTTTTTCTTTTAGCAAATAAACCGCTGCCCCCGACAAAGCAATACGGGATGTATTATCAGTTAGAAAACGGGGTGGGTTTAACCCGTCAATTTCTGGATAATTTTAAAAGGCAGATTCCATATTTACCAAAGGCTATAAATGAATCCCGGAGAATTCTACTAATAACCGGCGAATTGGCGGCCCCGATTCTGGAGCGTCATCTTTTACCGGTGTTAAATTCAATTGATAATTTGACGGTCGAAATCCGTCCCATTATTAATAATTTCTATGGTGATACGGTAACCGTAGCCGGTTTGCTTACCGCTGGCGATATTATCGAGCAAGTTCCCAAGTCGAAATATTATGATCAGGTTTGGTTGCCACCGCGCTGCGTCAATGATGATGGTATTTTACTGGATAATCTGACCCCGGATGATATTCAGCAGGCGATTGAGCGAGCCGTTGCCATAGGGAGTGATGATTTTGTTGCGATGGTAAAAAATGGCTAAGCGGGAACCAATTGTCACTATTGTTGGCCGACCGAATGTCGGCAAGTCTACCCTTTTCAATCGGATTGCTCAGAAGCGGAAAGCGATTGTTCATCATCAAGCCGGAATTACACGCGATCGGATATATGAACAGGTAAGCTGGTCAGGTCGGCAATTTATGCTCATTGATACCGGTGGTTTTGTCCCGGAGAGCCAGGATATAATCGAGAATGCGATTCGAACTCAGATCAAAATCGCAATTGAGGAAGCCGATCTGATTTTGTTTCTTGTAGATGTGGTTGATCAAGTTACACCGTGGGACCTGGACATTGCCAAGTCTTTGAGAATTGCGCAGAAACCGGTTTTATTAATTGCCAATAAATGTGATAATCAGATTCGCGATCAAAGTTGTTATGAGTTTTTTCGACTTGGCTTTGGCGAGCCGATTCCGATATCGGCATTGAATGGTAGAAGGACCGGTGACCTGCTGGATCTGATTTTAGCGCGATTGCCAAAAGAGGCTCCGGCAGAAAAAGACCAGACTGAGCACTTGCGTCTGGCAATTGTGGGCATTCCCAACGCCGGTAAATCCTCACTGGTAAATGCCATTTTAGGTCAGGATAAATTAATCGTGACCGATATTCCCGGAACTACCCGCGATTCGATTGATACGGAAATTAAATATCATGGGCAGGCCGTAACCCTGATTGATACCGCCGGGCTGCGTAAAAAGCGCAATATTGACGATCAGATTGAATTTTTTAGCACCTTGCGAGCCGAACAGGCAATTGAACGTTGCAATGTCGCTATTTTGGTTGTTGATGTAGAACAGGGATTCAACCGTCAGGATATTGCGATTGCACGGCTAATTCTCGATCATAAGAAGGGACTGGTAGTTGCTGTCAATAAATGGGATCTGGTCTCGAAAGAAACCAACACCATGAAAAAATATTGTGAAGAGATTATTTACCGTTTTCCCGAATTGATTTACTACCCGATAATTTTCATTTCTGCTTTGACTAAGCAGCGGATCGGTCAGATTTTGGAACGAGCCAATAAGGTGTATCAGTCGAACCAGCAGCGAGTCCCGACGGGTGAGCTCAACTCATTTTTTCAAAAAGTAATTGATCAGACACCACCGCCATCGGTTAAGGGTAAATTTATCCAGATCAAATATGTCACCCAGGTAAAAAAAGCGCCGCCTGTTTTTGTGTTTTTCACTAATGATCCCCACGGCATCAAGGAAGAATACCACCGATTCCTGGAAAACCGGCTCAGGCAACAATTCGGGTTCAATGGAGTACCATTAACAATCTTGTTTCGTCAAAAGTAAAGTATGCAAATTATTCTGTTAATCTTCATGGTATTTGTTGGATCGTCGGCTGCGGGAATGGATTCATTTACTGCGGTCAGGAGTTACCTGCAGCAACTTCCTGAAAATCGGCAAGCTTCGACATCTTTTACCGATATTAAAACCAGGGCAATTAAGTCGTTTATGATTCACCCAAGCAATCGCCAGAAAATCCTGGGACAGGCGGTTCTTCAAAGACCCGTCTTGCCCAAAAGTTATATCAGTAGTGCCGGTCATTTTAAGATTCATTATACCTTGGAAGGGGATGACAAAGTTGATGCGACTGCTACCCATGTTGCCGGAGTTCCGGATTATGTCTGGGAGACAGCCGAGGCGGCGGAATATTCCTACCGGATTCTGATTGATACACTGGGTTTTGATCCACCGCCGGTAGATAATGAAAATGATCCCCAGACGGATATTTATATTAAAAATTGGGGCGGAAGTACTTATGCTTATACTTATCCCGAAGATGAGGTTACGGCAACTGTTAGACCGGAAGATTATACCACTTATACCGTAATTGATAATGATTACCGCGAATCGGGATACATTACTAAAGGTTTAGTTGGTTTGCGGGTCACTGTTGCCCATGAATTTTTCCATGTGGTGCAGTTGGGTTACAATTGGTGGCATGCGAATGGATTGTCCGGGAGTGGTCAGGGTGATGAATATTTTTTGGAATGGTCGTCTACCTGGTTTGAAGAGCGAGCTTATCCCGGAATCAATGATTACATCCAATATTTGAATAATTTTTTTTACTATCCCACTAGATCCCTATGGAGTGAATATTATTCCTATTCGCTGGGTCCGTTTCTTTCTTATCTGACGAATGCCTTAGGCGAAGAGACTCTGGTGTATCAAATCTGGGAGAAGATCAAGACTGATTATGCACTCGAGTCACTAATCGAAGTAATTAAAGAGCACGGTGGGGATCTGACCGCTTTTTACAACGATTTTATCAGAGTCTGTTACTATACCGGCAGCCGCTACGATGCCGTTTATTCGCCATTTCCCGACGGACCCGATTTCCCCGAGCTGGAGTTTTCTGATGACTGTCAGGGGGTTTTGGAAAACTCATTACACTTGCAGTCGTCGGTAAATCCCTTCGCTGCCCAGCCTTTCCTGATTTCTTTTACCGGGCGGCACTACGTGAATCTTGAGATCACTACGGAGCATAACAACCAGTTGGTAAAAAGTTATTTACTTAACAAACCCCTACTAAGCGACTTGCATTTTCAATTTAATAAGGAAACAGACATTTTTCTCGGTGAGACTAATCCTGATGACCAGCTGCTGATTGTTCTGACCAACAGTAACCGGGATTTGGTCGTAGCTGCTGATTTGAATCTTGCAGTTATTGAGAATATCTATGATATCTCGACAAAAATTTTATTTATTTATGCGAATCCGTTTACCTTTAAATCCCAGAAACCGTTGACCGTTGTCTTTCAGATTCCTGATTTCATTAACCAGATTTCCGTGAATCTTTACAATCTGCGAGGTCAGAAAATTCATACCAAATTGTCGAATCCGATTGATTTTGCTCCCGGTGTCAATTTGCTTGGCTTGGCAGCTAGTGAATTCGAATCGCGAAATGTTAGTTCGGGAGTATATATTCTGCAGCTGATTATTGATCGGAAAATAATGAACCGCAAGATTACAATTCTTAACTGATAAGTAGATTTATTTGTGAGTTATCAGATCGTACGGTACGGCGAGACTACTCAGAAAATAAAAAATTCTAAATTTATCGCGCGGGTATTTTTGGTAGAAAGCCGGGAATCGGTCCAGAGGGTAGTCCAGGACATTCGGCAAGAACATCACAAAGCGACTCATATTTGCTGGGCTTTTCGGTTAATTGAACAGGGTGAAGTCCGAGGCTACAGCAATGATGGTGGCGAACCGGCGGGATCTGCCGGACCACCAATTTTAACTGTTCTTGAAGGTCGTCAGTTGGTGAACACTCTCTGCGTAGTCATTCGTTATTTTGGTGGGACCAAGCTGGGGATTGGCGGTTTGATCCGTGCTTACGGTGGAGTTGCGGCTGAAGTTTTGACTCTGGCTGGAAGGAAGTCAGTCGAAGATATGATGATAGTAAGAATTCGCATGGGTCAGGAGCAATACTCGGAAGTCATGCGGATTCTGCGGAAGTATCGGCTTGCGGTTCAGCCGATGTACCAGGAGGGATTAGTTCAGGTTGAATTCAAGATTGCGGCGGTAAAATTCGCAGAATTATCTCAAACTCTAAAAGCCGTTCAGAATATTGAGATTGTCAGCGGCTAATCCGCTAAAATATAAAATCCTGCAATGGTTGGAGGTTGTTTTAGAACCGTGATAATCACGGTGGGTACCTCTCGGACGGCTCAAGTTTCCCCGACGAAGGGGCATGCTTTCCACGCTCGAAGATCGGCTCCCTATTTTTAGGTGTTGGTTCTAAAAAATACGATCACACCATTGCAGGATCATTTCAAAGACTCACAGTCTCAATATAGTCTCTCTATATCTGAGGGTCAAGTATTTTTATTGTCTCTTTTTAGAATTGAATCAAAATCTGATTAGAGTAGAAGTGATTTATTCGTTTTCGTCTGGGTGATTATCCTTGGCGCGGATTTGGTTCCAGATTGCATCCATTTCAGTTAGATTGGTCTCTTTTAGCGATCGGTTGCGGGCGGCAAGTTCTTTTTCAATATATTTGAATCGTTTGATAAATTTTTTTGAGGCGGAATAGAGGGCTTCTTCAGGATTGATGTTGATGAATCGGGAAAGATTAACCAGGGAGAACAGGAGATCACCAAATTCGAGGGCAATTTCTTTGGATTGGTGGTGCTTGAGAGCTGCTTGCAGTTCTTTAAGTTCCTCTTCGATTTTTTGCCAGACCGGTGCGATGCTTTCCCAGTCGAAGCCGACCTGGGCGGCGCGCTCCTGAATCCGCCGTGCTAACAAGAGTGCCGGCAAAGTTTTGGGTAATCCGTCCATCAAGGACTTCCGGCCTTCCTGCAGCTTAATCTCTTCCCAGTTCTGTTTAATTTCGCGCACATTGGCGACCTTAACATCACCGAAGACATGCGGATGGCGGCGCATAAGTTTGGAATTAATGTTTCTGATGGATTCTAATAGGTTAAATTGACCTTGCTCTTCGGCTATTTGAGCCTGAAAAACGATGTGGAGTAATAAATCACCCAGCTCGGCTGTTAATTTCCGACTGTCCTCTTCCTGAATGGCTTCGAGAACCTCATGGGCTTCTTCCAGCAAATAGGGTGATAGAGAATTTGAGGTTTGGGCTCGATCCCATTCGCATCCCTGGGGTCCACGCAGGGTTTTGACGATTTCGAGTAGACGGGCGAATTCCTGATATAATTCTGAATATTGGGACATAGATCAACGAGTTTGAGTGATTTTGAACAGGTATTTAATAGAAATCTTTTTTTGATAAGATTGCTGAATGCGATTCATAGTCTCCTTATCAACTGGCGTTTGGTCATCGTATCCGATTAAATGGAGCAAACTGTGAATCAGCACCAGGACTAACTCATCTTGGAAATTATTATTGTATTTTTGGGCATTTTCCCTGATGCGGTCTAAACTGAGATACACTTCGCCGTCAATGGGTGAACCGGGCTCGTGATACTGAAAACTAATCGTATCGGTTAAAACATCTTCTTGAAAAAATTGTTTTTTCATGCGGTTAAGCACAATGTCATTGGTTACGACTACACTCACCTGATTAACGGCAGCTGCTTCGCCAGCAGCTACAATATTTAAAATTTTTTCAGATGCCGGTTTTAAGAGCTGAAAACCCGGATAGCTGTTGGTAATAGTTAACACGGCTGGTTGGCGGGAGATTAACTACGTTTCTTTTTAGCTGATTTGGGGGCCAGTTCTTTCTCCTGACCGGGATATTCAATTCGCAGATGATAGATGCCCTTTAAAATCGGCATAATACCTGTGTTAGTCTTGATATCGCCTTTGATTTTATTTAAATCAGCTAAGGTTAAGGGGCATTCGTCCAGCTGCCCCTCCTTTAGACGCTTATCTATAACCGAGTCGACGATTTTTTCGATATTGTTGATCGTCGGTTTTTCTAAGCTGTGCGCTGCGGCTTCAATGGATTCACAAATCATCACGATACCAGTCTCTTTGGTACTGGGTTTTGGGCCGGGGTAACGGAAGTCTGACTCGTTAATTACTGTGTCGCCGTTACTAAGCTCTTTAGCCTTATTATAAAAGTATTCTACCCGGGTTGTGCCATGATGACTGGGAATAAAATCCGCGACAATTTGGGGCAGTTTATATTCCTTAGCCAGACGTAGTCCCTCTTTGATATGGTTGATGATGATTAGGGCACTCAAGTTGGGAGCCAGATTGTCATGGCGATTTAAATCACGTGTCTGATTTTCGATAAAGTATTCAGCTTTAGGCGTTTTGCCAATATCATGGTAATAAGCCCCGATGCGTGCCAGGAGTGCATTGGCCCCAACGGCATCCGCCGCCGCCTCTGCCAGATTCCCGACCGTGATACTGTGGGTGAAGGATCCGGTAGCTTCCTTTGAAAGCATTTTTAAGAGGGGATGATTGAAATCGGCTAATTCCAGGAGGGTCAGATCAGTAGTAATCCCGAAGATTACTTCGAAAAGACCAATCATCCCATAGGTCAGAAATGGCGACACAATACCGTTAATACCAGCGTACATCAGGGTGTTTAAGACTTCTGGTGGGGAGGAATATTTTAATAATTCGGTTATGCCGATGCTGATTGTATAACCCAGGATAATGTAAACGATGGCTTCAAATAATTGACTGCGTTTACGCAGGTTACGTACGGCATAGATAGCAAATGAATTAACAAATAAGGAGGTGATGATAAAATCGACACTGCCACGCAGCTGCGCGCCAATCAGGATTGTTATGGTAACTGATCCGACAAAGGCAATCTTGCTATCAAAAAGAATCGTCAGTGTCATTGCGGCAATAGTAAGCGGTATTGAGAATTCCGAAATATGGAGTTTCTGGACGAAAACCATAGTCAGGAGGGATTGGACGATGATAATTATGCCAAACAGGATTATCGTCTTAGGTTCTGACAGCAGACTCCGTTTGTAGGCAAACATAAAGATAGTAAAAAAGGTTAGGATAATTGCCACAATTAAAATCTGTCCGATGAAGATTACCAAATCACCAATTATTGGGAGATTCCTTAGTGCGCCGCCGCGAATGTTGGCACGCCGCGCCCGTTCCTTAGTTAATGATTCCAATTTGCGATAGATTTCTGGCGTAACTTTAGTGTTGGTATCAACAATCTTTTCGTTTTCCAGAATCATCCCTTTACTAATGGGTACCTTATTGATTGCCTCCTGCTGGCGGGATTCGGTGATTTGTTTTTGATAAATCAGGTTTGGTTTCAGGAAGTGGACAATGATTTCATAACCAATATTGATGATTTTGGAATCCTGCTCCGGGAATTTTGCCTGAAGGTTCAGTTTGGCTCTGGTCCAGGCTTCCTCTAATGTCAGGAGTTGATTTAAATCTTCCAGAATCTCTTCGTTATCTCTTTGAATCGCAATCCGTTCGCTGATAATATTGCTTTTCGAGATATCCAGAATCTGATTGGCGTAGAGATCACTGAGAATTTGATTAAGTGCGGCATAGAAATTAGTTGAATTTAGAATTATGTCTCTCTGATCTAAGGGATTGAAAATCAGCTCCTCATAGACAATCGAATTCCTATCGAAAATAAATTTATTCTGCAGCTCTTTGATCTGGTTGACATAGGAAATCGAATCGGTCTGATGCATCGCCAGGACTTCTTCGTAGCGTTTTGAGTAACGGTAGCGATCGAGGAGACGGGCTGAGTCTTGATATTTATTCCGGGCAGTGCGGACCTTGTTAATTTCGCTGAAAAAAGCCTCAAGATTGGCTAATTCATTATTTTGGATTTCGTTATTTTGATGAAAGACGTAAGGTACTTTTTGAAGAGCTTCAGCGCGGTCTTTGGTCAGCTCGGTTTCGGATTTCAGGATCGGAAAATCGAATGGAGCAATGACATCTTCCCGAGTGATGTCATTGATTTTGTAAGTAAATTCGCTATAACGGTTTTTAGGGAAAAGGAGCGCGGTCAGGATGACAATGATACAGCTCCAGATGATAGACCAAGCCCGTCCTCTTTTCCGGGATAACCGGATATTCTGCTGTTCAGAGTGTTTAGTCGTCAGGAAACTAGGCTTTGCCAATTGGAGGGTCTCCTTATTTTACCAGATTAGTGCCGCTGACGCCCAGGTAAATCCCGAACCAAAGGCGGCCAGAACTACTTTGGAACCTTTTTTCAATTTTTGCTCTTCACAGGCATCTACCAGAGCAAGGGGAATGGATGCGGCGGTTGTGTTGCCGTATTTATGGATATTGCTGTATACTTTTTCGGGTGGTAATTCCAATCTCTTGGTGATTGCCTCGGTGATGCGCAGGTTTGCCTGATGTGGCACGACAAGGTCAACCTCCTCTCTTGACCAGTTATTCGCCGCTAAGGCGGTCATGACGATTTCGGGAAATTTGATAATGGCGTGTTTGAAAACCTGGCGACCATTCATCCGCGGAAAATGACGCCCCTGGTCGAGCATCTCTTTGGAGATACGCGGCATTTCATAACCGACCGGTGCATCAATCCATAATTCTTTAGCAAGATGACCATCACCCGATAAATGAATTGATAGAATCTTGCTTTCATCAGTAGCACGAGAGATGACCGCCGCCCCGGCGCCGTCGCCAAAAAGCACGGCTAAGTCACGCCCCGCGGTGGTTAGATTTAATCCGACCGATTGGACTTCTACTCCAACGAGCAGGATATTTCGGTATTGTCCGGTCTTAATATACGCATCGGCAATCGATAGACCGTAAATGAATCCTGAACATTGAACCCGGATATCGAGAGTCGGGATGTTGGGTATTTCCAGGAGTGCATGTAAAAAACTGCTTGTTCCAGGAAAGAGATGTTCGGGGGTTGTGGTGGCTACAATAATGTAATCAAGATCATTTTTACTAATTCCGGCATTGCTGATTGCCTTCAAACAGGCCGGAAGTGCCAGTTCGGCAGCGCCACAGGGTTGGGTAACAAATCGGCGTTCCTGGATTCCGGTTCGCTCGAGAATCCATTCATTGCTGGTATCCATCATCTTTTCCAGATCAAAATTTGTGACTACTTTTTCCGGCACATGTCCACCAATTCCAGCGATTTTACTCCAGAGCATGGTCATCTCCTTTTAGTCATTATTTTAGACTATCAGAGTAGCGAATATCCTTGATGTTCAGTTGAATATCTATTTTGCCATTCCATTCATTTTCTTCAATTACAAAAGCCATGTCCAGCGGGCGGTTGCTGATTAACAGATCATAATAATTACCCAGTTTCCAGCCGATGGCTTTGATTACCATTTTGTTCTGGCTGACTTTAAATTTCAGGTGATTTTCGCCCACAATCCGCGGCAACCCGGTGACGCTCAGGTTTCGTCCGACAAAGATTGGGCGCATATTGCCCGGACCGAAAGGAGCTATCTTGTGTAAATACTCCATCGTTCTTGAATTAATTTCAGAAAACTGAATCTCACATTCAATTTGAAGACTCGGATTCAACATTTCGTCAGTAATCTGCTGATTAGCCAGGTCCATGATCCGATCTCTAAATGCAGGTAATTTGACGTTTGAAATTGTCAATCCGGCTGCCATTTTATGTCCGCCGTAGTTATCCAGAAGGTCGGCGCAGGCGGTAAATGCTTTATAGAGATCGAAGTCGGGAATACTGCGGGCTGAACCTTTACCGCAACCGTTTTGAAAAGAGATCATGACTACCGGGCGATTGTACATCTCTTTTAACTTCGAGGCGACGATTCCAATGACACCCTGGTGCCAATCTGGACTGGAGAGAACAAAAATCTTATCTTTTTTAATGTTGTGAATTGCATTTAATTGTAAAATGGCTTGGTCAATTGT
>CAZAKO010000047.1:0-14638 GCA_964485745.1 uncultured bacterium
ACATTCACATGCGGCTTCGTCCGCTTAAATTGCTCCTTCGCCATGGGTTCTCCTTAATTTTTTAGAAACTCAGGCACAAAGCCTCTGGTTTTCTCGATGATCTCCCGCTGTAATCGCTTGTCACAATATTCATAGCTGGAGAATCGCAAAGTGAAAACGGCTCGTCCCTGACTTAAAGACCTCAAATCAGTCGCATACCCAAATGATTCCCGTAAAGAAATCATTGCATCGACAAGATTTAATTCGCTTCGTTTACTAACGTTTAGAATATTCGCCCGCCTCGTATTAAGATCATTAATTACATCTCCTAAATAAGCATCCGGTACCGAAACCTCCAGCGCCATTATTGGTTCGAGTAATGCCGGCGATGCTTTGGCTAACGCATCTTCCAAGGCCATTGCAGCGGCGATTTCAAAAGCTAGTTCGGTACTTTCGGTTGGGTGGTACTCTCCATCAACCAGGTCAATGCGGACTTTATGTAACGGATAACCGGCAATCAAACCACTTTTGGCACTATTCTGAATACCTCTTTCAATTGCCGGAAAGAACTCGCGTGGAATGACAGCTCCAGAAATCCGATTATTGATAATAATCCCATGATTTGCCTGGGAATCGTGCGCAACCTGAACCCGGACGACAGCAAATTGCGTGCGAGCATCGGTCTTGCGTTCAAAGCGTCCTTCGCCATCGGCTTCAGCTTCGACAGTTTCGCGATACGAAACCTGGGGCTTGCCAACATAGGCGCTGACTTTAAATTCACGTAACAGCCGATCCACTAAAATTTCGAGATGTAATTCTCCCATTCCGGAAATTATTGTCTGTCCCGTTTCTTCATCCTGCGAAATGTGTACTGTGGGATCTTCATAGGCTAATTTCTCTAGGGCTGTTGCCAGATATTCAGAATCGGCTTTACTTTTCGGTTCAACCGTAATCGAAATCACCGGTTCCGGGAATTGAACTGCTTCCAGAATAATCGGATTTTTCGAATCACATAAGGTATGTCCAGTATAACTGTGTTTTAAACCCACCAGGGCACCAATTTCGCCCGCCGTAAGCTGTTCCCGATCCTCGCGTTTATTAGCATGCATTAAAAGCAAGCGAGCAATTCGCTCTTTTTTATCAATAGATGAGTTATAAACAGTTGCTCCTTTTTGAATCGTACCGGAATAAATTCTAACAAAGCCGAGCCGGCCGACATGAATATCATTCATAATTTTAAAAATCAAAGCCGTAAGCGGTCCCTCACAATCGGCCGCGCGCTCAACAGGTGTCCCCCTGAGATTCACGCCATGGACGGGCGGAACATCAGTAGGCGATGGCAGAAAATTGACGACGCTGTCTAATAAAGGTTGAACTCCTCGATTTTTAAATGCGGAACCGCAGAGCACCGGGACGATCTCATTTTTCAGGGTTCCGATCCGTAGCGCTCTGATAATTTCCTGCGTCTCGCAGACATCGCCGTTCAAATACTTAGCGAACAAGTGATCGTCATAATTAGCCGCCTCTTCCAGCAGATGCTTTCGATATTCGCGGGCAATTTCTTTTAAATCGTCGGGAACCTCGCCGTAAAAATACTTGGCTCCCAGGGAGGATGGATCATAGACAATACTTTGAAAACTAATTAAATCAATAACGCCGGAAAATGTCTCACCGCTGCCGATCGGCAGATTAATCACCACCGGTTTTGCCTTTAGCCGTTCTCTAATCATCTGTAAAACGTTATAAAAATCGGCACCCAGCCGATCCATTTTATTGACAAAAGCGATGCGCGGGATGTGATATTTATCAGCCTGATGCCAAACCGTTTCACTTTGCGGTTCGACTCCGCCCACTCCACAGAAAATGGCAATCGCTCCATCCAAAACCCGGAGCGACCGCTCAACTTCTGCCGTAAAATCAACATGACCCGGAGTATCAATAATGTTAATCCGGCATTTATTCCAGTAACAGGTAGTCGCAGCCGAGGTAATTGTAATACCCCGTTCCTTTTCCTGTTGCATCCAATCCATGGTCGCCGAACCTTCATGGACCTCGCCCATTTTGTGCACTTTTCCGGTATAATAAAGGATTCGTTCGGTCGTAGTGGTCTTGCCGGCGTCAATATGCGCCATGATTCCAATATTCCGAATATTATTTAGATTTTCCTTCGACACAGCAATTCCAACAATTATCTAAAATGAGCAAAGGCTTTATTGGCTTCAGCCATTCGATGAGTATCTTCTCTTTTTTTGATCGCTGCACCCTCGCCGTTGGCGGCCGCCAGCAGCTCAGCAGCGAGCTTCTCAGCCATACATTTCCCCGGACGCGCTTTGGCAAACGAGATTATCCAGCGTGAGGCAAGCGCATACTTCCTTCGCGGTCGCACTTCCATCGGAATCTGATAGGTTGCCCCACCGATCCGCCTCGATTTGACTTCCATCATGGGAGATACATTTGAGATTGCCTTTTGAAAAATTTCCAATCCTTTGGCTTTGCGATTTTGTTCGATCAGTTCGATGGCATCATAAAATATCTTTTCCGCTACTGAGCGTTTGCCTCTTCTTAGCAAATAGCTGATAAAGCGGGCGACATCAGTATTACCAAATTTTGAATCAGGTTGAATTTCTCGAACTATAGCTCTTTTTCTGCGCGACATACGGATATCTCCCAACTATGACGAGCGCTTGGCTCCATATCTCGACCGACTATTTTTGCGATCATTGACGCCACTGGCATCGAGGGTGCCGCGAATAATGTGATAACGCACCCCAGGTAAATCCTTAACCCGTCCACCCTGAACCAGAACCAGTGAATGTTCCTGAAGGTTATGCCCTTCACCGGGAATGTAAGCATTAACCTCCTTACCATTAGTCAGTCGGACCCGTGCCACTTTCCGCAGTGCCGAGTTTGGTTTTTTCGGAGTAGTAGTATAAACCCGGGTGCAGACCCCGCGTTTCTGGGGGCACCCACTTAAAGCTGGGGCTTTCTCCTTTTTACTTACTCGACCTCGGCCCTTCCGGACTAACTGGTTAATTGTTGGCATTTTTTCTCCCTAAATAAAAGCCCGTAAAAATACAATTTCTTAATTTTCTAAACAATATATTTTCGCTACCATCCGACTATTTTTGTAAGGCTGCCAGTTCTTCCTCTTTGGATTTCTCTTTCTGCTTGATAATTTCCCACTGCTCAAGTTCTTCTTCCGGCTCCATGACCACGATTTCGTTATACTTCCGTAAACCGGTCCCAGCGGGAATCAAACGCCCCATGATCACATTTTCTTTCAAACCACGCAGATAATCAGTCTTACCGGCCACCGAAGCATCGGTCAGAACCCGGGTCGTTTCCTGGAAAGATGCGGCTGAAATGAAGGATTCGGTATTTAATGAGGCTCGGGTAATTCCCAGCAACATTTCGGTAAACTGAGCCGGTCGAGCCGGTCGGGCCTTAGCCGGATTCTTGCCCTCTTCCTTTAGCAGTCGATTGAATCGGGCAAATTCTTTCTTGGAAACCACATCATCAATATCCCAATCGGAATCGCCCACATTGGTGATAACCACGTAATCTTTTATCCGCTCATTCTCTTCAATCAACTCATTGCGGTTAACCCGATCTTTCTCTAACAGGTTGGTATCGCCGGGATCTTCAATCCGGACTTTCTGCATCATCTGACGGACGATAACCTCAATATGTTTATCGTTGATCCGCACGCCCTGCAGCCGATAGACCTCCTGGATTTCATTTACCAAATATTCCTGAACCTTGCGGGGATCCTGAACGGCAAGAATATCCTGAGGTGTCACGGGACCTTCACACAGACGATCACCCGCTTTGACCTCATCTCCCAGATTGACCAGCACGTAGCGGCCATAGGGCATCTTGTATTTCTTAACCAAACCCTCGGGGCTGGTAATAATTATCTCACGAATCCCTTTTTCGGTTTTCCCAAAGGAAACCCGTCCATCAATTTCGGTTATCACAGCCGGATCGCTGGGTCGCCGCGCTTCGAAGAGCTCAGCTACTCGCGGTAGACCACCGGTAATATCACTGGTTTTCCCAATCTCCTTTGGAATCTTAGCCAGCACATCGCCCGCCGTAACTTCTTCACCGTTTTTGACAACTAACATCGCCCGGACGGGCAAGATAAATCCGGTGTGGATAACTTCCTGACCATCCTCGATGCTGACAATATCAATCCGGGGTTGAATCGAACGGTCTTTAGCCTCGATAACGGTCGAAGATTTATGACCGGATTCATCTGCCTCAATGCTGTAAGTCACATTTTCGATCAGGTCAACATATCGGACCTTACCATCATTAAGCGCCAAGATCTGGTCCATATAAATATCCCAGCGGAAAAGCGTTTGCCCAATTTTGATCTCGTCATTCTTTTTGACAAAAATATGGGCACCATAGGGAATATTATAAGTGGAAGTTACCCGGTTATTTTCATCGACTAAGCTCAAAATGGTATTCCGTGATAAAACAACCGCATGATCCCCCTTCTTTGAGGGCTCAGCTTTATAATTTTCCGAAAAGTCACAACGTCCTTTGCTCTTGGCAACCGTTTCGGACTCCTCCACAATCCGAGCGGCAGTACCCCCAAAGTGGAATGTCCGCAAAGTTAATTGAGTACCCGGCTCTCCAATGGATTGCGCTGCCATGATTCCAACTGCCTCGCCAATATTTACCATCTTGCCGGTTGCTAAATTGCGACCATAACAATTAGAACAGACTCCCCGATGAGATTCGCAGGTCAATACCGACCGAATCCGGACTTTCTCAATTCCGCTGCGTTGAATTTTCATCGCGGTTTTTCCATTAATTTCCTGACCTGCTTCGACGATGATATCGTTATCGTCTTCGGGATTGAAGATATCTTCCTGAGCGACTCGTCCGACGATCCGGTCGGCTAAGTTCTCGATAATGTTTTCCTCTTTTTTCAAAGCGGAAATTTCGATGCCATTGATGGTTCCACAATCATCTTCAGAGATGACCACATCCTGGGCAACGTCCACGAGTCGGCGTGTGAGATAACCGGCATCGGCAGTTTTCAGGGCGGTATCCGCCAAACCTTTGCGGGCTCCATGAGTCGAAATGAAGTATTCCAAGACCGTCAAACCCTCTTTAAAATTGGAGGTAATCGGGGTTTCGATAATTTCACCAACCTGACCAGTCATGGATTTTTGCGGTTTAGCCATCAAACCGCGCATGCCTGCCAGCTGCTTGATTTGCTCGTTACTGCCCCGTGCACCGGAATCAGCCATCATGTAGACTGAATTAAAACCCTGACGATCAGAAGCCATATGCTCAATCATGACCTCTGAGAGTTTATTAGTAGTATGAGTCCAGTTATCAATTACCTTATTGTATCGTTCACCTTCGGTCAGAATGCCCTTCTTGAATTTTTGTTGGATATCTTCAACTCTGGCAAAAGAATCTTTCAGGATGGTTTCCTTCTCATCTGGGATTAAAATGTCGGAAATGGAGATCGAGACACCTGCCTTGGTCGCATACCTAAAGCCAAGGTCTTTCAGTTTATCGAGAAATTGAACTGTCTCATAGTTGCCGGCTTCCTGGAAGGAAAGACTGACAATTTTCTCCACGGTCTTCTTACTGATTAACTCATTGATATAGGGAATCCCTTTGGGTAGAATACTATTAAAAAGAGCTCGGCCTGGGGTTGTGTCATACATCCGCCCATTAACTCTAAGCTTGATTTTTGCATGTAAATCAACCTCACCCAGTTCATATGCCATTATTGCTTCTTCAATTGATGAGAAAATATAACCTTCTCCCTTTGTCCCATCTCTTTTTCGGGTAATATAATAAACACCTAAAACCATATCTTGGGAAGGAATCGCAATCGGAAATCCATGGGCCGGATGAAGAATATTATGGGTAGATAATGCCAGCACGCGGCACTCCATCTGGGCTTCAAAAGATAATGGAATATGGACTGCCATCTGATCACCATCAAAGTCGGCATTAAATGCAGCACATACCAAGGGATGGATCTGAATTGCCTTACCATTAATCAGGACGGGCTGAAAAGCCTGGATTCCAAGCCGATGGAGAGTCGGAGCCCGGTTCAATAATACCGGATGATCCTTGACGACATATTCCAGCACCTTGTAGACATCGGCATCCTTGCGCTCGACCATGGCTTTAGCCGATTTGGGCGTTTTGGCCAACCGGCGCCGAATCAGCTGATTAATAATATGGGGTTTAAAGAGTTCAATCGCCATTTCTTTGGGCAGACCACACTCGTTCAGCTGGAGAGTCGGACCGACTACGATAACCGAGCGACCGCTATAATCCACACGCTTACCCAGAAGATTCTGCCTAAAGCGTCCCTCCTTGCCTTTGAGCATATCGCTGAGGCTCTTCAGCGGGCGGCGGGTCCCACTGCGCACTTCCGTCCGCCGACGACTATTATCGAACAGCGAATCTACTGCCTCCTGCAGCATTCGTTTTTCATTCCGCAGAATGACATCCGGAGCCTTGATTTCGATCAGCTGTTTTAAGCGATTATTGCGAATAATTACCCGCCGATACAGATCATTCAAATCACTGGCGGCAAACCGTCCGCCTTCCAATGGTACCAGCGGTCGTAAATCGGGAGGGATAACCGGCAGAACGGTAATTACCATCCATTCGGGTTTGTTCAGTGGTTTGCCCTCGCTCGTCAAGAAGGCTTTAACGACTTTCAAGCGTTTCAAGATCTCCGCCTTCTGGGAGGATGATTTTTTCTGGCGCAGCTCTTTTTTCAAATCCTGGATCAGAATTTCTACATCCACTTTCTGCAGCAATTCCCGGATGGCTTCTCCGCCGGTTTTAGCGATAAAATAGTTATGCGCTTCCTCCTCATCAAATAGCTCGGTCTTGGGCCCGAACTTCATCATATTTTCAAAATATTCTTCTTCATTAATAACCGCTTTAAAAGCAAGATCCGAGCCGCCCTGGTTTAATACCACATATTTTTCATAATAAACGATTTCTTCCAAATTCTTGGTTGGAATATCTAACAAATAAAACAGCTTGCTGGGAATCGAACGCAGAAACCAGATATGCACAACCGGAACGGCTAAGGTGATATGCCCCATCCGTTCACGCCGTACTTTTTTTCGGGCAACCTCAACCCCGCAACGATCACAAATAATCCCTTTATACCGAATGCGTTTATACTTACCACAATGACATTCCCAGTCTTTCACCGGTCCGAAGATCTTTTCACAAAACAGACCATCCTTCTCAGGTTTGTAGGAGCGATAATTAATCGTCTCCGGCTTAAGGACTTCACCATGCGAGCGGGTCAAGATTGTTTCCGGAGATGAAAGATGAATAGTTATGTTATTAAATTCGCGTCTTTGAGTAAAGGGTTTGATGTAATTCATCTGTTAGATTTAATCCTCCATTCCCTTGCTTCAGGATTAATTTATATCCATTTCAATGCAGAGTCCCTGCAGTTCTTTAAGCAGCACATTGAAGGACTCAGGCACTCCGAAATCAGAGAAATTTTCACCCTTAACAACGGCATTATAAACTTTCGAACGACCATCAACGTCATCCGATTTGACGGTCAGAATTTCCTGCAAGGTATAGGCTGCGCCATAGGCTTCCAGCGCCCAGACTTCCATCTCACCGAAGCGCTGTCCGCCAAACTGGGCTTTACCTCCCAATGGCTGCTGCGTCACCAGCGAATAGGGTCCGGTGGAACGAGCGTGCATTTTATCCTCAACTAAGTGAGAGAGTTTCATCATATAGATATAACCAACTGATACCTGATTATCAAAAGGCTCACCGGTCATCCCATCATAAAGAGTTATCTTACCATTTTCAGGTAAATTAGCCTTTTTCAGTTCGGCGCTGACCTCTTCGGCATTGGCACCATCGAAAACCGGCGTTTCATAGTAGACACCCAATTTTTTACCAGCCCAGCCTAACATGGTTTCGTAAAGCTGACCAAGATTCATCCGGGAGGGCACACCCAGTGGATTCAGTACAACATCAACCGGGGTTCCATCTTCCAAAAAGGGCATGTCTTCTTCGGGAACAATGATCGAAACCACACCCTTATTCCCATGCCGACCAGCCATTTTATCACCAACCTGCAATTTGCGTTTATTGGCAATGTAAACTTTAGCCAGCTGGAGTACTCCCGGCTGCAGGTCATCGCCCACCTTAATTTTGTATATTTCTCGCTCCAGATCCTCGTCAACTCGCTGAGACATGATGTTATAATCTTTGAAGATTTCCTCAATAGTTTGATTCACCGTCTCATCATTGGTCCAGGTTTCCCCCAGATTGAGATGGTCGAAATCGAGTGTGTCGAGTACCTTCTCAGTGAATTTAGTCCCTGGTCGTAGTACGGTTTCGGTGCCAAGAATATCCTTAATTGTCCGCGAGGTACGACCAAGAAGCACTTTCTTGAGGAGCGCATTCCGGCGCTCGCGCAGTACCTGATGGCGATTGATACATTTATTGGTCTCTTCATCTATTCGCTGTTTTTCTTCTGCCCGGCTGGCTTTGCCTTTACGCTGAAATAGCTTCGTATCCACAGCCACACCCCGAACACCGGAATCGGTCCGTTTCGAGGCATCTTTAACATCGCTGGCTTTTTCACCAAAAATAGCCCGCAGCAGCTTCTCTTCGGGCGTCGGATCGGTTTCACCTTTGGGCGTTACTTTTCCAATTAGAATATCATTAGGCTCGACTTCCGCTCCGATGCGAATGATTCCATTCGCATCCAGATTTTTGGTAGTATCTTCACTAACATTTGGAATCTCCCGGGTTAACTCCTCATTACCCCGTTTCGTATCACGTACCTCCAGCTCAAATTCCTTAATATGGATAGAAGTAAAGGTATCATCGCGTACCAGTCGGTCACTTACAACAATGGCGTCTTCAAAATTATATCCCCGCCAGGGCATAAAGGCCACCAGCACGTTACGTCCTAACGCCAATTCACCCTGATCGGTTGCACAACCATCAGCAATGACGTCGCCTTTTTTAACCTTATCGCCTTTTCTGACAATTGGTCGCTGATTGATCGAAGTATCCTGATTAGTGCGCTGGAATTTGGCAAATTCGATTTTAATCCGCTCTTTGGTATCATCTAGGATATAAGGATTCCTTGATTCGGAACTAATAATGACATAATCTGCACAAACCTCTTCGACCACTCCGTTAATTGGCGTAACAATTGTGCTTTTCGAATCCCGGGCAACAACCTGCTCCAGACCTGTTCCTACAATTGGAACTTCCGGTTTTAAAAGTGGTACCGATTGACGTTGCATATTGGAGCCCATCAATGCCCGGTTCGCATCATCATGTTCCAGGAAAGGTATTAAAGCTGCCGAAATCGAGACAATCTGACTTGGCGAAAGATCCATGTATTTTAATTCCTGGGGCTCCGCCATTGGAAATTCACCCCGAATTCGGGCTCTAATCCGGGAGCGTAGAAATTGACCTTGCTCATTCAGCGGGGCATTTGCCTGGGCAATTAAAACCCGATCTTCATCATCAGCAGATAAAAATTCAACCTGATTGGTAACCGTCGGTAGGTTATTATTCGTCTTCACTACCCGATAAGGAGTTTCGACAAAACCTAAATGGTTGACATAGGCATAGATCGAAAGAGACGAAATTAAACCGATATTCGGACCTTCCGGCGTTTCAATCGGACAGAGCCGACCATAATGCGTGTAGTGCACATCGCGGACTTCAAATCCTGCTCTTTCGCGGGTCAGTCCGCCTGGACCCAGCGCCGAAACCCGCCGTTTGTGAGTAATCTCAGCCAGCGGATTCGTTTGATCCATGAATTGGGACAATTGACTGGTCCCAAAAAAGGAATTTACAACAGAAGTAATAATTCTTGAATTGACTAAATCCTGCGGTGTTAAATTTTCGGACTCACGCAAGTTCATCCGTTCCTTAATCGTCCGTGCCATGCGGGTCAGCGCTAAATTAAATTGGTTAGCCAACTGTTCACCAACCGTACGCACCCGGCGGTTTCCTAAGTGATCAATATCATCCGGACCCAACAAGCCCTTCTTCATCTGCACAATATGGCGCATGATTTCGACAATATCTTCCTTGGTCAGGACCGTATTATCAAGGGGCACTTTGAGATTGAATTTCTTATTGATCCGATAGCGACCAACTTGTCCCAGATCGTATTTTTTCGGGCTGAAGAACAAGCGCTCAACGAACTTTTTCGCCGTCTCTAAATTAGGTGGTTCTCCAGCTCGTAAAGTACGGTATAAATAATAGAGTGCTGATTCTTCATCATAGGTCGAGGTATCTTTGCGGAAAGTATTCAGGAAAATCGAGATTTCAATATCATCACCTGTCGTAAAAATCAGCAGGGATTCAATCTTATGGTCTTTACATAATTTGATAATATCTTTATCAATTTCGGTTTTTTCTTTGACGGTTAGGAGAACTTCACCAGTTTTGGGATCAACAATGCTCTCGGCCAGGATTTTACCCAAAGCCCGATCCGGATTTTTTTTGATCTCGATCCGATCACCAATCCCGAACAGCTTCAGAATATCATCGTTCGTCGAAAAACCAAAGGCGCGCAACAAAATCGTAGCCGGAAATTTCCGGCGGCGATCAATCACTGCACTCATGACATCGCGCGTATCAATCACAAAGTCTACCCATGATCCGCGGAACGGGATAACCCGCGCCGTGTAGATCTTCATCCCGTTAGTATGGACTCCCTCATCGAAGAAAACCCCAGGTGAGCGCTGCAGCTGACTTACCACAACCCGCTCGGCTCCGTTGACGATAAAGGTACCCCTGGGGGTCATATAGGGGATATTGCCGAAAAAAATATCCTGCTCGATGCCGGCTGAGTAGTTGCCTTTCTCCGGACCTTCCTCACTAATATGCAAAATCAGGCGAACTTTCAATGGCACGGTATAACTGACCCCACGTTCCAGACATTCCTTAATCCGATAGCGGGGTTCTCCAATGGTATAGTACTTATATTCCAGAATATAATTACCGTGTGAATCCTCGACCGGGAAAATATTCCGGAATGCCGATTCAAGCCCTTGATTGGTCCGTTCGGTAGGTGACACCGTCTCCTGTAAAAAATCTTCAAACGATTCCAGCTGCACTGCCAGCAAGTCCGGCATGCTTTGAACGGGAATTATTTTAGCAAAGGATTTGCGCTTGATATAAGTAGAGGTATTACTCAAAAGTACTCCTCCTTGTTACATTTTAATGTTCCCCATAATCGGGAACAATAATTCAGTTTGAAAGGGCGCTATCATTTAAAACTTGGCTGAATTCGCACGGATCCAGGTTATTTAATTTCAACCTTCGCGCCGGCTTCTTCCAACTGCTTTTTCAGACTCTCCGCGTCTTCCTTCGAGATTCCTTCCTTGACCGTACTAGGCGCAGCTTCAACCAGGTCTTTAGCCTCTTTTAAGCCTAAATTGGTAGCTGACCTGACTACTTTAATGACATTAATCTTCTGAGGACCAATATCTTTCAGAACAACATCAAATTCGGTCTTTTCTTCGGTCACCGGAGCTTCAGCAACCGCCCCGGTACCGGCAGCTGCCATCGGAACAGCCGCAGCGGCTTTCACATCAAATTTGGTTTCGATTTCTTTAATCAACTCCGAAATTTCCAGCATATTTGCCTTTTCCAGATATGCAAGAACATCTGCCCTCGTTATGTCTGCCATGACTTAATTTCCTCCTTTTATTGCAAACATTGATTAACTATTTCTTTCCACTTAGTGATTTCAGCAGGCAAGCCAATTGACTTAGCGGAGCTCGCAGGGTACCAACTAGCTTACTCAGGGGAGCAGCGAGTGTACCAGCAAGTTTGGCAATCAATTCGGTTCGCGATGGTAAATTGATAATCGTCTCAACCTGGGTAGCCGGATATATCTGTCTTTCCAGAATACAGCCGGTAATACTCAGATTCTCTAATTTATTTTTCTTGATAAACTCAGATAAAACTTTACCCGGCACGATGGGATCATCATATCCAAAAGCAATTCCCATTTGACCCGCGACAATCGGTTCGATGGCTGGATAGCCGGCTTGTTCACAGGCTATTTTTGATAAAGTTTTTTTGGCTACCTTATAATCAACTTTAGCCGCATACAGCTCACGACGCAGGCTGTTGATCTGTTCAACCGTCATACCCTTATAATTAGTAAAGAAGACTCCTTTAGCCCTTCGGAACCGATCGGCAATCTGCTCAACTGTTAGTAATTTTTTCTCGTTTGGCATGGCAACTCTCCAAATCCTTTTATATTACCGTACTTTTATCTACCCGCACTCCAGGTCCCATGGTTGTCGTCAGCGTTAACTTTTTAAAATATACTCCCTTTGCCATCGTCGGTCGCATCCGCATCAGGGTTGCTATTAAAGTTTTGATATTCTCGGCCAAATTTTCACTGGGAAAAGATTTCTTCCCCACCGGAGTATGGATAATGCCATTCTTATCAATCCGGATCTCAACCCGGCCTTTTTTAACCTCTTTCACGGCATTGGCAACTTCCATGGTTACGGTTCCCGTTTTGGGATTGGGCATCAGCCCCTTAGGTCCTAACACCCGGCCTAATTTCCCGACCTGCCCCATAACATCGGGAGTAGCAACGATCACATCCACGTCTGCCCAACCATTCTGGATCTTTTCGATGTACTCTTCCAGACCGACATAATCGGCGCCGGCTTTGAGAGCCTCATCCTGCTTGGATTTGGTCAACACCAAAACTCGCACACTCCGCCCGGTTCCATATGGATACAAGACGGTACCACGGATATTCTGTTCGGAATGGCGCGGATCGACCCCCAAATTGACATGCGCTTCAAAAGTTTCGTCGAACTTGGCTCCCTCGACATTTTTTAATAAGGTAATCGCTTCTTCGAGGGAATACTCTTTTTTTCGATCTACTTTTTGATTGTTTGTGACTACTCTTTTCGAGATTTTCATACCACCGAATCCTCTATTCTTTGATCGTCACGCCCATACTGCGGGCTGTTCCTCTGATCATCTTCATCGCCTGCTCAACGCTATGAGCATTTAAATCAGGCATCTTTTCAAGTGCAATTTGCCGCAATTGCTCAAGCGTGATTGCACCGACTTTATTTTTATTAGGTTCACCAGAACCTTTCTCCAGCTTCAGGGCTTTTTGAATTAAAACCGCCGCTGGCGGTGTTTTGGTTATAAAAGTAAAAGAGCGATCAGAATAGACCGTTATCACCACCGGAATAAGATAGCCGACTTTATCCTGGGTGCGGGCATTAAATTGCTTGCAAAACTCGACGATATTCACGCTGTGTTGCCCAAGAGCAGGCCCGACCGGCGGCGAAGGATTGGCTTTTCCTGCTTCAACATGAAGTTTAATTAATGCGACAACTTTTTTAGCCATAATATTACCTACTTCTCCAATTCAACCTGTAAATAGTCCAGCTCGACCGGCGTCGGACGACCAAAAATACTGACCGTCACTTTTAATTTTTGCTTGTCTTCATTGACTTCCTGTACCGTCCCTCTAAAATCAATAAACGGACCATCAATCACCTTAACCGGATCACCCATTTTGAAGGGTACAGCCATGATCTCCCGACCATCCTTCTTTTCAACCTCGCCCAAAACCCGTTTGACTTCATCCGGGGTAAGTGGTACCGGATTGCCTTTGGCACCTACAAATGACATTACTCCGGGGATATTTTCAACGAGGTACAACGACTGTTTGGTGATCTCCATTTTGACCAACACATAACCCGGGAAAAAAACCTTGTTGCGGATCCGCTTTTTTCCTTCCCGCATTTCCATGATATTTTCCGAGGGGACTAATACTTCGGGAATGATATCCTTCATACCGGAAAGTTCGGCTTCAACCAGCAGGGCTTCCCGAACTTTCTTCTCTTTACCCGAATAACACTTTAATACATACCAGTCCATGATCACTCTATAGTATTACATTTACAAGTTTTGATAAAATAATATCCACAATGAACAGAAAAACCGATAGGATTAGCGACAGAATCAAAACCACAACGGTTGAGCCTTTCAGCTCCTGCCAGGTTGGCCAGGATACTTTCTTCATTTCAAAAATAACATCTTCGATAAATTTCTGGATCTTCTTAAGCATACTCTTTTTCCTACTTACTTAACGATTTGGGCAGTAGCGCATTCCAGCCGATATAGCAGGTGAGGCAGGAATTGAACCCGCAACCCCTGGTTTTGGAGACCAGTGCTCTGCCAATTGAGCTACTCACCTTTAATACCATTTATCTCGTTTCCTTATGCAGGGTGTGGGTCTTGCACCAGCGGCAGTATTTTTTATATTCTTCTCGTGATGTGTGGAGTTTCTTATTCTTGTCGGTGGTATAATTCCGACGTTTACAGACGGTGCATTCTAAAGTAATGATCTCGCGCATCTGGTTACCCTTCTCTGATTATTCGATGATTTCGACTACCACACCGGCACCGACTGTCCGACCACCTTCACGAATCGCAAACCGCAATTCCTTCTCCATCGCAATCGGCGTGATCAACTCCACCGTAATCGTCACATTATCTCCCGGCATCACCATATCTACTCCCGCAGGCAACTCCACTATTCCCGTCACATCCGTCGTCCGAAAATAAAACTGCGGCCGATAGCCCTTGAAAAATG
>CAZAKO010000048.1:0-2404 GCA_964485745.1 uncultured bacterium
TGGGATAGTCATAAAATTTGGATTGCTGCTTGGCACAACTAAAGATGGCAAGCGTTAAGGCGAAGTAAAGTGTCTTGTTCATTGGTAAATTTTACTCCTTGAATAAATCTCTCACCGCATTAGCCAGGAAAATGTATTCGGCGCAAATGTCAATCACATATTCATTCTCAGCCCAGAGAAATGGCCAGTCTTCTTTATTTTCTGGGAAATCGGGCTTCAGGATTAAAATCCCTGGAACGACTCCACCCGCAATAAAGCTAAAATCAGCGCGGTTATTGCCATAAGCAATCTTCTTCGAATGCACTCCCACACCCGATACAAATGAAACATTCGAGCTGGGGTGACAACCGTAAATATAATCGAGTCCGCGGTAAGTATATTCCGGACCAATTATTTCCGGGTAGGCTTTATGTAACAAATAATTAGTTACCGCCCAATCAATTACAAACCCATTACCCGCCCAGCCCCTGGTAGTAATTGCAACACCAAACGGATTCTGAGCAAGCAACTCATCATTTGCCGCTTTATACTTCTGAACAAATGGAATTAATTTATCTTGATAGTCTTTATCCATAAATGGCGTAGCCCGGGCAGCAGATTGGATACTCCACATTAACATATTTTCCAGAGCAGGCCAGATCAGTTCATTAAATCTATCGGCATATTTCTTATCCTTAGTAGTAATATAAAGTTGTAATGCTGCTTCTATTTCACCGCTACCACGGAATCTGATAGTCAGACTATCACTTATCTCCGGCTGATTATGTTCGTCAATCCAGGCTCTTTGCGCGGCAGTTATACATTCATCAGCAAGTTTATCATGATAACCACGCAATGCTCGGCTGGCTGCTGCCAGAGCCGCCATGGAGCTATAATTATTCCAGGGAATCCTGTTCGTAAATGCCCACCGATCATCAGGCGTTCCACTGGAAAATCCATCCAATTCGTATTTCTTGAGTTTCGGATTATATACCAGATTATCGGTCATGGTTGAGCCATCGCCAAGATGGTGATACTGATGCAGATTTGGTTCAATAATTCCAGCAATCGCCCGACCAAATGCCCGGTGCTGTGCAATGAGCGCCAATGTTCCCTGCTCGATTTGCTGCAAAATATCCGGCTTGCCATCCGGATGGTGAATATCCACATAACGCTGCTGCTGGTCAATTAGAGTTTCGTCACGTGGGATGCCGAAATGTTCCCAGGAATTCACCAAATGCCGCACCGTTCCGCAATGCGACCCGGTGCGAATATCATAATCACCGGCATCAAACCAGCCGCCGATATTCAATCCCGGAATGTGTTCACCAGGTTTATATTTAGTTTCTGTACTGGAGCCCATGCGATAGCCATCGAAATGCTGATGATTTACTGGCGCCTGGCGGGCATCATCAAGATGCGCTGCTCCATGCCAGACACGATAAGCTTCATTGACAAACATGTGATCCATCTGCACCGGAAACCAGACATCCAGAGTTGATTGCCAGACATTATCATAGACATGCGTTCCAATTTGAAATGCCCCCGTTTTTTGGTCTCCATATTGAATGACATACAATCCGGTATCGCGCACCATCGAAAAATCAAATTTGAGATAATGATAGCGCAGATATTGGCCCCATTCCTTGACCTCACTATTATATTTTTCAATCCATTTGCCATTGTCGCCCAGCTTGAGCAGTGCTGCTTTGACCAGCGGAATGTCGCTTTTATCCAGCTCGATCACCGCCACTTTCTCCTGATCCGGATGATAACCAACCTGGGAATAGGCAATCATCGGCGGTCTGGTCCAGTTTGGGATCGTATTCGGAATCAGAAACCATTCAATAACTTTGCCGGTTTGGCTCGCCGGAATCAGGCTGCGGACGACAAACCAGCCATTCTGAGCAACATTGCGACCGTCAAACAGCATCAAGTCACCGTCCTGCGATTGAATTCGAATTCGGCGTTCGGGATCTTCGGGTGCCAGAACGAGCGTTCGTCCGGTTGCGATTGGTTTCGGCTCGACATATTCAGCCCGTCCGCGATCATCATAAGTCGAATGACCGGCAAACTGGCGAATCTGGGTTGCTGCTGGTTTGACTTCCATCGGACCGGTTGGATAAAGCGGAAAAACCCCAGTTTTTCCATCCATAGTGTAATTCTTCTCAAAATAGGCTGAGGGTAAAAATTCAAGATTAAAACCAGTTCGCCCGATCAATTTTTCCGGAAGCGGTTGGTCTAAGGTGACGCTAAACAGAATTCCATTTCCCTGAGGCTGGACATGAATCCAGGAATCGAAATTAAAATCATCGTAACGCAGTAAAACATCAATGCTATTATTTTCTCGATCTACTTTGCGTTCCACGACCTTAGGGATTTGATCCCACTGCTCGGGAGTGGGTTTCAACCGGACGGCTCCGCC
>CAZAKO010000048.1:2504-6534 GCA_964485745.1 uncultured bacterium
AACTTTTCACTCATGTTTTTCTCCTGCATTTAGTGTATCGGATTAATTTTACAATTAGGATGAGGATTCACTTTTCACCAAGGAAAATGTAGGCAAAACAACGTTATATATCAATTAAAATAGATTATTTACAAGTTAGCGAGAAATTCGTCTTAACTTCAGAATGCATCAATACTGTTGATGTACTCCATGCTCAACTGCGGAGTGCACTAATACTGTTAGTGCACTCCAATTGAAAAATTTATTAGAATTTAGTTTCATCCGGTCCGGTGTACGAAGACTTCAATCCACCGCAATTGATCATAATTTTTTGCAGCACAACTCCGGGATCAATTACCCAAAGTTTTAAGGAATGTTTACCCGGTTGACTGATACTGTGAATCGAACGATTGACACTCGCATTGCGTAACACATTTTCGGCCCATTTCCCCTTCCATTCGTCATAAGTTCCGGCTTCACCAACTTGAGGTAGTTCATCGTCTATGGAAATCCCATAGCGGGTATTGGCTTGTTTATTAATTGGAAAAGTCGGTAAGGTGAAAGTAACGATTTCAAACTTTCCAGTCTGCTGAGTATAAAACTCATATTCTAAATAAGGCTGAGTGCCGTCATACGATTCATACGATGGCGCCGTAGGCGGAATACTGATCATACAGGTACCGGTTACTCCTAAATTGGGGATCTCGACAAACTTAATTCTTTCATCTTCTTTTTTCTGGTGAAAATGGTTAGCCGAGATAACAATATAACCATTATCTTCGACAAATAGTCCTTTCAAATCGTCTTTTCGTGGATTTGCCGGATTGATGGCGCTAATAAAAACCTCCTCAATTTGATCCGCTGCTTTAATCCTAATTTTACCCTTTAAATCGTTTCCTTTAGGAGCCGCATTCCAATCTACCGAAACCCAGATTCGATCTTCTTCAATTACTTTTCCTTTAGCTTGACTTAGCCGGATCCATTTTTGATCGGGAATAGCTTCCCAGTTAAAAGGTTGATCACCCTTATTATAAATATCAATGAAATAACTACGATCATAATAAGGATTGAAACAAGGTAATAAATGGTAATGATTTACGCCGGTTTGATTGGTTTCCTGTTCGACAAAAACCGTCGGTTTTGCACCACTTTGCACTTGAATAGTATCCAGACCTGGCATTTTATAATAGACCGCATCCCGTCCTTGCGCAACGGTCATCATCTTATCCCACTTTCCATTTAACAGCCGATTGTATTCGTCAGTAATTGTCCACAGGCTGTCATAGTAAGTTTTGACCAGCTGGGAGAGGTTATTGGTTTTACTTCTTCCCTGTCGGGCATACCAGTGGTTTTTCTGGGTAATCAATATTTTTTTATTCATCAGGTCAGACGCTACTACCGGATAATAAACAAGCTGGTAAAAGGCAGGTTTTAATTTCGGTTCTATTTTATGGTAAATCGCATTTGCCTGGCGACTAATTTTACCGTATTCCTCCATCCGTCTATCAGCCTCATGATAATTAGCAAAGGAGAATTCGGTGTCATACGTTTTTTTCTGTTTCCGAAAATTGGTATCCCAAATATATCCCCAACCCATATATTCCGGTTTGCGGATAAAACCAAGATGGTAATAGGTTTGCATGATTTTGGTAAGTTCGTTTTTATACTCCATTCCAAAAATATAACCTAACCATTCTTCAAGGTGTTGATTGGTTGTCTGATAATCAACCAGATTAATATTCCAGGCTAAATCGAGGAAAAATTCGATGCCGTATTCAGCCGGCTTAATATCACCAACATTAACCACCCAAAGCCGGTCAGCACCGGTATCGTAGGCTTTTTTCATCTCCTCATAAATCAGTGCCGGCGGGGTGGTATTCAACCAAAGATATTCATGTGGAATGCCTAAATATTGAATATGATAATACACACCTGAGCGTCCGCTGCGGTTTTGTTCTTCATGGTTACTTAAGCGTTTAATATAACCGTAATTATCGTCGGGCCAGACAATTGTAATATCATCGGGCAGATTGAATCCACTTTCATAAATCTCCAGCACTTCCTTATAGGGAATAAAAATTTGGGGAATTTCCTCAATCCTTTTATCAATATTGTTGGTCAGGATTGTGCGCTGATCGGCAATCGCGTTTTCCAGAACTCTGATTCTTTCAGCCATTGTGAGTGAACCTAACATTGCCCGGTCATGAATCCCACGCATGGCAATGGTATAGACATTTTCATAGATTCCATTCTCCTTTACCCGTTGATCTAAAACACGATAAATATTTGGCTTGTTGTTCTGATAATTCCACTCCCCCATTGTCTTTGTATCCCATTCAGTTGCATTGTTAAAAAGCAGCGGCTCACAGTGTGCCGAGCCCATTACAATCGCAAAACTGTCGGCGACAATTTTGTTCTCGGGAATCTGATTAAATGCGATAGTGCATTCATGCATTGCCGGCCATAAATAGTTCGCTTTCAATCTCAATAAAAGTTCGAATACCTTAGTATAAGTTTTTGGTCCTATATCCCTCCGCTCAGGATCAAAAGTCTCGGCAGCCCAGGGTTTCAATCCCCAATCTTCATCATTGATAAAAATGCCCCGATATTTGACTGCCGGCGGACCAAACTTAAACACGCCCTCCTTTATAAAAATATTTTCTTTCTGTTTTGGTGGCACATCCGCCCACCAATACCAGGGGGACATGCCGATCTGCTCGGATAATTCAAACACACCATAGGCAGTTCCGCGCCGGTCGCTGCCAATAATCACCAGCGCTTGTTTAACATCCTTTAATGGATTATCAACCACTTGAATACTATAAGTTTCCCATCTCCCTGCTATTTTTGCGGTATCAATCTTTTTTTCTTGGATTAACTGATCAACCAATTTTGATTTCCCAATTGTTCCAATTATCACCGAATGGTCACTCAACTTTTGACTGGAAGAAGTAATCTTAGGCAACTTACCGGTAACGCTGTAAATATCTTGCGCAAGGTGTTTTGCGGCAATGCTCACTACCGTAAAGTCGTTCTGGTCAAAATATAATTCGGCCGTTTTCCCTTCATTAACTAAGGGAAAGGCATCTTGCCGATTCGAGGTTAGCAGGGTTTGTGATTTCATAATTTGACTAATCAAAATTAAGGCAATCAGTAAGGATTTCATCAGATAGCTTCCCCTTCTATAAGTATTAATTGCAGTTTATAAACTTGATTGAAATCAAAATTGGTGAAAAATATGAGCTATCTCTTTTTTAAGTTTGCACTAATTCTTTTTCCACCGCGGGATAAACTTCTTCAATCTTTGCCTGAATATCAATCGTCTTACTCAAAGCCGTTACGATTCGACAGAAATGCGGAGCATCGTCCATGATGCGACCCTTGCGGTCTTTGAGGTATTTCTGCAAAACCTGATAGCCGCCAATGGGATAATTCCAGACCTCGGGAGAAACTCCTTCAAAACATTTCTCAGCGTTGATGTAAATCCGCTGCTGCTCGAGATTGTATGTGACTTTTTCAATTCGGTCATTATCACTGGTACCTCGATATTTAGCTATCGGTGGATCAAGCAAGGGACTTTTCAGCAAATGCAGGTCAGCAAGCTCTTTGCCCAACTTTCCGATTTGCTTAAATATTTTATAATCCACGGTAAACGGCACCCGGGGAAAATCAATCTTTAAAAACTCACTGTAAGTTGTACGATAAATATTACTGTATAAAATTCCGTAGACGTAATAGAAAATTTCCTCCGGCAACAGTCTTTTCTTATAATTCTCTTCCAGCCTGGAAAAGATTATTGACGAAATGTTCGGTTTGCGGCCATATTTTTCGCCTGGTTCAAAAATCATCATCGTGGTAAAACCGTGACCGGGATTGTCTTTTTTGCTTTTTTCAGGATAAATATATAAAGGAAAAAGGTAAGTAATTTCACTTGTCTTATTCGATACAAATGAACTTTCAATAATCCTGTCAGCAATCAGACAGTGTCGCCATACAGGACTTGCTTTGACTTGTCGGCAAAGAGATAAACCTTGATTTTCTTCGAGCATGT
>CAZAKO010000048.1:6634-13928 GCA_964485745.1 uncultured bacterium
ACCACACCCACACTATTTACTGGAAATATTTCATTTACCTTTTGCCATTTTTGATATTTTTTAATTTTTCCCGTGTCCCTTTTCACGAAGAAATAATAGGGACTTTGAGGACTAATTCTCGTATATATTTCCTTCGAAAAACTATTTGTTTTTAACCATTTATATTTTTCTTCCCGTAATCCAAACACATCGTTGTGATACACCTGAGATTTCCGTTGCTTTTTATTTTTCACAAATAAAGCTATTGCTACACCTTGGCGAATATCGAACACATTTTCATCCTTGCCGCCTGCGGGAGTTGTTTCTTTTTTTAAACTATTGCCGTGTAAATCAAGAATAAAAATCTCATCAAATGTTTTCATTAAACTCTGGCGCATGCCGCGAAAAGTCGGATTATCTAAGTAACTGTGGTTGGTAATCATACCTACAATGCCATAGTTAGCCTGCTGGATTTTCCATTGGGCAAACCGCAGGAATTTGACATAATCGTCCTGCAACCATTTAGGATTTTTCTCTCTAAGTGGTCGATCATCAACTTTGTAATAACTCTGGCAGCCGTCAAGGTCTTCTTTGAGCAACTTTTCAGTCCATTCGTTGATATTAGCCGAAATCCCGCTATAAGGCGGATTGCCAATAATCACCAGAATTGGCTGCTCCTTTTTCACCATACCCGCAAGATGACTCTCTTCACTCAGGGAACTCAGACCGGGAATATTAATCTGGGCAATTTCTTCCATCTCAAGCGTGTTAGTTAAGTAGAGCTGGAAGCGTTCATCATGAGCCATTTGGTAGCCGATTTCATCAAAGACAAAGCCCATTTTTAGATGACCAACGGCATAGGGTGCCATCATCAATTCAAACGCATAGAAGTCATTTAAAATGTGTTTTTTAATCCACTGCTGCAGCGCCCCCTCACCATATTTGACTTTGAACTCTTCTGCCGCTAACCTTACGGCTTCAGCCGGAAAGGTCAGCGTCCCTCCCGCCGGATCGAGTAATTTAACTTCATTATTAGCTAGCCCATCAGCTAGTCCAAAATGAGATTTTAAGATCGAATGAACGGATTTGACAATATAACTAACAACTGGTTCGGGCGTGTAATAAACTCCGCGACGCTCACGGATTTCCGGATCATAGGTAGATAGAAAAGTTTCATAAAAATGAACAATTGGGTCACGCCCGCGACCGGTGTTATGATATTCATAAAGGATTTGATTGACATCCGTGACGTTTAAAATTTCGGCAATATCGTCAACTATCACTTCCAGCGATTGGGGCGGCTCTTCGAGTGAGATGAAGCGAAAGACATCCCGCAAAATGCCGATAGTCTGGGGAATAAAATCGAATGCCAGCTTTCGGTTAAACTCACTGCCACGCGGAGCTCTAGTGCGTGCAGCGAAAAGACCATAAGTAATTGTTTGAGCGTAAAGATCGGCAAATTGCGGGGCAGTTAAAGTAGCAATTAAATATTTCTTGAAAGCTTCATAAAAACCGAGAATTTGTCTGTGACCTGTGTTTTCACTCGCTGCCATCTCAACTGAAATAACTTCATCCCGCAGGAAGCGGGTTCGCTTGGCCAGTTCAACTGCCAGCGAACGGGCATTCTGGACTTTTGGGAGTGCGAAAGAAAAGAATAAATCGAACAGTTCCTGGAATTTGTCAATATTTTCTACCGGCGGTGCTAAATGCAATTTTTTAGCAAGAATAGGACGCCCAATCATTGCCTGCAAGAGAGGTTTACCATCGCGATAAAGCCGGAATTCATAAAAGTTGGTTAAGATTACATTAGGAAAGGTAGACAGATAGCGTTTTAATTGTTCGGTATCTTCAATGTAGTCCAGATTGGTTACACTGGGATCTTTCGCTTCGATGTAGCCGGTGATATGATATCTACCATCCCAGATTCGCAAGTCGGGATTACCGGCTTCGGTTTTCTTTGGCAGAATAGTGATATCTATCTTTTTAAGGTTTTTTCGTTCGGAATATCGTTTAATAAGGGCGCTGAGATGCGCGTAATAACTCTCCTCGCGGGCATCACCCCGCTGTGCGGTAATTGAAAGGTCTTGCAGATATTGCTCTAATAACTCTTTCATTCAGTGGCTAATTTATAAAATTCGAATAAAAAAGTTTATAAAACATTGCAGAGCTCGATCAAATGTTTGTCTGAAGAAATATAATTGTTTATTTAAAAACTGATTTAATGCTCGACAATTTACCAGCTTTTCAGCTGTTAAAAAATCGGCTCGATCTTGTCCTGAAGGCCTAAATGCTTCAAGCATTTCAGGGCAATCGCAAAGATATCATGAACATCAAAGGGCTTATATAGATAATATTTAGCGCCAATTTTCAGTGCTTCCTCAAGTTTGGTCTCATCCCGGAAACCTGAGATCATAATGGCTACGAAATCCGAATTTATTTTAAGTAAGGCTTGTAATACCTCCAGCCCATTCATACCCGGCATCAAAATATCAATGAACGCCAAATCATATTTCTGGTGCTGAAACTCAGCTATTGCAGCCGGTCCATCCAGCGCCGTAAAAACTTCGAACTGAGAATCAATAAAAATATCCCGGAAGACCTCTAAGATGTTATCATCATCATCAACAACCATAATTTTGATTTTACGGGCAATGCTCATAGCACTCCTCCTTAAATAATTAGGGCTCAATCGGCTTTAAATTACCGATTTTTTTAAGTCCTTGTTCCGAAAGGACATTCTCCGGCTGCAGCTGAGTCTTCGTAAATTGGTCAGTTACGATAGTCGGGTTAATAAATACAACCAATTCGGTTTTCACCTTCTGATCACTTCTATTCTTGAAAAGCGTACCGATCAGGGGAATTGACCCTAATAATGGAACACGACTAATGGTCTTGCCCTTGGTCTCACGCATCAAACCACCAATTACAATAGTTTCCTGGTTACGGATGATGATGGTGGTATTAGCCATTCGTTTGGCAATGATTGGAATGCCATCAGGAGTTTGACCATTTTCAAAATCGGCATTCGGAGTCACTTCGATGGTAATCGTCTGATCATTATTGATATGAGCTCTAACTTTTAATCTAATTGTCGCAGCTTTGAACTCATACGAAGTAATCCCGTATTGATTGAGAACTTTATAAGGAATTTGATCGCCAACTTCAATTACCGCTTCTTTGTTATCCAAGGTGACTAAATATGGACGGGATAGAATATTGACATCTTTTTCAACGGTCAGGGCATGCAGAACCGCATCGAAACGTTTAGTCAGAACGCCGATACCGAGTCCCATACCAATCGGTAAACCCTTACCAATACTCTCACCGGCATTATCGAAGTAATTCGGATTTTGCGCTGTTTGGCGCAGGTCAAAACGAGTAGCAGCACGAGTATCCGTATCGTAAAAATTGGGATTTTTCCAAAGCCATTCGATGCCGGTAGCATTATCTTTGGTCAGCGAGATTTCAGCGATTGCAGCTTGAATGTAAATCTGGGGTGTGGGTGCATCGAGGGTTTTCAGCAATTCTTCAAGCCGGTTAATAGTCTCCGGATTGTCACGTAAAATTAGGGTATTGGTCCGCTGTTCCGCCACCACAACTCCCACGCCGGGGGTGACAATCCGATTCAGGATCCCCTGCAATTCCGTTGCATCGGCAAACTGGCAGCGAATGCTTTTAACATTCGTCTCGCGCTGAATCTTACGAATATCACCAACAAAATAGATATCCATCCCTTCCAATTGGCGGTAGCCCAGACTATTAGCACTCAAAATGGCATTAATCGCATCTTCAGCGGTAACATTAGTCAGATTTACGGAAATCCGTCTGTCCTGGATTTCCGGATCAGCGACAAACTTCAGACCGGTCTTTTCCCCAAGCACCTTCAAAACATGGCTGCAAGGCACATCTCTTAGATTAATCGTAACTAACGGTGGAATATTTTCGGGTTGAGAAAACGCCACACTATAAAGGATGACTAACAAGATTGATAAAGATAAAATTTGTATTTTTCTTCCACGGTTCATCGTTTACCTCTTTCATATTCAGGAATTTGGAGATATATATTTTTTTGCGGACCGGCAATCTGGACTGCCTCCGGAGTAATTTTAGTAATCCGGAATCCCTCAATTGTATCACCTACACTCCAAATTTCGGAATTAATAATCGCCTGAGGACGTTTCCTATCATAGATAATCCCATCTAGCTTAAAAGTCGGTTGGGGATGCGTTATTTGCTTCTCTTTAGGAGTTGTGGCAGCTTTTGCTACATTTTTCGCAATGGGTGGCGGAGTTTCACGATAAGGCAAGAAAGGATCCCGCAACGGTTCCGGAGATTGATTTTTGACCCAACTGGTATCGCGCTCAAATATGTTGGTGGTATCGGCACTCAAAAATTTCTGGATGACCGTTTCAAACTGGCGAATTGTCTCAAGATTGGTTTTGGGTTCAAGCTGAGATTTAGGAGTATTGTTTTTATTTGTGGGGAGTAACATCCGCACCCATAAAACCAACATCATTAGCAAGAGGCTTATCAATAAAATCAATTTAGATTTCTTTTTCGCCATCCTCTATTCCATTACAATATACAGGGTTAAATTTACAACCTGCTGTTGGGCATCCTGGGGACTTATAGTAAAATTATCAAGCAATAACCAGTAGCTGGTCTGGCTGATGTTGTAGAGCAGTTTTAAAAATTGATTATAATTACCCGCAAGACGCATACTAATCGGTTTTTTGAGATAGGGTGAGATTGGATGTTTTTGATTGGGAAGTGGATCAATTGAGAGCACCTTCATTTCGCTAACGATTGCTATTCGATTGAGATCATTGAGAATATTAGTGAGCTCAATCGGTGCAAGGCAGCGCTGGGCAAAATTCTGCCGCACAGTCTCGTTATAAGTTGTTTCTTTCCTTAAGGTTTGAAGAATTTTTTCGATATCGGTCGTTCTTAATTGTAAATAAGTTTCACTGAGTAAGGTCTGCCGCTGCTTGAGTTCCTCAAACCGCTTCATCTGGGGCTTAATGATAAAAAAGTTACTGGCAACTAAGAGCAGCGAGTAGCCCAGAATTGCAATCAGCACAATCGGAATCCGGAATGTATTTGGCGGAATGCTAAAAGGTGACCGCGACTTCATTGTTCAAAAACTCCGATAGTAAAGGTCATATTCTGGTCATTTCCTTTACGAAAAATACGATTCTGCAAAATTTCAATCTTTGCTAATCCATACATAAAGGAGCTACTATTTTCCAGCGACTTTTTAAAATCATATAGAACTGTCATATCTTGTTTTACCGGATCAAGCGGCAGAGTTCCCTTCAATTGTAAAATTTCCTGACCAGCACGGGTATTTATATTCAACGCGATTCCTTCTAAATACATCCGATCGGGAAGGAGTGCGGCACAATCATGTAATTTGGGTAACCAGAATTCAGAGCGATTGCGCCGCTGCTGAAATAGATTGATTTGATTGCGTAGATTAGTACGTTCTTTATATAGTTTCTCGACCTGATCAATTTTGGGCTGAAGCAGCTCAAGGTCAGACTGAATTTTTTGGATTTCGTGTTCGTACAATCTGGCAATGTAAAGATTAGTGGAATAGATATAGGCAATGGTAGCTCCCGATATCACGATGACAAGTAAATAGATCAAAACCATTAGAACCCGCCAGCGGCGCTGCTCCCGCTTGATCGCCGCATTACGGAGCAGATTATGACCAATTAAGCGCATAATCCTTCCTGACAGGCTAAACCTAAAGTCGGTAAAAAATGCCAGCCCCAGGATTGATTTAGCTCCGGGACGGCAATCTCAACATCCGGTGATATGAATGGATTCCACATTTTTACCGGTACTAACATTTGTTGTGCCAATAAAAAAGCTAATTCCCGGGTGGGGGCTCCTCCTCCGGTAAGGATAATCCGCTTTAGCGGAGCGGTTGTTGTTTGGAGCTGACGACTAATTTCGATGTCATGTAAAGCTGCCGTGATTTGGGAAACAAGCCTTTGACAGAAACGATTGAAAACACTGCTTCTTTCAACCGGTTTTGCACTTTTAGACGGCTTCTGGGTTATTTTTAATTCTTCGGCATTGAGATAACTCGTCTGGAAAGTCTTGGCAATATCATTGGTAATGTCATCGGCACCGTTATTAATGACATGGAAAAATGGTGGCTTATCCGGAGTAAAATAGATTATCTGGGTCCGCCGCGCTCCAATATGGACAAATGCCATCGTCTGGTCATCCCAATCCTTGAATAATGCACAACCATTGTAAATCGCCAATAAATCCATATTGAGTAAAATTGGCTCAAGATTGACTCGGTTTAAAATTTCGGTCAATTGATTAATCTCTTCCGGCGGGACAATGCTGACAATGACCGTCTGAACTTTGTTCTCATGGTCAGTCTGCCAAATTGTATAGTCAAACTCGGCAGTTTCAGCCGAATAAGGCACTAATCCCGATATATTATAGCGAATTACCGATTTTAAATCGTCTTCCGAAACAAGTGGTATTTCTAACGTTCTAACAATGGTACCCGGACTGGAGAGGATTGCGCGCATAAGATGAACATTACATTTCAGGGCACGCATCGTATCCTTAAGAATTTGGACAATAATATTTGCCGATAAATCTTCAGGACGACTGACTAATCCAGTTTGATAGTAATCAATCAAAGCCAGTTTCTTAATCACTGGCTTAGGATGAGATCGCATACTCATTATTTTCAAGCGACTTGATCCAATATCCACAAACCAAATTTCCTTTTTGCTGAAAATCATTACATGTACCCAACTTTTTGCCAGCTGCCTTTAACGATTATTTTTCGTGAACTTGCAGTCTCAACCAGGTCAAATCCAGGGGGAATTGAATATAAACAGGGATCGTTCTGATCATCCATTTCGTTTGGTCCCCGTAACTTAATTCTGGGCGCTATCAACGGACCAGATACCACTCCCATTATAAAAATCTCACCAGTTGCATACACCGCACCGAAAATTGTGACCTGGGGATTAATATGAATATCTACGTCGGTCATAGCAGTATCACCGGCAATGATCGCGGGATAATAACTGGTGGAATCGGGTGGTACTTTCTGGGCAATGATCGTAACTGTACCCAATAGTTTGACCTTTTCGGTGGCAATTATAGTACCATATAAAACGGTATTATTTTTAAAAGTAGCCGCTCCCTCAACATAATGAATTCCCGTTGGAACAGAATCTTGAAAAGTGTGATTTTCTGTGTAGCGGTAATTAGCTATTGAATAATAATAATTAAGAACTGGACCTATATCAGGCATTGAAGAAAACTGCTCTAT
>CAZAKO010000049.1:0-13830 GCA_964485745.1 uncultured bacterium
TGGCGAATCCGGTCGCCGAGAATTTACTCAACGAGCTGCTGTTTACCAATGACGGCTGGATAATTGAACTTAATAACCTGGGATTTCATGTATCTGATGATCCTCTGAGCGTATGTTACTTTTTTTTACAATCTGGTTCCGATACCATTATGGTGCTTGATACTCTTAGTTCTGATTCGGTTTTTTTAATCATTGATTTTAAAAAAATTGAATCGGCTTTTACGTTAGATCCATCTGGGGATGAGTTGCGAGCTGGTTATAAGATTGATGACAGATACTATTGGTTTGATGAGCTAATTTATGGTAACCATGGTTATATCGCTGCCCCGCGTCCGGGAGAATCAATTTGTGCTCAGATTGTTGATTCGCCGATTAGACCAAAATACTATTTGGACAGTTCTCCAACCATAGGGCGACCTAATGATACCGAGGGAACATCCGGTATAGTACGTGGAGTTGTTACTGATCCTGATGGCAAACCAATTTCGGAAGTAACCATTGAAAGTCCGAGTTTCGAATTTTACAAACCGTTAATTAGTGCGACAACCGATAAGAATGGTGAGTTTAGTGCAAGTGCACTGGCGACAAAATGGCTTCTATCTATATCAAAAGATGGTTATGAAACTCGGGATGTTTCTTTACAAATCTGGCCGGATAGTACGATTGAGCTCAATCTCGTTTTGCAGCGCGATCCGGAATTCTACCAAAGCTATTTCCCGTTGCAGGTTGGGAATGTCTGGAAATATCACTATAACTGGCAAAGTAATTTCACTTCCGATTCGATTAGTGAGGTTACTGTTATTAACGATAAACAGTACTACAGATTAGGTGAACGATATGTCCGTTATGATTCACTTGGGAATCTTTTATTATATAAGGACGGTAAAGATACCGTCTTATATCACTTGGCTTTAGATGTCCATGACTCGATTATGATCTGTTTTAATGATGATGGAATATTTAGGGATACCCTGCTAATTCGTTCATCCAGAAGTTCTGATCCCCAAACGGTTCCGGCTGGCGTTTTCTCTGACAGATTTATTTTATATTATTGTTGGAAAAATATAGTTGATGGAGATTATTACCGAGTTTTTGCCCGAGATGTTGGATTAATTGAGGAAGTGTATTTGAGCGTTTGTGACGCTCGCCAGATTCTCAATTTTGCCCGGGTCAATGGTATCCAGTATCCCGCTTCCGGCATCCAGCCCGATCATTCACGACCTGATCTTTATGCTCTAACTCTGACCAATTTTCCCAATCCCTTCAATTCCTCTACTACTTTGAAATATCATCTGATTAAAACCGATAATATCCAGCTCAGTGTCTACGACCTCAATGGACGTTTAGTGGAAAACCTGTTTTCCGGTCGCCAGTCTGCCGGAGATTATCATTATATCTGGTCAAGTGGCAACCTGCCATCGGGAGTTTACTTCCTCAGTCTGCAAGCTGGCGAGCAGCGCGTTATTCAAAAATGTATGCTGCTGAAGTAGTATTAAATGACCACAGGATATGGGTCAATTTCTGTTTCGAATTTGTTTTCGATTAAATGATTAATGGTAAAATGCTCTCTAATCACCATTCAGGGATTGGATGCCATTCTCAGCTGACCAAATTAACCGGCTTGCCGGCCAGAAAAGCTCGCAAATTATTGACGACGGCGTCCATCAACCGCTGACGGGCGGCGCGGGTTGCCCAGGCGATATGGGGGGTGATGTAGCAATTTTTCGCGGTGAGCAGTGGATTGTCCGGGCGGGGCGGTTCGGTTGTCAGGACATCCAACCCGGCACCGGCGATTCTTCCCCGATTGAGTGCCTCGGCAAGGGCGTGTTCGTCAATTAGCTGACCGCGACTGGTATTGATCAGAAAAGCAGAGGATTTCATCAGGGATAGTCGTTCGGAGTTGATCAGCTGACTGGTTTCCGATGTCAGCGGGCAATGCAGGGTGACGACGTCGCTTTCCCGGAAGATTGTATCGAGGTCAACGCTGCGATAATTTTTATCAACATCTGGTAATATTCTGGAATCGTGATAGATAATTTTCATTCCAAACTGTCGGGCAATCCGGGCAACTGCCTGACCAATCTGTCCCATGCCGATGATCCCGATAATTAACCCGTCTAACTCGATTAGTGGGGAATTCCAGTAACAGAAGTCAGGAGCGTTTGTCCAGTCGCCCCGTTTGACCGAGTCCGAATGTTCGCTGACATGCTGACATAGATTTAAAAGGTGCGCAAAAACCATCTGGGCAACCGAATTAGTGCCATAAGCCGGAACGTTGGTCACCGTGATTTTTTTATGAGCGGCAGCCGCGATGTCCACCACATTATAGCCGGTGGAACAGAGACCGATGTATAGCAATTTAGGCAGTTGAGCGATCTCATGCTTGCCAATGATTATTTTATTGATAATTAAAATCTCAGCCTCTTTTGCCCGCTCGATGACCTTTGCTGCAGGAGTCCGGTCATAAATCCGGCAGGTGCTCAGCTGCTGCAGTTCAGCCCAGCTCAGGTCACCAGGATTAAGAGTGAAACCATCCAGAATGACGATATTCATAGTGTACTCCTGGAATGATGCTGAAAGATAATGCTGACAATTTACTTAATCAATTGCTTCGTTAGATTATTTCAGGAAGAGTACCAATAAGTGAGAGAGATGTTTTAAAGACTTTTAACGTAAATATACTTGGCGTCGCCCGGAGCATAGAAATCATTTAAGACCGCGGCTTCATCATAATTACAGGCGAGGTAAAAAGCCCGGGTCGGCTGATACTGCTCCCTGCCGGAGGTTTCGATATAAATCTGCTTGCCGCCCATCTCAGCAATCGTTTTTTCGCTGAGATTTATCAGCTGTTTACCGATGCCGGCGCCGCGATAATCGTTGTGCACTGCAATCCAGTACAGGTCATAGCTGGATTGGGTCGCCGGGATCGGTCCGAAGCAGGCATAGCCGATGGTTTGACCAGTTATTTCGGCGAAAATGAAGTGATACCCGCTAACAATCCCCTTTTGCAGGCGTTCGGTAACCAACTCGACGGCTATTTCGACCTCTTCGGGATTGAAAAAGCCGGTGGATTCGACGATATCCCGGACATTTTTTTCATCTGTTTTTAAAACAGTTTTCCGCCAGACGATAGGATTGTTTTTCATTGATTATTACCCCGTTATTTTTTTAGCATCCTGTATGATTCGAGCTACTACTTGTTCGAATTCAATCCCGGCTTTTTGCGCGGCAGCCACAAAGCCACTGTCAGGTGAGATACAGGGATTGGCATTGATTTCCAATATCCAGATATTGTTTTGCTCATCAACCCGAAAATCTACTCGGGCATAGCCGCACAGTCCAAACACCTCCCAGCAGCGAAAAGCTATTGCTGACAATTTCGCTAATAATGGTTTATCGGCATGGTCGAAGTCGAAACTGCGCACCGTATTGCGATATTCGAAGGATTCCTCCTCCCATTTGGCTTTGTAATCCACAATCTGCGGTCGGGCTGCCGGAAAATTGATAAACCTGATTTCGGCTGGCGGCAATACTTCCGGTTGAGAGGCATTGGCTAACAGCGAAAGATTGAATTCGCGACCCGCAATATAGGCTTCCGCGAAACACTCGCCATAACGAGCCGAATTTTGCTCCAGTATTTCTACCAGATTATCAGCAGAGAAGATCACCGAGTCGGAACTGATTCCCACCGAGGCATCATCGCTCACTGGTTTGATGATATAAGGTGGCTGGAAGGAGATGCCACTTACCATAACTTCATTGAGTGTTTGCCAGGGTGGAGTGGGCAGTTTGGCGGACTGTAATTTTTGCTTGGTGAAAATTTTATTGGTAGTGAGATACAAAGCGTGGGTACCGTTGCCGGAGTAGGGGATCTTCAGGTAATCAAGTAAAGCCGGGGCGAAATGCAGAAATTTTTCACTGCCGGCGATAGACTCGACCAGGTTGAATACCAATCCGGGCTGCAATTTCCGTAACGAATCAACTACTTGGGACAGGTTTAAAGTAACCGGTACGGCGACTGGCTCATGCCGCAGATTTTTCAGGGTATCGGCAACATAATTTACCTGGGCTAAGACATCCAGATCATCAGCGCTGCTGGTACTGCTGACATCGTTATACAGGATCGCGACTTTCATTTTGGTGTCAACTAATAGTTGGATTTTGAATTCGCTCGCCGGCGCTATCGAGTATCATTCCCAACAATTGTTCGTAAGAAATTCCGTATTGATAGCAAATGATCGGCAAATCAGACCTGATTGGATTTATTCCAGCCAGGGGATTAATCTCCATAATATTGGGAATCCCATTCACATCGGTACGCAAATCGACCCGACCGGCATCCCGGCAATCCAGACCACGCCAGGCAGCCAGAGCGGTTTCTACTGCGGTCAGGGCTAATTCATCCTCGACCCGCTGGTATTCAACCAGTTTTTCATAATATTCTTTATTAATGTAGGAGTAAGCACCTGGCTCGGCCTCACTCTTAAGAATTACATCCACAACTCCGACCGAGCGGGACTTTTTTCCGGTGCCGACAATCCCCACCGTGAATTCCCGCCCAGGCAGGAAGGTTTCTAACAGTACAGGCTGATGGAAATCGTTTAACAACCGTTGACAAGTTCGTTTGAGTTCGGCGTCAGAGTGAATAATAGATTGAGCCGAGATTCCCTTACCAGTGCCTTCGGCAATTGGTTTGGCGAATAACGGGTAAGCGAGTTTTAGCTGAACTAAATCAGCAAGGGAATGAATTTCAGCGAAATCGGGGGTTGGGATTCCCAAATCACGTAGCACTCTTTTAGTCATGCCTTTATGAAGGGTCAGAGCCAACACCAGTGGATCGGAAAAAGTATAAGGGATATTGTAGGCATCCAGTAGCGCCGGAACCTGGGCTTCGCGCCCGATACCACGGAGACCTTCGGCAATGTTGAAAACCAAATCCCAGCGTTCGCCTTGCACTAAGCACTTAGTCAGATTCCAGATGTTCCCAATCCGGTCGGTCTGATGCCCCAGTTTTTGGAGGGTATTATCAATAGCTTCGATGGTTGCAATGCTATCGAATTCGGCCGTCTCTTCTTCAGAGTAACCCATTTTGAGATAGTCCTGTCGCAAATCGTAAGTGATCCCGATTTTCATCTGTATTCCGGAGCTATATTATTAGATGGATTTTTTTTGACCGACTTTGCCGCCAGGATCTGGGTAGCGATAGATTTTTCCAGCATAATTCCGTAAAAGCAGATCATTGCTATCTCTACCAATAACATATTCTGGTAACAGGGGAATTTTGCCGCCGCCGCCAGGCGCATCAATGACGAAGTTGGGCACGGCGTAACCGGAGGTGTGACCTCTCAGACCAGCAATGATTTCCAATCCTTTTTCGACTGCTGTTCGGAAATGACCCGTTCCCTGCACGGGATCGCATTGATAGAGATAGTAGGGTTTTACCCGGATTTTCATTAATCCTTGAAAGAGTCGTTTACAGGTTTCGACATTGTCGTTAATACCTTTGAGTAAAACGGTTTGACTGCCTAATGGGATTCCGGCATCGGCTAAGCGATTACAAGCCTCGGCTGTTTCCGGGGTTAGTTCGTCCGGATGGGTGAAGTGAATACTCATCCAAAGTGGATGAAATTGTTTCAGCAGCGTCAGCAAAGAACCGTTTATGCGTTGCGGTAAGACCACCGGGATTTTTGTTCCGATCCGGATGATTTCCAGGTGCGGAATCCGACGCAATCGCCGCAGCAGCCACTCTAATCTGGAATTGCCTAAGGTCAAGGGATCACCGCCGGACAGGATTACATCCCGAACCTCATGATGATTTTCGAGATAGGTGAGAGCTTTTTCCCAATTTTCGATATTGAAACGGTGCTCGGCTTTCGTGTTTCCGACTAACCGCGAACGGGTGCAGTAACGGCAGTGGACTGCACAAGAACCGGTAGTCAGGAACAGTGCCCGGTCCGGATAACGATGCACCAAGCCCGGTACCGGCGAATCCTCATCTTCGCTTAATGGATCAATAGATTCATCCGGCGATATGACATATTCATTTTTGACCATTACTACCGCTCGGCGTAATGGCTGAAGCGGGTTTTCAGGATCAATCAGACTGGCATAATACGGGGTAATCGAGACCGGCATGGTGCTTCGATGTCTTTGAATTGCATCACGTTCATCTGATGAAAGATGAATAATCCGTTCCAAGTGAGCTAAATCCATAATTCGGTTGCGCAGTTGCCAGTGCCAGTCATTCCATTGATCGTTAGTGATCTCAGGGTAAAATTGCTGGCGAAATTGCCGTGCTCGCGGACCAATTGTAAATTCCCCCTGACCCAAATCTATCGCCGATAATTTTCCCTTTCTCCATTTGCCATTAAATAAAATATTGCTTGCCTGAGAAATGCTCAAATCGGCATAAAATGGCTTGGTTGGGCTTTTGGCTAGGATAGATTTGGGTAATTTGGGGGCGACTGGTAACGGTAACTCAGGTTGGTCTGAGATTACCAACCCGGTACCGGGGGGGTCTTCTGTTTCTTCTAACGTAATGTTCCCTTCCATTTTTTTGTCACCCTTCCATTGTTAAGGTTCGATGCGATTTTTGAATCAAACCTACTCAAAAAATCATTGGGAATAAATCTATAGCTCTTAAACGTATTTGCAAGAAAAATTTTTATTTTTTTTGAAAAATATTTTTTTAGAGTGGGTACAATAGATTGTTGTTAAAAATCGGGTCATATCTAAAGCCTGTGGATTCTTCACTAAAACTCCTTTTTCGAATCGAGTGCAATCTGGCGGTAAAAATGTTTTAGAGTTAAGTTTTTGTATGTGGTTACAATCCGCAATTCTTTGATGAAATTAAATTGGAAATTTGTCAGTGTCATTTGATTGAAGTAATCGGCTAATTTGGGAAGAATAGTTTCAGGGCAACCGGACGGTGATCAGAGATGGTGATAACATAACTGTTCCAGTTACCGGGGAAATAATTATCAATCAGAATGGTCTGGGCAAGGCTGCGCGAATCGTTGAGTTCATCAAATAGTTTGGCATTGATCAGAAGGTGGTCAATGTGACTGGGCCAGGTTGGATAAGACCAGTTGGCGCTGCTGCCGGTAGCGATACTCATATCGGCGAACTGGAAATTGACGGGCTGATCCAAAAATGGCTGGAAAACATTGTTGTTTTGCGAGTCGGTTAACTCATCATTAAGATCGCCAACGGTGATGACATTCTGCTCATTGAAGTGGGTCAGGATATAATCCCGCAGCAGTTCACTGGCCATGAAACGGCGATATTCCTCGTCATCTGGATCATCTTTTACGAGCAGACCATCACCATAGGCTTTGTAATGGTTATTGATGACCACAATTGGGTTATTTTTCCACCTACCCGCTAAAATGAGTGGGGCACGGGGTAAGGCGTTTCTTTCATGGGATAAAATCTCGTAAATCGAGTCAACCGTGATTGTGCCAGTATTATAAAGGAAAGCAAGATTTAAATTCTCATAGGCGGAATTGGCTCGAAATCCGTTATATGTTGGAAGCGAATCTAAGAGTTGGGCGAAGCTGTCCGAGCTTTTAATTTCTTGCAGCGCGATTATATCAACCTCCACGGCTCGGATTGACTGAGCAATACTGGAAATTGTTGAATTGCCATTGCGTGGAAAATTATGCGCGTTCCAGGTCATCACCTCGAGGGATTGATCGGTACCGAAATAGAGATTTGCCAGTGACAGAGGTGTTACTTTTACTCCAGCTATCGGGCTATAATTCGACTGGCTGATGCCAATTGCGGCTGCTACCCGGTAGAAGATTGAGTCGCTCATACTACCGGCTGGCTCAATATATTCGGTAGTATTTTCAGCGAGTATTTGATATTGATTCTGCCATTTGCCGCCGCCAATTTTTTTATCTATGACAAAATAATCTTCGCCAACACTGCAATCATTCCAGCTCAGCCTTAAATTTTGCTGGTCTATTTGTTTGAGTTCAATATTAGATGGTGCAGTTTCATTTGGGAACCAGGCAACCGCGTCCGATTCAGCCGAGGTGTCGGTTTGGGTTGCGGCGCGGAGTTGATAGGCTACTAAGGTATCGGATTTGAATTTTAATGGTTCGGTGAAGCAGTGCATTTCTTCCGGTACGATGGCATAATTGTATACCCAGGAGTCTGAGCCTTCCCGGCGATCAATTAGAAAGTTGACCTGGTCAATATTGTCGAAATAGTCCCAGCTTAACTGAATCGTATCGGGATTGACCAGTTCCAGTTTAATATTGAATGGTATCTTTAGTTCTTGTGGTCCGGTAGTTCTGTCGGGACAGGAGCTCAGTAATCCAAGGAGCATAATGCCGAACGCAATCCAGATCAGGCTGAGTGATTTAATCGGCGACGAAATTGACATAAATTACTTTGGAGCAGGCAGAGTGTTTTCAAAAGTCCGTTCGGGAAAGTTTTGCGGTTGTAAGTCCACGAAGGTCTTGCGTCCCTTATTATTTATCTTAATTTGAAAGGCATCATAAAGTTCACCAATGACCGTATATGCCTTATAATCAAGGATGCTATTATCAATGGAGATTATCTGGTACAGCTGGGTATTTTCGGCGGCGCGATCCATCCAGCGGTTTTCATTTATCTGATAGAGTTTCGGACCGCTGACCGAGACCACATAGACCGGTCCGGTGCGGGCTGAAGCGCCCAGGTTTTTTTGTTCGGGACTATGACCGCGGGCGTAGGTGTGATCATGACCAGTGAGAGCTATATCAACCTGATATTGGCTAAAGAGTGGATTCCAGGCGTCCCGGATTTCTTTGTTATCACGACCCCTGCACCCCGAATAGATCGGGTGATGAAAGACTGCAATCGTCCAGCGATTCGGATTTTTTTCGAGTACCTTTTTCAGCCATTCAGATTGTTTTTCGATCTCAACATTAGAATTCAATACCAAGATTCGTAATCCCTGGAAATCCAGGTAATAATTCGTTTCGGGAAGTGTGGTAATCCCATTTTCGGGCAGGGTGAATTGGGGGCGCCAGAAGGGAGAAAAGGTCCTAACCCCCCAGTTTCCATCGTAATATTCGTGATTGCCAATTGCCGGGACAATTGGGATGCAGGCATTAATCCAGCTGGCAGCAGCAAACCATTCATCCCATTCCCAGGCAACCTTGGCATGATCTACCAGATCACCACCGTGAACAATGAAGCGGGCATCTGGAGCAGCACCGTAGGCCGCGCGGAGAGCCCGTGACCAGTGGGCTAGTAATCTTTCCTGTCCATCGCCTAAATAAATCAGTTTGAAAGGCTGCGGTTGGTTAGCAGCCGTGCGAAACTGAAACCACTCACTCCATTGTTTCCCGGAGCCAACCCGATAAAGATACGGCGAATTTGGATTCAAATCGGTGAAGGTCACGGAATGATAGTTGGCACGATACTGGTCTAAAGCAAGAGATTCGGTTTTCGCAGTTAAGCGTTTGGCGGAACGGACGAAGTTTGGTGAAGCGTCAGCTGGTACAATTTCAGCATAAGCCGGGTGAATCGTGGTATCGGTCCGCCAGGTAACTGATTGGGTACTGGTGGGATCATCACTAAAATTAAGGATGATATGATCGGGAACCGGGGTTGGTGAGTGATAATCAACCGATTGAGTTGGATCGTTGGCTATGAGTGCATAAAATGCTATCAAAATTAACAGAACAAGCCGAGAGGTCAGCCGTTGTCGGTTGGGAGATTTCATTTTATTTAGTGTTCCTTGAATAGTGCTGATTCAATAAAATTACATAATGAATACGACCGCCGCCAGGACGGTGGTCCAGCGGCCGTTTTTATCGCCTTGAGTGGATTGCGTAATGTTGGTGGTTTTGATGATTAAGCCGCTGCCCCGGTAAATTTGTTTGCGTTCATCCCAGGCGGTATTGGGATCAAATTCGATGCCGCGGGTGGTCGCCAGCATGGTGGCGGCTAAATCTTCGGCATAATCTCCGGCAACTTCATCGGTTTGACCGAACGAGTGGTGCTCAGCAATGTAGCCATAAGCATCCGTAGTGGAAGGAATCGCAATTCCTACCGAGGCTGCAAGTAAACGATTCGGTTCATTGGTACTGTTTTTGGACATAACGGTGTAGGTAACCTGACCGGGCTTGAGCATCTCTTTACCCTTTTTAGGGGAGATTTTTTTACAGCCCGGGGGCAGGATACTGGATACTGAAACCAGATTACAGATGTGGATCCCGGCATTACGTAACGCCATTTCGAAAGACTGCAGCTGATCCTTATGCCGTCCCTGTCCTTTGGTGATAAAAAAGTATTTGGGAATCATTGGGCAAGCACCTTTTTATTAGAATTAATTCATTTTTACAGGATTATCATACCGGGCAAAGTTTAACACGATTCAGGTTTTTTCAAAGCTATTTTCAAGAATTCTTTAAGGCTTCATCAACACAGGATTCGACTAATCCAGCATCTGGTACAAACGGCAAGGTGATTTGTCCTTCTTCTTGATGAATTCGATTCCATTCGGTGGCGGTTTCCAGGGCGTTGGGATTGCGCGCCCAGCTGCGCCGGGCAATTCCGCCCATCACATCCCAGGAAAGAGCGCTTTTGATAATTTTGTCGGTTGCTTTTTTTCCATCCAATAGAAGACCAAACCCGCCATTAATCGCCCGACCAATACCAACCCCTCCACCATTGGAAAGCACCACTAGTGTCATGCCCCGGGCAATATTTCCCCCGAAACATTGGACCGACATCTCGGCTGTAGTCCGGCTGCCGTCGTAGATATTAGCTGTTTCACGGAAGGGCGAATCGGTTCCGGAAACATCGTGATGGTCGCGCCCCAGCAGGACCGGACCGATTGTGCCGCTCCGCACCATGGCATTGAATTTCAAGGCGGTTTTAATCCGCCCTTCTTCGTCGGTGTAGAGAATCCGGCATTTCGTGCCAACGACCAGTTTATTCTGAGCCGCGGTGGCAATCCAATGATAATTGTCGCGGTGCAGGGAGCTCTTGTTCGGATCAATGCACGCCAGCGCAACTTGATCGGTTTTGGCCAAATCCTCGTCTTTACGACTCAGACACACCCAGCGGAATGGTCCGAAGCCGCGATCGAAGCAAATCGGTCCCATGATGTCTTCGACATACGAGGGCCAGATAAATCCTGCGGAAGAATCGGTTCCATTGCGGGCAATTGCGGGCACACCGGCATTAAAAATTGATGCCATAAAGCTATTGCCATAATCCCAGAAATGAGCCCCCTTTTGGGTGAGATTTTGGATTACCCGAAAATGGCGCCGCAAAGATTCGTCAACTTTTTTATGGAATTGTTCGGGGGCGGATTTAAGCAATTCCCGCCCCTCTTCGAAGGTAAGCCCAACCGGTGTATAGCCGCCTTCATAAACGGCATGGCACGAGGTCTGATCGGAAATTAATTGAGCCGAAAGATTGTTTTGGTCAAGATATTCCAGCAGGTCGACAACATTGCCATAATAAGCAATCGAAACCGCTTGTCGGTTTTGCTGGAATGCTTGCATCCAGACTGCGACCTGATCGAGGTTATCGGTAACTTTGCTGACCCAGCCTTGGGCATGACGAGTTTTGATGCGGCTATAGTCAACCTCGGCGATCACGCCAATTCCGCCCGCAATCTCGGTTGCTTTAGCCTGTGCTCCCGACATGCCACCTAATCCGGAACTGACGAATGTTACTCCGTTCAGATTTTGATCTGCGGGAATGCCCAAATATTTCCGTCCGGCATTGAGTAGGGTAAGGTACGTTCCGTGAACAATTCCCTGTGGTCCAATGTACATCCAGCCGCCGGCGGTCATCTGACCGTAGTTGGAAACTCCCAGGGCAGCGAGTTTTTTGAAATGCTCGCGGTTGTCCCATTCGCCAACAATTAAGCCATTGGTCGAGATGACCCGCGGAGCCAAGTGGTGCGAGGGAAAAAGCCCAACCGGGTGACCAGAACTGACGACTAATGTCTGCTGCTCGGTCAGATTCTCTAAATACTTTTTAATTAGACGGTATTGCATCCAGTTCTGGCAGACCTGTCCCGTTTCGCCGTAGGTCACTAGTTCGTAAGGATACAGGGCAACTTCGAAATCCAAGTTATTGTCAATATTGACTTGCAGCGCGCGGGCGGCTAAAATGCCCTGGTACTGGTCAACCGGTTTGCCCCAGATTTTTCCCGCAGGGCGGTAGCGATAGCCATAAATTCGTCCCGTAGTCTTTAATTCATTCAGGAATTCGGGGGCTAAGGTTGACTGGAGTTCCGGGGGAATATAGCGCAGGGCGTTTTTTACGGCCAGGACGGTATCGTCCCGTGTCAGATTAAAACCGCGATTTGGTGCTCGCCGAATACCCGGGATGAATTCTGGTTTTGGCGGCAATTCTGCCGGAAGTTTGATCTGCATGGCTTGAGCAATATTGGGTTGATTCATGCTCTCCTCCGGAGTTGATCATCGTTAATGTTGTTGGAGTTGATCCACTCCGGCAGCTTAATAATTTCAGCTAAAATCCACAAGGGGATAATCAATGCTTGGATGCCCGCGTGAGTTTTATTAGCTTTTGTTCGGAATGTGGTAATTTGAGATAATGGAAAAGGCTAAATGTCTGACTAATATCGGTGAGCTGGTGAGCTATGATTCGCAGCAGCAATCAATGGTGGTTCTCCATGATGTTGAAATGGTGTTTTCCCGGAAAGGGATAGAGACTCTTGGCAAGGATTTATTATCATCTGAATTGGAGGTCATTGATGCTGGTGGCGGGTTGGTTACGCCCGGTTTTGTAGATGCGCATACCCACCCGGTTTTCAATGAAACCCGAGAATTAGAATTTGAGATGCGGGTCATGGGCAAGAGTTACCAGGAAATTGCCGCTGCCGGTGGTGGTATTCGCGCCAGTGTTAGAAGTCTGCAATCGGTCAAATATCCTGATCTTAAAAGTAAAGTCAAACAGCGATTGGATGACTTTTTAAGTTATGGGACTACAACCATTGAAGCCAAGAGCGGCTATGGTTTGACCACAGCTGGCGAACTGCTGTCACTGCAGCTGCTAAAGGAACTGGCTGATGACCATCCGCTAGATATCAGCCGTACCTTTCTTGGAGCACATGACTATCCTGATGAATATCGTCACAATCACGAGGCTTATCTTGATCTGCTGGTTCGAGAAATGCTGCCGAAAGTTGTAGATGAGGGGTTAGCCGAGTTTTGTGATGTATTTTGTGAAGCGGGTGTATTCTCGGTTGAGGAGTCACGCCGGGTTTTAGAAACTGCGAAATCGCTGGGCTTGGGTCTGCGGATTCACGCCGATGAATTTAAACCGATTGGTGGAGTTCAACTGGCAATGGAATTGGGTGCAATCTCAGCTGATCATCTGACGGTAATAACGGATGAGGGCGTTGACGCGTTAGTTGCCGGGCAGATTGTGCCGATTCTGCTTCCCGCAACTACCTTTTTTCTGGGCTCTGAACAATATGCACCAGCGCGCAAAATGTGGGATAAGGGATTGCCGGTAGCTATTGCGACTGATTTTAATCCCGGCAGCTGCATGACCCAATCTATGCCGTTGGTTATTACTTTAGCCTGTTTGAAATTGCACCTCGCGCCGCTCGAAGCCCTCCAGGCAGCGACAATTAACGCCGCCCGCTCTTTAAAAGTCGAGCAGCGGCTGGGTAGTTTAGAGAGCGGTAAGCAAGCCGACTTCGTTATCTGGAAATTCGATCGTTATCAGGGGATTCCCTATTATCTGGGATATTCTGCGGTGAAGTCGGTTTGGAAAAAAGGCCGGAACGTCTACCCAGAGACTGATTAAGTTTTTATTTGACACTGATAAATCCCAAAAAAT
>CAZAKO010000050.1:0-9077 GCA_964485745.1 uncultured bacterium
TATTATATGAAAAATCTGACAAGAATATTATTACCGTTTTTTCTGTTCATTTCACTCAAAGCCGAAGATGGACATCAATTATGGCTGCGTGATCAAACTGCTAAGCCGGTGAGAATTGTCTGTTCAAAGCAGTCTGCAACATTAGACATTGCCCGGCAAGAATTAGAACAAGGTTGGTTGGGAAATCCCGGAGCGGAAGTTGCATTAACCGTCCAGTATGATAAATCAATAAAGGGCGACGGTTATAGACTTAACGCTTCCGGTGTGCAGGCTAACACGGATCTTGGGATTCTATATGGCGTGTATGAATTGCTGCGTCGTCAAAGAACAGGGCAACCTGTGCAGGCTTTGATTTCCAATCCATCCTATGAACTTCGCCTGCTGAACCACTGGGATAATCTGAATGGAACAATTGAACGCGGATACGCCGGGCATTCAATATTCTGGCGTGATGAAAAGGGGTCTTTGACTGTTACCGAGCAAGATAGAATTCTATGGCAGGAATATGCCCGGGTAAATGCTTCAATAGGAATCAACGGCGCTGTTTTGAATAATGTAAACTCATCACCCCGAATGCTGGCTGGAGAAACTCTGAAAAAAGTGAAAGCCATTGCAGATGTCTTGCGTCCGTATGGAATGAGAATATACTTAGCGGTGAATTTTTCTTCGCCAGCGGTCTTGGGCGGTTTGAGATCATCAGATCCGTTCGACAAGGAAGTAATCAAATGGTGGCAAGCTAAAATTGCGGAAATCTATTCTCTGATCCCCGATTTCGGTGGCTTCCTTGTCAAAGCCAACAGCGAAGGGCAGCCGGGTCCTCAGGATTTTGGTCGCACCCATGCCGACGGTGCGAACATGCTGGCAGATGCTCTAAAACCCTACGGTGGCATTGTGATGTGGAGGGCTTTTGTCTACAACCCGGGTGCAAATGATCGTGCCAGGCAAGCCTATTTAGAGTTCATGCCGCTGGACGGGCAGTTTCGTGATAATGTCGTTATTCAGGTAAAAAACGGACCGGTTGACTTTCAGCCTCGTGAGCCTTTCAATCCGCTTTTCGGTGCCCTGAAGAAAACCTCCGTCATGGCGGAACTTCAAATCACGCAAGAGTATTTGGGACACTCAATCCATCTGGTGTTCTTATCACCGATGTGGGAAGAATTCCTGAACAGCGATACGTATCAGCAGGGCAAAGGAACTACTGTTGCTCGTTGTACCGATGGAAGTGTTTATCCTCAGAAATACACCGCCATCGCGGGCGTCGCCAACATCGGGCTTGACGTTAACTGGTGCGGGCATCATTTTGCTCAGGCGAATTGGTATGCGTTTGGTCGTTTAGCATGGAATAACAAGTTAACAAGTGAAGAAATTGCGGAAGAATGGATCAGACTGACATTTTCGAACCAACCAGATACTGCAAACGGTGGTTGGAAGGAAAACTTTTTATTGCCTGTCAAACAAATGATGCTTCAGAGCCGGGAAGCGGCTGTCAATTATATGATGCCTCTGGGACTTCATCACATTTTTGCAGCGAACCATCATTATGGCCCCGGTCCCTGGTTTGCGCCGAAAGGAATACGAGCGGATTGGACTCCCCCTTATTATCATCAGGCGGATACCAACGGAATTGGTTTTGATCGCACACGAGCCGGCAGCAATGCGGTAAGCCAGTATCACGAGCCGCTCGCTTCTCAATTCAATGATCTGAAGACTTGCCCTGAAATATACCTTTTGTGGTTTCATCATCTGCCCTGGGATTATGAAATGAAGAACGGACGAATCTTATGGGATGAACTATGTTATCATTATGACAAAGGATTGCAGCAGGTGCGTGAATTTCAGAAAGTGTGGGACAGGTTGAAACCTTATGTAGATGAACAGCACTTTACCGAAGTGCAAAGCAAACTCCGTCGTCATTGCCGGGATGCCCAAATCTGGAAAGATGGGTGTCTACTATATTTTCAGCAATTCAGTCGGCGGCCAATTCCTTTTGAGATTGAGCGACCAATATATGATTTGAATGAATTGGAGAATATGGATCCTTTGACGTATAAAAAGGTAATTGAATGAAAGAAATCGTCAACCAATTTTGGAAAAAGATTGTCCCGGCCGCTCTGTTGACAATCTTGGGATTACCTTTAGTACCATTATTGGCGCAAGTTGCAGAGACAGAAATCATCAGTAATCCCCGGCAGCGTATTTCAATTAACGATGGCTGGCGATTCTATAAATATGATTCGACGGCAAGAGCAGACGACCTGATCTATGATGTACGTCCGGAGGTCAAAGCCCATCAGGATGACAAACCTGCCGATACCAGACCAACGGAAGCAGAGAAAGTTGAAATTAGTCAAAAAGTTCTCAAGCCCTGGATCATACCCACCGGCAATGAATTTATCAAAGATCCCGCCAAGCACTATATTCGTCCTGAATCCCAACAAAGTCGGGAAGGCAGCGATTTCCCGTTTGTTCGAAGCGATTTTGATGACAGCTCATGGGAGAACGTGAATCTGCCGCATGACTGGGCAATTAAAGGACCTTTTTTTGAAGGACCGAATCCAAAGGTTGGGGGCGGTATGGGGCGCTTGCCCAGTCCCGGTGTAGCCTGGTACCGGAAAAAGCTGGATATTCCAGCCTCAGATATCGGTAAATCCATTTTCCTCGAGGTAGATGGTGCGATGGCTTATGCCATGGTCTGGTGTAATCAGCATCTGGTTGGCGGCTGGCCTTATGGCTATGCTTCCTGGCGGGTGAATCTCACGCCCTACCTCATTCCGGGTGGTGACAATCAACTGGCGATCCGTTTGGACAATCCCCCTGAATCGTCGCGCTGGTATCCCGGTGGCGGAATCTACCGCAATGTCTGGCTGGTCAAGACTAATCCGGTGCATGTCGCTCATTGGGGCACGTTTGTGACTACCAGTGATATTTCTAAGACTTCCGCTACGATCAACATTGCAATAACGATTGATAATGACTCCAATGTGGATGCTGAAGTAATGGTAGTTACGCAGCTCTTTGTCCTGGATGCAGCTGGTCAGAAAACCGGGGATGTGATTGCCACTTTTGAGCCTCTGAAAGCGGTGATTACGGCGGGCAAAAGAACTGCAGTCCAAAATTCCGTAACTATCGAGAATCCCCGACTCTGGGGACCACCGCCGACCCAGGTTCCCAACCGTTACGTAGCGGTGACCGCTTTATGGCAGGATGACAAACTCATAGATCAATACGAAACGCGTTTTGGTATCCGTTCACTAAAGTTCGACCCGAATACAGGCATTTATGTCAATGATGAACTTATTAAGATTAAAGGCGTCAACCAGCATCACGATCTCGGCGCTTTAGGTGCGGCTTTTAATATCCGCGCTGCCGAACGTCAGCTCGAAATACTCAGAGAAATGGGCTGTAATGCGATCCGTACAGCCCATAATCCGCCGGCTCCCGAATTCCTCGAGTTGACCGATCGAATGGGCTTTCTGGTTATGGATGAAATCTTCGATGTCTGGGAAAGAAAGAAGACACCGCTCGATTTCCATCTTATCTTTCCTGACTGGCATGAGCAAGATTTGCGTGCCTTCATTCGCCGGGACCGCAATCATCCTTCGGTGATCATCTGGAGTTTTGGTAATGAAGTTGGTGAGCAATATACCGGTGAAGAGGGTGCAGCAATCGCCCAGCGGCTGCACAAGATTATCAAAGAGGAAGATCCAACCCGTCCGACAACCAGTGCGATGAACTGGGCTAAACCGGATATGCCTTTGCCCGCTGTTCAGGATATTATCAGCCTGAACTATCAAGGTCAGGGAATTCGCCAGGATCCCGAATTCGAAGGCACTGATCGGATTCGCACGGTACCGATGTATACCCCATTCCATGCGAAATTTCCGGATAAAGTTGTTCTCAGCAGTGAAACCGCTCACGCCATCAGTAGTCGTGGCATTTACCTGTTCCCCGTAACGGAAAAGATTAGTGATATCTTGCGGGATGGACGAGGTGGTGATTCGCAGATTCGCCAGGTAAGCGCCTATGAGCTCCATGCTGTTGACTACGGTTCCTCTGCGGATAAGGTATTCAATTCGATTGATCGGCACCCGTTCGTAGCCGGTGAGTTTGTCTGGACTGGGTGGGATTACTTAGGTGAGCCGACGCCCTATTATGAAGCGCGCAGTTCGTACGGCGGGATCATTGACTTAGCCGGATTTAAGAAGGATCGTTTTTATCTTTATCAGGCTAAGTGGCGACCAGAATTGCCCATGGCGCATATCCTGCCGCACTGGAACTGGCCGGAACGCGTCGGTTTGATTACGCCGGTGCATGTGTTTACCTCCGGCGACGAGGTGGAGCTGTTCCTCAACGGCAAGTCGCTCGGTCGAGAGAAAAAGAAGCAGTATGAATACCGATTACGCTGGGATGATGTGCAATACGAACCGGGCGAGCTGAAAGTTGTGGCTTATAAGGACGGAAAGAAGTGGGCGGAAGACGTTGTCAAGACTACAGGCGAACCGGCTCGGCTTGAGGCTTCAGCCGATCACAATAAGATTCGCGCTGATGGAAAGGATTTGTCTTTTATTACCGTAAGAGTGACCGATAAAAATGGGCTGACTGTGCCAGGTGCTACTAATCCAATCAAATTCAGCATCAAGGGTCCGGGCGAAATCATCGCAACGGATAACGGTGATCCAACTGACTTTGTCCCTTTTCCATTACATGAACGTAAGGCTTTCAGCGGTCTGGCTTTGGTCATTATTCGCTCCAAGCGAGGAGAATCTGGGCTGATAACGGTGACCGCAGAATCACCGGGACTTAAGGAGGCTCGAGTGGTCATTAGAAGTCAATCATTTAAGAATTAGGTTGACTAGCATGTTAGATTGATGGTATTATAGCCAAATGAAACCGGATAGATTTAAATGATGCACAAAATTGTCAACGCTACACTAGGAAATATGATGAGAACCGAGAAGCAAAATTTTATTAGCAAGTGGATGAAAGTCATGTTTGCTATTTTTTTGATTCCACTCCTGTTTTTGACAAATCTAAATGCCCAGAATGCAGCTATCATAGACTTAGACAGTACACACCAGATGATCCGAGGTTTCGGTGCCGCCAATATCCTTCCCTGGCGACCGGATATGACCGATGCCGAAATTGAAACGGCATTTGGGACGGGAGATGGTCAGCTCGGTTTTACGATTCTAAGACTAATGATTGAGCCCACTAAAAATAACTGGAGTCTGAATGTCCGGACCGCAAAGAAAGCGCATGATATGGGCGTGCTGGTCTTTGCCTCACCCTGGAATGCCCCAGCTGATATGCTTGAAACCGTAAGTGGTCTGAAAAGGGTTCGTTATGACAAGTATCAGGATTATGCCGATCACTTAGATGATTTTAATACTTTTATGGAAGATAATGGTGTGCCGCTCTATGCAGTATCAGTCCAAAACGAACCGGATTATGGAGATTGGACGAGATGGACATCTGCCGAAATGCTCACTTTTATGAGAGACTATGCTTCGATCATTGAAACCAGAGTCATGGCTCCGGAATCCTTTCAGTTCCGGCACGGAATGTCGGACCCGATCCTGAATGATTCCCTGGCTTGTGCAAATTTAGGTATTGTAGGCGGACATATTTATGGCGGCGGAATTGCGCCTTATCCTTTAGCCGTAAGCAAAGGAAAAGAAATCTGGATGACCGAACATTATACCGACAGCCAGAACTCTGGGAATCTGTGGCCCTTAGCGCTTAATGTTGGTATCGAAATTCATAACGTGATGACCGCCGGGATGAATGCCTACGTCTGGTGGTATATCGTGCGGTATTATGGACCCATCAGTGATGGAACGAACGATAGCGGCAAAAAGGGTGATGTTACCAAACGTGGTTACATCATGTCTCAATACTCGCGTTTTATTCGCCCGGGCTATTTTCGGATTCAATGTGACAGTTATCCTCAAACGAGCGTTTATACCTCTGCCTATAAAGACAGTACATCCTCAAAGGTGGTGATTGTTGCCATCAACTATGCTACCCAGGCAAAAAATCAGACATTTGTTTTTCAAAACGGTCAGGTTGAAAAGTTCACCTCCTATGTCACCTCCGAAACGAAAGATTGTGATCGGGAAAATGATATTATTGTGGCGAATGACAGTTTAACTGCTACCCTTGAGGCAAAAAGTATTACGACTTTTGTCTCGGGCGGTGACGCGGTTACAGTTGAGAATTCGCCGTCAAGATTAAAATCATACAATTTATACCAAAATTATCCGAATCCGTTTAATCCGGCGACGCAAATCAATTTTAAGATTCCCGAGAAATCGTTTGTTTCTCTTAAAGTATACAATCTTCTCGGCAAAGAAGTCGCAGAACTCGCCGGAAGAGAGTACGATGCAGGAACATATTCCGTGAGATTCGATGCTTCACGTTTGGCAAATGGAATCTATTTTTATACCCTGAAATCGAGAGACTTTATAAGTACTTGTAAAATGATGATTTTGAGATAATCTCTAATAGCCTTGGTAAAGGTTGCCTTAAATGGAAAAAAATGTCCGTCGCATGAAAAGAGTCGTTTTACTTGTCGAAACCTCGCGTGAATTTGGCCGGCAGTTGATCATTGGGATCGCCCGCTATTCGAGATTCCATGGTCCCTGGGCTTTTTATAAGGAACCAATTGGTTTAAAATCTTCCATCCCCCATCTAACCAGCTGGAAACCGGACGGAATTATCATGCGCGATTCGTTGATTAAGCATGAGCTGATTGAGCTAAAGATTCCGACTGTTCTCGTTCAGCATGATTCGACCTGCCCTAATAATTTGCCTGTCGTTAAGACCGATTCCGCGGCAATTGCCAAGATGGCCAGTGAGCATCTGATTGAAAAAGGATTTAAGAACTTTGCATTCTGCGGATTCGATAATTTTGAATGGTCAAATAACCGGAAACTATTTTTTTGTCAATATAATGAACAGGCTGGTTTTAAGACTTATGTTTACCGTTCACCCAAAAATGTCAAGGTAGACGATTGGGAAAAGGAGCAGCGGCATGTCAGCGAATGGCTTAAAACTGTGCCCAAACCGGTGGGTATATTCGCGAGTAATGACGATCGGGGACAGCATATTCTGGAGGTCTGTAAGCTGCTTGGCTATCAGGTGCCCGAGGACGTGGCGGTAATTGGCGTGGATAACGATCCGATGGTTTGTGAAATTGGTGATCCGCCGCTCACCAGCATTGCCATGAATGTTGAATCTGCCGGTTATGAATCGGCTAAATTATTGGATCAGTTAATTGATGAAAAAAGGATTGAGGGACCGCAAATACTTGTCTCCCCAACCCACGTCGTTCAGCGTCAATCATCGGATATTCTGGCGGTCAATGATCCCGAAGTTGCCGCGGCAATTCGTTTTATCAAGGAAAATGCAAAAAATAAAATTCTGGTCAAAGATATTGTCAGAATCACCAATGTCAGCCGGCGTACTCTGGAACAGCGGTTTATCAAAACTATTCACCGCTCGATTCACGATGAAATTCGGCAAGTACGGGTTGAATGGATTTCTAAGTTGCTGATCGAAACCGAACTCCCTATTTCGCACATTGCGTCTTTTTTTGATTTTACCGATGTGGAACACATTTCACGTTATTTTAAGAAGACCAAAGGAATTGGTCTGCGCGAATTTCGCAAGCTGCATCAATTACGTTGATCTTTCCGCTTTGCGGGATAATTTTCAAGACCGCTGAGCAGCATATTATCAATTAGCGATAAGCCTATATTTCTACAAAGTTGGCAGGCGCTAAAATCTTGGTCATTTGCGCAATTTGGTTAAAAAAAAGTTAGAAGTGGCTTTTATTCTATTAACAAAGTCGCTACTATTCGGTAGGATTTTTGAATAGTTGTTAACCATATTTTTTAAGGGGGTAATTATGCAAACAAAGTTACACTATTTGTGGCCTATTTTGCTTTTGTTGGTTGGCAGTTTGGTTGCTCAAGTTGATCCGGGCTCGGCTAATCTGATTCACTTGTGGACTTTCGAAGACGGCACCGCCAATGACCTGATCGGCGCCGCTCATGGCGAATTGATTGGTGATAACGTAATCATTGATAATGGAGATCTTTTAACCTTTCTTGGCGGGGATGTAGCAGATTCATGGGTTGAATTGCCTGGTTATGAGATTGATATCGGCGGTACTTGCGATGAAGTTGCGATTGCCGCCTGGTTTACGCCGGATCCCGCAAATAACTACTGGAACTCACTTTGGTTTTTTGGCGATGATGGACAGGGTGCCGGGATGGGTTCCGATGGGATGTGTTTACAACCGCGCCGGGAGGACGGACACGCACGTTTCTGGTTCACAACGGGTAATCCATCAGCACCATACAATAATGAAGATGGCGTGAATGATGTGGAAAATTACAACGACGAAATATTGTATCACGTTGTCTGTCAGGTTAATAGTTCGGGTACCCAGGGCCAAATCATGATGTACCGTGACGCGGTATTAATCGGCACCACGGACCTGACATCCGATGAGACTGCGGGTAAGGATAATGTCATCTATAAAATCAGCCCCAACTTCGCCCGTTTTTGTCATAGTTGCTATTCCGGCGATACACCCTGGTTAGGCAGAATTCATGAAATTGCGATGTTCAACAAAGCCTTAAGCGATGAAGAAGTGCTCTATCTTTTCGAACATCAGGACTGGAGTGCTAATCTCAGTGCCATTAAGCATAAAGCTGGTACCCTTCCAAGTGAATGCCGTTTAGCCCAAAATTATCCCAATCCTTTTAATCCGACTACCGAGATCGGCTATTCTTTGAAACAGAGAGAGCCGGTAAAGCTAGTTGTTTGCGATATATTGGGCAGAGAAATAGCTACCTTGGTGAATGGATATCAGGATCAAGGGATGTACAATATTACTTTTAATGCTCAGGACTTAACCAGCGGTATCTATTACTACCAGTTACGGACTTCAACTGGTGTCTTGACCAAGAAGATGATCTTGATGAAATAAGCTGGATCTTGTTTTGGGTTATTGACGATTTCCGATTATTTTCGTAAATAATGCCGGGGCAAACGTTTGCTCCGGCATT
>CAZAKO010000050.1:9177-13529 GCA_964485745.1 uncultured bacterium
ATTTTCAGTTTTGCCCTGGTAATCTTACCAATCTTAATTCTACTGCTATTTGAGTCGTTTTTACGTTTGATTAATTATGGTGATAATCCCAACCTGTTTATTAATAATCCCTTGAAAAATTATCAGGAATATCGGATTGTAAATCCTGAAATTGGTAAAAAATACTTTAAAAAGTTTCAAGCTACTCGTCCACTGCACGATATGTTCAGGAGAGAAAAGCCTAAAAATGGATTTAGAATATTTGTGCTGGGCAGCTCGACCGTAGTTGGCTTTCCTTACGAAGAAAACCTAACTTTTTCAAAAATTCTACAGGAGCGATTACAGGACAGTTACCCGGATAGATATATCGAAGTCGTCAATACCGCGATCACGGCAATCAACAGTTACACTTTACTGGACTATATTGATGCTGTTTTAAAGGAAGAACCGGATGCTATTCTGATTTATGCCGGGCATAATGAATTTTATGGGGCTTTTGGGATTGGCTCGATTGAAAAAACATACCGCTCAAGGGCATTGACTTTTTTGCATTTGGATCTTCTATCTTTCAAGGTTTATCAATTATTGCGGAATACGGTCAATAAAATTCGTGAGGTCATAGCTGGTAACAGACCCGAAAAATCTGTCAGGGGCACCCTGATGGAATTAATCGTGGATAATAGGGAGATAGCCTATAAAAGCAAAGTGTACAATGCCTGTCTCGAAGAGTTCAGAAGTAACCTGAAGAGCCTGTTATCAAAAGCTGCAAGAAAGAACGTCCCGGTTTTTATTAGTGAATTAGTCAGTAATGTTAGAGATTTGCCACCTTTTTGTTCAGTGGCTAATAATTCATATCCGGCTGCTTCAGAAATTTTTGATGCGGCAAACCAATATGAAAAAAATGGGGATTTTGAAAAAGCCCGGGAAAACTACTATCTGGCGAAAGATCTGGACTGCATCAGATTCAGGGCTTCCGAGGAGATCAATGAAATTATCCATGATTTGGCTGGTCATTCCGGGGCTGTGTTAGTTCCCATGAAAGCGTATTTTGAGGCGGCTTCGCCAAATCGGCTCATCGGCAATAATCTCATCACCGAACACGTTCATCCCAATATCGAAGGATGCTTTTTAATGGCCGAAGCCTTTTACCATGAAATTGTTAATTCAAAATTAATTGCCGATCGGGTTGAGCCGGTCTATTTTAAGAATTCAGATTACTATCAGAAAAATTGGGCGTATACCGATCTCGATAGCATGATTGCCGTTCATAAAATCAATAGTCTGCGCAGTTATTGGCCTTTCAAGCCATTAGATCAATCGTCACCCGATTACCTGGATACCTATAAACCGCGATCAAAGGTTGATTCCTTAGCCTTTGCTTTTGTGAAAAGTGCTGATCCGGATATTCATGGCGCCCATATTGAAATGGCGGAATTTTACAATGCGAGAGCGGATTATTTCAAGGCATTCAAGGAGTATCAGGCGGCGATAAAATGCAATCCGTTCTATGTCAAAGATTATCTCGAAGCAGCCGGTTGCCTAATGCATACCAACGATTTTTCTTTGGCGTTGCAATTTTATAATCAATCGTTGCGATTACAGGAAACATTTATGGCTTATTACAATAAGGGCGAAATCCTATTTCTGATGGGCGATTATGGAGAAGCTATTAACGCCTTGAATCAAGCCCTTGAATTGGAAAGCACTCCGGAGTCCCGCGAAAAGGTATTGAAAAAGATGCATAAAATCTATTTTTATGCGGGAAGTGAAAATAAAGAGTCTGAAACCCTGGCAGAGATAAGAAAATTAGATCCCGGTTATCATCCGGTTTTTCCCAAAAATAAAACCAGTTTTGCCCTCCTGATTCCGGATCAAGTTAAGGATCAGGTTGACAAGGCTTATAGATTATATAAGTCCGGTGATTTTGACCAGGCTCTCGCAGAGTTTTTAATTTCACTGGAAATAAAAGAAACACCTTTGGCAAACCGCTGCGTTGGTGATATTTTGTTTTCCCGGAACGACGGCAATGCACTTATCTATTATCAAAAAGCCTACCCCGGTTATAAAAATGATGTTGATTTTTTAGTCAATCTCACAATTCTTTGCCTGCAGCATAAATTAGAACAAAAGGCGCGTGAAGTTTTAGACGAGATCCAACGACTTGATCCGGGCAATGAAAAATTACGTCTGCTCGAAGAGAGTATTCGGCAACTATAAAAATGTCTTTGGTTTTCAGCCCGAAAAAATAAGGGGCGATGAGACTTAGGAAAATTTTGAATAATTTTTATATTTGCAAAGAGCGCAGGAGTAAAATTTTCAGCAGGTTATTTGAAAGTCGGAAAGTAATTCGGTAATGGGTCAACCAGGAATCTATCGTCCGAGTCAATTGGCTTCGATCGGTTTAATGGAGCTAAGTTTGAGGATTATTAATTATGTTTAAAAAGGCATCTTATTGTTTATGGATACTCCTTTCCATTCTGCTGATATCCTATTGCACTTGGGCTAAATCTTTAAAAGTAAGTAAGAATGGTCGTTTTCTGGTTGATGAAGATGACGCACCGTTTTTTTATCTGGGCGATACGGCGTGGGAATTAATTCACTGTCTTAATCGGGACGAGGTTGATCGATATCTGTCAAACCGTGCGGAAAAAGGCTTTACCGTTATCCAGACCGTGGTGCTTTCGGATATAGATGGATTAGTTACACCGAATGCCTATGGTGATTTACCTTTAAAGGATAAAAAACCACTACAACCCAACGAAGCCTATTTCAAGCATGTTGACTATATCGTTGACAAAGCCGAAAAGCTGGGATTATTTATCGGCATGTTACCCACCTGGGGTAAGTATTGGAGTTCAAGTGATCCCCAGCGGGTTATTTTTACACCCGAAAACGCGCGCGCATATGGGAAATTTCTTGGCAAACGCTATCTAAACCAACCTGTCATTTGGATCCTTGGCGGTGATCAGAATATTAAGAATGAGAAGGAAAGAAAGATCATCGAAGCAATGGCTGATGGTTTGAGGGATGGCGACGGCGGCAAGCACCTGATCACTTTTCATCCCAGAGGACCGGGCTTGTCATCGGATTATTTCCATCAGGCGGAGTGGCTGGATTTTAATATGTACCAATCGTCGCATGGTGCCCATGATCATGATAATGGATTGTTTGCCGAACATGATTACGCCTTAAAACCACCTAAACCGACGCTTGATGGCGAGGCACGCTATGAGACGATGCCGGTTGGATTTTATTTTGACGGCTTTAATCGGCAGGATCGCTTTGACGATTACGATTGTCGGCAAGCTGCTTATTGGTCATTGTTGGCGGGAGCCTGCGGTCATACCTACGGCGATAACAACATCTGGCAAATGTGGGTCCCCAACAAAGAATCCATTCTCGCAGCGGCGATACCCTGGTACCAGGCACTGGATCATCCTGGAGCATTTCAAATGGGATTGGTACGGAAGCTGTTTGAATCGCGACCATATCAAAAGCTGGTGCCCAATCAATCGGTTATTAAAGACGGACCTGCGACAGGTGGGGGGAAAATCAGAGCCGCAGTTGCCAGCGACGGCTCATTTGTTTTTGTTTACTCTCCTCGGGGAGAAAAATTCAGTATTGACAAGAGTCTGATTACCGGCAAACGAACTAATGAGATTTGGTTTGATCCGCGTTATGGAATCGCTTACAAAATCCATTCGACGGATACCAAAGGAATCCAGACCTATACTCCGCCAACCTTTGGACGAGGTAACGATTGGATCTTGATTATTGAAAACGCCGATTTGAATTTTCCTCTTCCTTAATGCCAAAACTGGAGCAATGATGCTAACGAAAGCCAGAACGACAATTCTCTTATTGTTAATTGGTTTATTCAGTGTTTGCGATACTAACGCTTATGAGATGATTGAAAATGGCATAACCCTTCGACCGCAAAATCATTCACTGACAGGCGTAAAGAAGTTAATTGTAAAGGTATACGCGGATGATATTATTCAGGTTATAGGATTACCCGAGGATACCAGTTTTATTCCAGTGAGTCTGATCACAGCCGATTTCAGGCTGTCTGAAATCAAGCCGAAGGTGGATCAGTCTGCGGATGAGATTCAGATCAAGACTAACCAGCTGAAAATCATCGTCAATAAACTGGATGGACGACTGATCTTCAAAGATGTTGACGATGGAGTCCTCTTGCAGACAGGACTCAGCCAGATCGTTCCCAATAACGTACTTGGTGAAAAAGGCTGCAACATCAAGCAAGAATTTCAATGGGCGGATGACGAAGCATTGTACGGTTTAGGTCAGCATCAGGAAGGCATCTATAGTTGGCGTGGTCACTATGTCGAATTATTTCAACATAACATGCGCGC
>CAZAKO010000051.1:0-13462 GCA_964485745.1 uncultured bacterium
AGTGCTGCTATCAACTTTCGATGTGATGCGGAAAAAATTCAAAAGAGATAATCAAGCCAACGCCTAAAGTCGTACTATTTTTTATCTCCACAACGAGCTGTTGCTAAATAACTCATCGGAGAAAATCCACACTTGCCAACTTTCTTCTAAAGTCCCTGAAAAATTTTCCCAACTAACTCTCCAATCGCCACACTGGCCGTCAAGGCTGGTGAATCAATCCCCACCAAATTGATAAAATTAGGTAGGTCTTTGTCTGCTTCAGAACGAATCACAAAATCTTGCGCCGATTCGCCTTTTGCCTGCAGCTTCGCCCTGATACCGGCAATCCCGGGAGCCAGATCACTCCGCTTTAAAAAAGGTAAATAGCTGTGGCAATTCTCAAAAAATTCCTTAGCATGAGCTGGATCAACGTCGTAATCAAGCGCATTAATATAAATTGCATTAGGTCCCAGGGCAAAGGTACCATCCAACCGCAAACGAACATGAATTCCCAGGCTCACCGGCGTGGGTGTGGGATAGATCAGATGACTCATTTTCCCCCGGTGATGATGCTGGACATCAAAATATTCACCCTTGACCCAATAAATCCGATAGTGATACCGATCAATATCAATTCCCAGCATTGCGGCGATTTTATCGGCATTCAGCCCGGCAGCATTGATCAGAACCTTAGTGACAATCTGCGCCCGACTTGCATCGGATCGTTTTACAGTAACCCGATATTTTTCACCCAATTTCTCAAGGTCTATTACCTCATGCTCATAAAGGATTTCAACACCATTGTGGAGCGCTACGCTTTCGAAATAGCTCATCAAGGCAATAACATCCAAGATCCCGGTAGATGGACTCATTAGAGCCCATTTAGCCCGAACATGTGGCTCGAGTTTCTTTATCTCCTGCTCCTCAAGCAGGACCAGATCCGGCACCCGATTGATTTGTCCCTGGCGGTAAATCTCCTCGATGTTGCGCAGCTCATCAGCGGTATTGGCGATAATTAATTTGCCGGTCCGGCGATGGGGAATATCGTTTTGCCGGCAAATCTGGTACAGTTGCCGATTGCCCTCCACACAGAGACTGGCTTTCAGACTATTGGTCGGATAATACATCCCGCCATGAATAACCTCGCTGTTACGGGTAGAACTATCCTGGCCAAAAGTGGCATGTCTTTCCAGGAGAATGATCTTTTTATTCGAGGACGACAATCGCTGAGCGATTGCCAGACCAACTACACCGGCGCCGATGATAACAATATCTGCCTGATTCATACTACTCCTTATAGATAATTACCAGGTCTCGTAATGGATTTTGGCATCCTCATATTGTGAACGGGAAATTTTTTCTTCATCGGGATGGCCAACGGCAACCAGACTGAATATGTGCATATTGTCCGGAAGTGGAATAATATTTTTCAATACATCATCGGTTCCGCCACGGGGGTGATACCCAATCCAGACCCCGCCGAGTCCCAATTCCGGCAATGCCAACAGGATGTTCTCCGTAGCCGCGGCGCAATCCTGATACCAATATTTAGGGGAATAAACGACGTCACCACAAATCACAATAGCTAACGGCGCTTGAATAAGCATCTTAGCGTGCGGGTGCTTCTCGGCGATCTGATTTAATTTATTACGATCCCGGATCACGATGAAGTGCCACGGTTTCAGATTATTTGAGGATGGAGCCGCCATCGCTGCCTCAAGGATGTATTTAATCTGTTGATCGGTTACGGTCTTATCGGTATATCTGCGAATACTCCTCCGCCGAAAAATGTAATCAAGGTCCATCTCTCCTCCTTGAACTTATTGATTTTTCTTTTTTAACCACCGATAGAGAAAGATCAAGGGGAATGCGGCAACGGCAGCGAAGATGATAGCCAAACTTAAAGAAGCGGTGGTACCCCCAACCAGGAAGGCAATCCCAATCACCAGTGGACTGATGACCAAATATTCAATTTCAAATCTCATCAAGACTAAAGTATAAAATAAGGTAATCATCTGAATTAAGCCACCGATTACTGCCAAGATGTATCGTTTAATGATTGTGTCCTTTAAAGAAGGAATCCGGGTGACTAACGGAGGTGCATCATTGATATGAAGCGGACAATACCATAAAACAACCTCTTTACAGTATGGAATCACTTTCACCTCATACTGCCAAAGCGTCTTAACCGGCTTGGTATTTGATCTGCCGCAAACAACACACGGTTTGCGTGAGATGAATTGATCTATATAAAACCACCCCGCAGCAAAAATAATCAGGTTAAGCAATAGGACAAAACCGGTGATTTTAACCGTTCGGGAATCAGTCAAAGCCCGTAAGAGCTCATTGATTAAGGATGCTCGCATAAGTAAGAAATAGTTAGGTGCCAATATACTAAAAAATCCTAAAATTTTCGCAATAAACATTTGTCTAATCACGATAATCAATCAGAAATACTGTCTTGAAATATCTATAAATTATGCTTAAATATTGAGTGATGTGAAACTCTTTTTCAGCGACTTAAAATCAGGACAGCAAGCGCGGGTACCATGTTAGAAAATGTCAAATGGTTGGGGCATTCAGCCATCAAAATCAGCGGTGAAAAGACAATTTTTATTGATCCTTTCCAGCTTAAAAGCGGTGACTCGGCTGATCTGATTCTGATCACGCATGACCATTATGATCATCTATCGGTCAGCGACATCGAAAAAATTAGGACCCCAAAAACCACAATCGTGGTCCCAGCTTTGATCAAAACTCACCTGCAAGGCAATATTCGCAAAATCCACATCGGAGATATATTAACCTTCGATACGGTAGTTATCGAAGCTGTTCCAGCCTACAACCTTCAAAAAAGTTACCATCCCCGGGCTAATCATAATGTTGGCTATTTGATTACCATGGGTGGAGTCCGTTACTATCATGCCGGCGATACCGACCTGATTCCCGAGATGAACAAGCTTTCCTGTGATATCGCCTTTTTACCAATTGGAGGTATTTACACCATGTCGGCAGCAGATGCCGCCCGGGCAGCCGAGCTTATTCGCCCGAAGCTTGCGGTCCCAATTCATTACGGTAGTGTCGTCGGCTCGCCTGCTGATGCTCAAAAATTCAAAGATTTATGCAGCTGCAAGGTGGTAATATTATCACAAGGAGTGTAGCCCCATTTTAGATTCACCCTATGCGACCGAACTGGAACTGGCAATTCAGGTGGCGATCAGCGCCGGTCAAATCATCCTGAAATATTATCAGAAGAATTATCAGATCAGAGATAAAAGCTTTGACAATCCGGTCACCACAGCCGATGTCGAAGCCGATCATTATTTACGGAAAATGCTTATTGGCGAATTTCCGAATGATGGCTGGCTTTCGGAAGAGACTGAGGACACTCGGGAAAGGCTGACTAAAAGGCGCGTCTGGATTGTTGACCCATTAGACGGCACTCGGGAGTTCATCAATTGTCGTCCAGAATTCGCCGTGTCGATAGCCCTGACAGAGAATTCGCTGCCGGTTGTTGGAGTGATCTACAATCCGATAACTGAGGAGCTTTATACGACAACGAGGGGCGGTGCTGGTCGGCTTAACGGCAATCTACTGCAATGCAGCACGGAGTCCAATCTCTCAAATGCTACTCTTTGTGTCAGCCGCTCTGAAACCGCGGCGGGACTCTGGAACGAATATCAGCACCTGTTCCAAAAGCGGCTTATCTGCGGCGGCACAGTAAATAAAATGGCGCATACCGCAACTGGGCACTGCGATCTCTACATCAGCCTAAAACCGAAAAACGAATGGGATATTTGCGCCGGTGACCTGCTTATTCAAACCGCGGGCGGGATGGTTCTCAACGGAAATTTAGAAAAACCGACCTATAATCATCCAAACCCCCTGGTCGCTAAAGGAATAATTGCCGGATCAGTGCCTTTGGTGGCAAAGACCAAGCACATTTTTCACCAAAACCAAAATAATCCGTAACTTATCTTTGGATTCTTGATAACTTGGGTAAGTATTGGAATCAGGTAATTTATGACCGATAAATTTGATTTTGTTGTTCCACCAAAGCAATTAGCCGCAGCCGGGGCGTATATTCGTTCACAGGTTTCATCCATTCCGACAACAGCAATTGTATTGGGTACGGGATTAGGATATTTTGCCCACCTATTGAAAACCGAATTCACCTTCAAGCAGAGCCAAATACCACATTTCCCGAGTGTTTCTGTAGCCGGACATCAAGGCAACCTAATTTTCGGGCGGATTGCGGAGGCAGAGCTGCTTGCAATTCAGGGTAGAGTGCATTACTATGAAGGCAAAACCCTGGCTGAGGTCACCTTCTATGTACAACTCCTTCACCGCTTAGGAATTAAAAACCTGATCCTGACCAACGCGGCGGGCAGTGTCAATCCAGATCTGACCGCCGGTGAGCTGATGATGATTCGCAATTTTATTAATTTTACTCAACTGCCAATAATTCCCGAGGATTTAGCCCCCGAACAGATTTTCGCTCCCAAATTGGCAGATATTGCCCGGATTACCAGTCAGCAATCGGGAATTCACCTATTTGAGGGGACCTATTGTTGGACAACCGGACCCAGTTATGAAACCAATGCCGAAGTCCAAATAATCCGGGCTCTCGGTGGCGATGTGGTCGGCATGTCAACCTTACCAGAGGCTTTAGTAGCTGCCCACTTAGGGCTCCAGGTTTTAGTAATTAGCCTGGTAACTAACATGGCAACCGGAATAAGTACGAAACCACTGAGTCACCACGAAGTTCAAGCTGCGGCTGCCAGGATCAAAAAACCTTACTCAAAATTCATGTCAGCACTGGTTTACAATATTGTCTCCTCAGAAACAAAGCATCTTAAGCGACCGTTTAATACCCAAACAGTTGGCTAAGCTATATGGACATTGTAAAAAATATTAAAAAAATGTAAACTTCGATTACAGATGGGACGTGCCGATCGCAATCAAAAGGTTATTAGTTGGTCTGCAGCATTACTGTACGTTATGGTTTTCTATATTTTCGGCTCATTAATAGTAATCGGCATCTTATCCTACTGCTCCAAGGATTTACCTTCGATTGATCAATTGCAAAACATCGAACCGCAGCTCATCACCCGGATCTACTCCGATGATGGCAAGGTTCTACAGGAATTATATACTCAACGTAGAATATATGTGACAATTGATAAAATTCCTCAGGCCTTGGTTAAGGCCGTGATTGCAACCGAGGATTCACGCTTCTATGATCATTGGGGTCTCAGTTTGCGGGACTTTTCCCGGGCAATCATAATGGATATTCTAACTTTTAGTAAAAGACAGGGGGCGAGTACCCTGACGCAACAATTAGCCCGGATTCTCTATGAGTCAATCGGATTTGAGAAGACCATTACCCGCAAAATCAAGGAGCTGCTCACTGCCCTCCAGATCGAACGGATGTACAGCAAGGACGAAATCGTCGAAATGTATCTTAACTCCAGCTGGCTGGGCAGTGGCGCATATGGTATTCAAGCCGCCGCGAAACGCTACTTTAATAAGACCACTGATCAACTGACTGTTGACGAATGCGCTCTATTAGCCGGTGTGATTCAGAATGCCGGTCGCTATTCACCAATTAACCGACCCATCAGCGCCTATCAACGGCGTAATCTGGTTTTGTACCGCATGCTGGAGAAAGGTTATCTATCCAACGAAGAGTTTGCTCTTTACTGTAATGCACCCTTACAAGTCAATCGTCCTGAACCACCCCCAACAATTGCTCCCTACTTCGTTGAGTATGTCCGCCAGTGGCTACAGAAAGAGCAAGAAAAATTAAAGGTTGATATATACCGTGATGGCTTATCCATCTACACGACACTCAATACTGAAATCCAGGCTGCGGCAGACTCGGCTTTCCAAAATCATCTCAAAGTTCAACAACAAATTTTAAATAATCGGCTGCTCCAGCATCCAGATGAGATCAAGGCAATTATTCCTGACTCCTCATTAATTATAGAACAGATAACAGCCATGATCCGGGGCGAAACACCAATGGATCCGGCTTTAGGTTATTCGCTGATTGTGCAGGGTGCTTTAATTGCAATTGATCCGGCTACGGGAAAAATTCTGGCAATGATTGGCGGCCGTGATTTTAATGAATCGGAGTTTAATCGCGCAACCCAGGCTAAGCGCCAACCAGGATCAGTTTTCAAACCGATTGCATATACGACTGCAATTGACAATGGTTTCCCGGTAACAACCCAATTACTTAATCAACCAATCGTTATCTACATGGAAGATGGCAAGCGCTGGGTTCCGAACAACTTCGATCTCTCGACTGGAGGATTAACCACCTTCCGCGAAGGGATTAAACACTCCCTGAATCTGGTTGCCGCACGATTAGTTCAGGAATTAATTTCACCAAAATCAGTCGTCGAGACCGCCCACAGAATGCACATAACAACCCCGATGCCGGCCGTTGATGCAATTGCTCTGGGCTCGGCATCCGTTATTCCAATCGAAATTACCTCAGCCTTTGGTATTTTCGCTAACCATGGCGTCTGGGTTAAACCGATTGCCGTCACCCGGATCGAAGATCGCTACGGCAATCAAATCGCCAGCTATGCGCCCCAGCAGGAATACGTGTTCAGTGAGGAAACTGCTTATGTTCTCACCAGCTTATTAGAAACGAATATCAATGAGGGTACCGGTGCCAGTGCCCGCTGGCGTTTCGGTTTCAACCACATTGCCGGCGGGAAGACTGGAACAACCAATGACAACACCGATGCCTGGTTCGTTGGTTATACCCCCTATTTAGTCGCCGGCGTCTATGTCGGCGTTGATAATCCGGCAGTTTCACTGGGAAAAGAAAAAGGTCACGAACAAACCGGGGCTATCGCAGCCCTTCCCATCTGGGCCAGGTTTATGCGCGAAACACACAAGATCATGGGCTGGAAGAGCAAGCCCTTTATTCGACCCGAAGGCATTATTGAGATCCAAATCTGTAAAGAAACCAAATTACTGCCCTCGAAATACTGTCCGGTTGAAACCGAGATTTTCATCAAAGGCACAGAACCTACCGAGCATTGTCAGATCCACACCGACATTGATGAAAAGCGGGGCGTTGATCGGGTAATTTTTTAGCAATAAAGGATAATATTCGGATCTACTTGTTAAACCCTAAAAAACTGCTGACCCAACACCTCATCGAAACTATTCAATAATTTTTAAGATCAACGGTTAGCAAAAGACATTAACTTTAATACTTTTATTCCCCTCCACAAAATAAACAGGATCAAATGATGAACAATTCCATTTCACCTAATCAAGATCAAAGCTGGTCAAAAACAAAATTAAAATCCATTATTATCTACGGCGGTCCGTTGATTGATGGTCGCGGCTCCGTATTTGATGACGGAGCTATTTATATTACCAGCGGTAAGGTTGCCGCAGTCGGTGATGAGGAAGCCGTCTTTAATCAGATTGCCAGTGAGGATCATCCGGAAGCTTATGATACCTTAGGACGGCTAATCGCTCCTGGATTAATTAATCTTCATCAGCATTCATGCTACAGTTTAGCAGTCGGTTTACCGGAATTTGATCATTGTAATCAAGATTGGCAGACCAAAAAATCTTATTGGTTAGATTTTAGTCAATGTCTGGACGCAGAATCTATTCAACTGTCACTACTGCTTAGTATTATGCATTCAATTCGTGCCGGTGTTACCACCACTTTCGAACTGCATTCAGCGCCACCGGAAATCGGTAGCGTCCTTAGAAATATGGCCAGTGTTATTGAACAGAGCGGGGCCAGGTTTGTACTTAGCTCTGAAGCAGCAGCTACCAATGGGACTACAAAATTCATCCAAAGTATCGAGCAAAATCACGCTTTCCACCAGCAATATCGTGACAATCAACTGATCCGCGGAATGTTCGGATTGCAGGTTAATGAATCTCTAACGGAAAAATTGCTTGGACTGATCGCCGAAAAAATCGGCAGCCAACCGGGAATCCACATTCATCTGGGAGGCATCGCTACGATCGAGCATTGTCAAAAACTTGGTTATCCGGGACCGATCTCACGCTTAAATGAATTCGATCTAATTAAAAAGAAAGCACTATTAGTCAGTTGCGTTTCCCCGAGTTCAACGGAATTGGAGCTAATCATCCAAAAGGGTGCTACTCTGGTCAATGTACCGCCAGCGCTTGTCCCCAATCAACCTAAACTGCCCTCTTTGCCCATTCCGGCAAAACTGCGGCAAGGAATCGGCACAGCCGGTTATCATCAGGATATTCTCCATGCCTTACGCCAAGTGTATCTAATTTATCGCCAACAGGGATTCAGCCACGATACAATTATGAAATATATCGAAACTTTGCTGCTTACTAACCGCACCTTTGCCGGATTATGTTTCGCCGGCAAACCCGGAATCCTCGAGCGCGGCGCCAATGCCGACATCGTGGTCTTTGATTATATCCCCGTAACACCCATTAATAAAACCAACTATCTGGATCATCTGCTTTTCGGAATGTCTGCCACAAGTGTAAACATGGTAATGGTCAACGGAAAATTTATCTATAATGATCGGTCATTTTTGACCCTTGATGAAGAGCTGATACTTGCTGAATGCAAAAAGGTTAGCCGGCGTTTGTGGAAGGCATTTGGCAAAACTCACCCTGTTGCTTTTGAGGACGATTTAGACTAACTTCCGCAGCAATTAAAGGAGTCGTAGGGCGTGAATATTTCCAGATATCAAACTGACCAACAGGAGCAGTGGGATCGGTTCGTCAAAGAGTCCAATAATGGTAATCTGTTTCATTATCGAAATTTTCTGACTTATCATATCGGCAGGACTTTTACAGATCACTCACTCATCTTTCGGAAAAAAGACTCCATCGTTGCCCTTTTCCCGGCTGCCGAGGTGACTAATAATGGTAAAAAAATACTTTATTCTCACCCTGGTGCCAGCTATGGCGGTTTTGTCTTTGCCAGACTGGGTTACGATGAGGCAGACGAAGTGATCGGACTGTTTGAAGATTACTGCCGCAGTCAGGGATTTCATAAAACATTCTTTATCCCGACTCCTGCGCTGTATTTCGAGAATTATGATGAAACCGTGGAATATGCCCTACGCTGGCGGAATTACATTACCATCGAAAATTACATCTCCAGCTTCATTGATCTCAGCGGCAGCGAGGAAGAAATTTTTAATCGGATGGATAAGCGCAAACGACGCTATGTCCGCAATTTAAACACCAATCCCGCAATCCGTCTGGAATGGAACAAAAACTTCGCCGAATATTACCCGATATTAGTCAAGAATAAAGCCAAGCACGGGATCAAGCCAACCCACTCATTAGCGGAGCTCGAAAAATTAGACAGACTCTTTCCCGGGCAATTGAATCTACTGATGTGTTACCACCAAGATAAACCTATTGGCGGGACCCTGAATTTCACCGCAAATTCACAGGTCGTGATCATTTTTTATAACATGATGGATGACCAATTTCAAGCGCTCCAACCAGCCTCCATCCAGATCTGGGAAACCATGCGCTGGGCTCATCAAGCCGGCTTCCGTTATCTTGATTTTGGGGTTTCCCAATTGCCCCTGGCGGCTAATCCGCTCACTCCCAGTAAAAGCCTAATTCTTTTCAAAGAACATTTTGGCAGCCGCAATATGATTCGCAAAGCCCTGGAAAAATCTTTTTAATTGATCTTCAAACTCCGGATAAATCGGTAATATGTCCGCAAACATTCGCTCACTTACCAAACAGACATTAGTCTACGGCTTTGGTACGGTTGCCTCGCGACTTGTCACCTTTTTGTTGCTACCAGTTTATACCAATATTCTTGCTCCGGCAGAATATGGCTTGGCGGTGCTGGTCTTTGTCTTCACTGCCTTTATGAATTATATCTACAATTATGGTCTTGACTCGGCGCTAATGCGCCACTATGACGAGGATCCCGATCCCCGGCAGAGAGCGGTTGTATTATCAACCGCAATTTGGATGGCAATCAGCAGCAGCATTTTGCTAAGTGGGACTATTTATTTACTGAACAATCCCCTGAGCCGGATCTTACTGGCTTCGACCGAGAACCGCATTTTGATTAAATATGCGGCAGTAATCTTATTCTTTGATTGCCTTGAGCGAGTGCCCATGGCTTTTTTACGACTCCAGGAGAAGCCACTACTTTTTATCGGCATCCGGCTTTTGAATGTTGTGGTCACACTGGCACTAAATATCTACTTCGTAGTCTATCAAAGAACAGGCATTATTGGCATCTTTCAAAGCAATGTGATTGCTTCCGGACTGACCATGTTCCTGTTGCTGGTAACTGTGATTACCAAGATTCAATTTACCTTTTCGGGTAATATTGCCCGTGACCTGATGCTTTTTGGAATACCTTTCGTACCGACCGGTTTGGCGACGGCGGCGATGGAGATGCTCAACCGTTACATTGTGCAGCACTATTTAGGTCTTGATGCCGTTGGTATTTTCAGTGCGGGCTATAAGTTGGGTATATTCATGCTCCTGATCACAACCGCGTTCTATTATGCCTGGCAACCATTCTTTATTAAAGCCGGACCCAATGAATCTTCCCGCCCCCTATTTGCTCGGGTTCTGACCTATTTTGTACTGGTCGAAATGTATATCTGGGTCATTCTAACGGTATTCATCCCTGAAATTATCAATTTTCATATTGGCAGGATTTTTCTAATTGGTCCCGAATATCAGAGCTGCGGGTCAATGGTACCATTCATACTGTTAGGATATGTATTCTTTGGCATCAACCAGGTATTTCTACCCGGTATCTACTTCGAGAAAAAAACACGTTATTTGGCTTACATCACCATATTTGCCTCGGGGATTAATATCCTGTTTAATTTCCTGTTGATTCCGCTGCTTGGCTTGGTTGGTTCGGCGATGGCGTCATTCATCGGCTACTTTGCACTTGCCTGTTCGACCTACTTTGTCTCGCAGCGATTATTTCGGGTTCCCTACGAAAAGCGTCGGCTAGCTATTCTATTCTTAATCTCTCTCATTGCCGGCTGCTCCGCCTACTCTTTCAGTCTGCCGGCAGTTATCAAGATCGTTATCATCCTGATGCTTCCAGTGATCTTGCGGATCTCCGGGTTCTTCAAAAAAGAGGAAATTGCATCGCTAAAAATATTGCTACCATTCAGATAAAATGAAAAAACGTTGTTACCATATCTGTCATGTCACCATTGGTCACTCACCAACGGATGACAGAATCTATTATAAAGAGGTTCTCACCTTATCGAAGTGGTATCGGCACATCTCGCTGATTGCCCCCAACCGTGGTTGTCCCAAACCAGCGGCAGGGATCTCTTTCCACTTATTTACCGAAAACGGGATTCTTAGAAACCTGTTTCGCGCCTACCAGCTGGCAAAGCAAGTCCAGGCCGATTTATACCACATCCACGAATTCGAATTTCTGCCCTTCGCTTTAGTCTTGAAATATAAATATGGCAAGGAAATCATTTATGACGCCCATGAAACAATCTACTTCTTTTTCACCGAATTCAGTCGGCACTCTAAGTGGTTTACTTTCATCCCCGCCGTCATCGCCCAAGCGCTGGAATGGGGTTGTTCCCTCTTTACTGATTACGTAATTACAGTGACCCCCTGGGTAGCAAAGGGATTCAAGCCGTTTCACAAGAAAATTACCCTGATCTATAATTACCCGATCGTCCCAATGTTCGATCAACCTGTGCCAAAACAGGTTAATCAAACCAGACCAATAATCCTTTATCACGGTCAGCTGGTACCTGCACGCAACATTCACGTCATGGTTGAGGCGATGCGCTATGTTAAGTGCAGCTTTCCGCTTGCCAGGCTGGTGATTGTCGGGAGCATTACGCCCCATTATCGGGAGCAACTCGATCATATCATTAAGATGTATAATCTAGAAGATGTGGTTGAATTTCGACCCTTGATCCCCTATACCGAGGTGCCGCAGTTAATCAACACTGCCACAATCGGTCTTTCTTCGATGTGTCCGAACGAATCTTTTAAGCGCTCGATCCAGATCAAGCCTTTTGAATTTATGAGTGCCGGAATTCCGGTGCTCGGCTGTCGGGTACCCTCAACTGAAATTTATATTGAACAGACCGGCAGTGGCATGCTGGTAGATCCACCGACACCCGAAAAATTGGCTGAAATTATCATGCTTCTTCTCAGCAACCCGGAATTACGACAAAAGATGGGTGCTAATGGCAAACAGGCCGTACGCGAACAGTATAACTGGTCCAAAATGGAAAAGCCATTAGATCAAATTTACCGCCAGGTTTTAAGATGTTGAAAATTCTCTATGTCTCCCCCGAAAACACGGTGGGAACTCTTTCCTATTGGAAGAAAGCCCATGAATTAAACGGACATTATTGTCGCTATGTTACCTTTTTCAAAACGATTGCCGGGTTCGAAAATGACATTTTACTCAATCTGCCATTGATCGCCTCCCGTCCCTGGTATATCAAAGGACGAAAGGCCCTGTCGCGCTTGGCGGAAGGTCGCGAGATTCACGCCAACCTGCGAGGCTATCCGCCAATCTGGAATCCACCAGTCTGGCAAAAAAAGGTGATGGCTTGGCGGGAAATCCTCTGGCAACCCAAAATCAACCACGCAATCCGCGAATACGATCTTGATAATTTTGATGTTTACCACTTCGAGTGGGGCCTCGATTTCTACCGCGACGCCCGTTTTGCCCGGCAGCTGAAAGCCCGGGGTAAAAAGATTGTCTGCCATTATCACGGACAGGACATGCGTAACCGTGGCGTCATTCCAGAAATGGATGCGTTAAGTGACCTGAATCTAACCAACGAGCTCGACCTGACTTACCTGCACCCCAACCTGAAATATCTGTTCCTGCCTTATGATGTGTGGGCTTTTGAGACGAAGAAGAAGATCGGTGATCCAATTACTATTTGCCATGCTACTACCAACCGTATTATCAAAGGCTCTGATTTTATTATCAGTACCTGCCGTGAACTGGAAAAGAGCCACGGAATTCGCTTCCTCTTGATCGAAAATCAATCCCATGAAAAAGCAATTCAATTGAAAAGCCAAGCCGACATCTTCATTGACCATATTGGAGAATTGACCTGGGGTTACGGCATGAACTCACTCGAGTCGCTCTCAATGGGAATTGCTACCGCGACTTACCTGAACGAGACCTACGAGCGATTTATCCCTGATCATCCTTTCATCAATGTCCGACCTGACAACATCAAGAAGATCCTCATCTACTATCTTGAGCATCCTGAATTAATTGTAACAAAGGGTCAGGAAGGGAGAAGTTGGGTCGAAAAGTATCATGACTACCGCAATGTTGTCCAGCAGCTTTATAACTACTATCGCCAAATTGGTGTCGCGGTCTGATTAATGCAGATAACCTTTATCCTGCCCGGTTTTATTGTTACTCCAATGGGGGGGGTTAAGGTTATTCATGAGTATGCCAACCGGTTGACGCAAATGGGACACCAGATTA
>CAZAKO010000052.1:0-4111 GCA_964485745.1 uncultured bacterium
GGTATCATTGGCTTTGATCTCAACGATGTTTTCAGCATTACCCGTATCGAGGAATTCTTTGATATTGATAATTGAGACAGTGTTCTCAGAACCGCTGGTTGCTTCACGAATAATTTTAACCTTAGATAATTTGGCACGGGACGTCGGACCTCCAGCTGAGGAAAGTAATTCCACTATATCGGTGCCGATGGGGACATCGTACAAACCCGGTTTTTGGACTTCACCCCAGACCTTGACCGTCATCAATAACGCATCACTTTTGGCTGACAAAACATAGCGGGAGGCGTCGGTGCGGGTGGCGGGTAGTGAAGGCTGGATTTGTCCGCTAAGTGTTACTGTTAATATTGTGATTAAAAAAATGATTACTATTTTTTGCATTTTTGAACCTTTATTATTCGATTGAAAAATAAACCCAATTGGAAAGCGAACCGCCAATATCGAAATTATTATTATCAACAAGTGAGATCGCCTTGATACACCACTGATAGGTTGTACCTTGTTCCAGTGAGGGGATCTTAGCGGTTCCATCGCTATTATAGGCAATCCTTTGTAAAAAATCGGTGTAATTTGGCTTTGTAAACTGAGAAATCCAAATAACTTCTCGGGAAAGAAAGGTTTCGACCCGGATGACGTATTGGAAGGTTGCGGAAGAGAAATCGTACCACTCGAAATTTGGCTGGGAATTGGATATTGCTCCGTAGGGAAGTGATGGATTGACCTTGGGAATTAAATTATAGCGTAGAGTATCTGAGGGGAGGCTGAGATTATCTGCCTGATCGTAGGCTTTCAAATAATAGAAATAATCGGTATTAAAGTTAATTAGATCGTCAATATAAAATGTGTCGGCACCCCCAACAGTGAAGGCATTAATATCGGCAATCTTTTCGAATTTATTTTTAATATCATCACTGGCACGGTAGAGTTTATAGCCGGCAAGGTCATTTTCAGAATTGGGATGCCATTCTAATACAATGCCATCTCCTTCGGCATAAGGGCGGATGCCAGTTTCGTCAATTGCTAACAGGATTGATTTCTCGACCCAGACAGGTCGCAGCGGTGGATCGGGATCTTCAATGCTTTTGCCGCAATTCATCAAGTTAAATAAAATTTGAATACTGATTATTGTGCTCAGAATGGTTTTGGACCTCAAATTTCGATACCTCCTCCAACACGGTGGATGGCTCCCAATTCATGGCTTAAATAGGAATAATCAATCTGAATATTTCGTTTCAGGAGCATAAAATTCAAGCCTATACCGCTGGTTAAATTAGCATTATCTAATCCGGCGCGGATACTTAACCGGTTTTTGACAATACATTCGATGCCATAGCGCATTTGATCCTGATAGCGATATTCTTTGGTCAATCCTAGATTGATTTGAATCCCGAGTCGTTCGAGTGGCTGTTCGAATCCCAGCGCAAGAATTGGCGTCATCCGAATCTCATCCTGGCGCTGGGTGTTCCAGTAAATCAGGGTTCCGGCAACATCTCTAAGTGCAAAGCCGATGTTAATTTTTCCCATTTTGCTGATTTCAAATAGATCATCACCCTTTACAGAAAGGCGACCGCCGAGGTCTACTCCAATACCGTAAGCTTCAAGATTGTAAAATGCTTTGTGGATAATTTTAAAGTTGATCCCCAGCGGAATATCAACTTGAAAAGGGGAATAGCGCCAACCGAGGTCAACCGATTTGGTTTGGAATCGAGCAAAGCTGATGAAGACTGCATCTTCGGTGTCATTAAAAGTATCCAGCGGATAATTTTGGAGTGCAATAACCGAATCGCGTCTGGCAGCCGGATCAGGCACTTCGCGAAGGTAATCGGGGCGAATTGGAATATCATCCACGCCAAAGTGGATCCAGTTGATTGCGGCTGTGGATTTTCCGATAAAAGGAATTGCCAATCCAAGGTAATTATAATTCGCTAGACCAAAGTGAGAGGTATACATGAATCCAATTTGCGTTTTTTGGACGTACGCCAAACCAGCCGGATTGCTGGCAAAGGCGGTTCCGCTATGATCCAGAGCTCCAATCGTTCTTGCCATTGCCTGTGCACGAGCACTGACATCAGTTTCCAGAAAAGCGTCGGCATATTCACCAGCGAAAATGGTTCCTTTGCATAAAATAAAAATAATCCAGATGAGGCTGAATCGTTTCATCGGGCTTTGGCTATTTTTCCAATTGAGGTTACCGATTTATCACGCTTTTTGGCGATCATTTTGTAAAAATAAATTCCGTTAGCGATGAAATTACCTTCCGTGTCGAGACCATCCCACACTATTTCATGGTAACCGCCTTCGTTAATATCTACACCGGAACCATAAATCGTTGACTCTTCGAGCACTTTAATCAATCTGCCTGAAACGGTATATATTTTTATTTTAAAATTATCAACTCGCTGAGTCAGTTCATAAATAAAAACGGTTTGGCTGACAAAAGGATTTGGATAGTTGCCGTAATCAAGCAGTTTTAATTCATCGCTAACGATAAATATCACCTCTTTACTGGCAATATTGCCGGCGGCATCGCTTAAACTGACCTCGATCGTATGTTCGCCGTATTCTAATTCAGGTCGGAATTGAGCCGATACATAGGTTCCGCTGGTTAGCGTATCGGGTAAATTCAGTTCGGAGAAGTTGATAACGTTGTTATCCAGTTTGATACTCAATCCCTTTGAATCGAACAGTACGCCGTTCTGGTCCTCACCGATGATCGAAATGTTGGGTTTCTGCGAGACATAGGAATTTTGAAAAAATTGTTGGCCATCAATACTAAGTTCAATTTTTGGCGGCTTGCTATCCTGACAGGTCAATAAAGTAAAATCACCGGATTTGGAGGTATGGGCGGTAAAATGGCTGCTCTCTTCATTGCTTTTAAGTAAAACCCATATTTTTAAAAAGGGATCCCAACGCCCAATTGACAATTTCCCGGTTGTATTTGAATCAATCGGTCCGGGAGTGATCCTGATCCACATTGGTTTTAGGAGCGTATCAGCGAGTTCCGGGATAGCTACAGTAGAACTTGGTGCATCATTGGATCCCTCAGCCCGAACCAGAGAAAAGCCGGGTTGAGTAGAATAAGTGGATAGTGCTCTGCTGGAAAGGCTGACAATCGAGGAATCGGTGGTGCTGTGCGGTTCGATAAATACGGTAAAATTTCCGAATTTGATGGTATCATTTGATGTTCCGGTGACCGTCGAACCCAGGTCAGGCAAAATCGAGAAAGTATGAACATAGATCGAATCAATCAGCGTATTATTGGATTTATTTGATTCGATATATTTGTTTTCGGGATCGAGAACGACTTGAAAATAGGAGAGATCCTGGCCTAAAAGACAAGGCAAAGAAAAGCTGGCATCATGATTTGGAAATAGAGTAAAGGGTTGCGAACCAATAATAACTTTCTGAGTATTTTGGATGCGGTAGATATTGGAATTTAATGTCAGTGTGTCATCACCAATATAATTGACCTTAACAATTAATTCCGGGAATTTTGAGCCGCCCTGACTGATACTGGTTGGGTAGAAATCGGGATCCTGACGGATTTTTAATGAAAAGATTTGGCTTTCGGTCGGATTCTGGAGGTTATCGCGCGCGATCAAACGAAAGCCAATCAGTTTCCCTGAAGTACCTACACTAAGCGGCGATTCGCTAATCCAGCGATCACTGTTTTTAGAATCGCGAATCATTGGTATGGAGATCGGTGTGGCGGAGGTTGTGAAACTGACGATATGTTCGATTCCATTTTCGTCTAAATATTCACTAGTCGTCAGTGTGTCTACTTCACAAGTCATCGAATTGACATCGGTAATTTCGGTGCGAATAGAAACATGGAAAGGCTGGTTTTTTGCCGGGTGTTCGGGCTGGGCGACGAATCCGAAAAAATTCAGCCCCTGAATGCTAAATAAAGTCACACCATGACCATCATGAGTCCGATCAGCATTCAGGTAATAATAGTTGATGAAAGTGTTGCCGGGATTGAGATTAGCTGGTAGCAAGAGGTTTTGGTTGATGGTACCGTTGGTGAATTGTTGATGCAATGGTTCGGGATAAACTCGATAGGTACAAGAATCGTAAAGTTGGATGTAAATGTCGCCCCGCTCAAAGGGCATAG
>CAZAKO010000052.1:4211-5959 GCA_964485745.1 uncultured bacterium
AACAGTGAACGGTCAGCCCAAACTGCACCACCGCCGTGCCCAAAGAAATTGACCAGAGTCAGACCGTTGTTGAATAGTTGAATCAGGGTGTCGGAACCGCCCCAGAAAGGAGTTTTTTCCGAGGTTTTGTCAATATAAATCCGATTAATACTCAATTCTTTGGGGATCTGGCGCTTGATCATGTTTTCCGATTGCTGTTTAAATTCCTGCTCATAGCCAGCAATGAAGAGAGTCTCATTTTTCCAGGAATCTACTGGAGTTGAATTTGCGTATGATATCCGTTTTTCGATTATTGATTCTAGCTCTTCCGCTGAAGAAACCGGCCAGCGCCCGATAGCAAATTCAGGGATATGAGTTTTTTCGTCAAAAACGGTATACCAATGATCGGCGGCACTCGCTCCATATCTATAGGATTGAAAGAAAAATGCCGGTACGGACTGCTCCTCTTTGATAGCGGCATCCCCGATTAAGAGAACATATTCGGGTTTATAGCGCCAGGTTTCGTGGATTATTTTGAGATACTCTCTAATGGCATACGGGCTAATTATTCCATTGTTGAGTTCGTTATAAATATCCCGGACACTCACGATTTTTGGATTAATGTTAATCTCATTATAGAATCTCACCAATTTTGACAGGCTGTTTTTCCAATTCGGATCGGTAATGATAATTAAATCAGTTGGTATTTCTTCCTGAACAATGTTAAAAATTGTATCAGGCTGAATACTCACCGGTTTCAGGATGCCATTGTCGGAAGCTGCAAAATAGAAGGTGTTATCATCGTAAATCTGATCCTCCACCAGAATTGCGTAACTTTTAGTCCGGGCACTATATTCAACCGAGAAATCCTGCAGGCGGCTCTTTCCGATTTTATAGACTACAATATCCGGAACGGTGAAATTATCAATTTTGAAGTGATAAATTCCGTCGGGATAATCAGTCGGACGACTGAAATCGATTGCGTCTTGGGAGGCGCGATAGAGCCGATAGTAATGGACTTTTAGATAGTCGAATAAGACTTTATCATATTTATTAGTTGGATCGTTACCAGCTACTTGAATCTGGATTTTATTATCGCCATCATGCAAAAATCGGTTTTGCAGGATTCGATTCGGATCGTTGCGAATTACATAGGGCAGCTGGTGGCTCCAACTACCGGTTGCAGCTTCAATATCGTTGATAAAGATTGTTACCGTATGGCTGCCTTCCTGATAGGTAAGTCCGTGCATCCCAACTTCAATTTGGAATGGCAAAGCTGAGTTTTCATTTGGATTGGGTAGAGAAAAGAAAAAACTTTGAGTTGTGCCGCCATTTATTCCGTCGTTGAAAAACCAGTGGTCACGGGTGTGGGTGGGCAAATTGGTATCAACCTGACCCAAATTCTCAAAGTGTTTATTTTCCTCATAATGCAAAATATAATCATAATAAGGTGGGACAATGGTTCTGCTGTCAGTCGAAGCCACAGTAGCTTTAGCGGATTCCTCGGTATAACGTTGCCCTTGATGCTCACCCCAGGTGAGGAAATAGACATTTTTATCGGTAAACGGATCATGTTCATAATTGCCAATCGTATTGCGATTGCGCTGCCCGTAAAATTCCAGGTAGTCGGATTGATTGAATTCGCCATCCGATTCACCCCCGACATAAATCGGAACCTCCGAACCGCGATTGAACATCTGGAAAGTACGCGGATCAACGTTCTTAATCTTTGCTCCATTGTCCATCAGTGTTTTTCGACTCAGACGGTA
>CAZAKO010000052.1:6059-13204 GCA_964485745.1 uncultured bacterium
AGATTGTTGACATATCCTGCAAAGGAAACCCGGACCTGCTCGGCAGGGTAGATGTCGGGAATCCGCCCAGAGTGGCCGTTTTCGTCAGCTGGTTTCAAGTCCGGTATGGAGATGTCGTTATATTTTTCTATATTTGCGGGGAGTGAGAAGAGTTGCAGATTTTTACTCTGGATCTGGCAGGAAACCTCTTCCGGTAAGGCATTGATAAGTTTGACATAGGAAGGTAATGAGGGGTATCCCATTCGGCAGTCGTTTTCTAATCCAGGAATAGCAAACTTTATTTCGCCTGACTCAGTGACTTGATAGGCAGGTGCTGTAAGCTGTGCTTGCCAGACCCATTGTTCATCAGTTGCCCATTTTTCCTTGAAGTGGAATTCTGCCTGTGGATTATATCGAGTGGACTCACTTGCCTTTAGGGTGATGAAAAATCTAAAACAGGTGATTGAGATGAAGATAAATAAATAGGGAAGGACTCGATTGAAATTAGCGTTTCTCATTACCAATAAAGAAGAGTTTATTCAGCAAACCGCGAAGCATATCTTCATCAACGCTGCGATAGAATATTCCTTGATAGGCGACTGAAATTTTATTAGTCTCTTCGGAGACAACCACGACAACGGCATCAGATTCCTCCGAAATACCCAGGGCCGCCCGATGGCGGGTTCCCAACAGCGGATCGAGATCGGGATTATCCGAAAGCGGCAGGATAGCCCCGGCGGCTTCGATAATATCATTTTGGACAATGACAGCACCGTCATGGAGTGGACTGCTGGGATTGAAAATCGAAATGAGTAGGCTGGCCGATACTTCCGCATTGAGATTAGTCGCATTTTCACGAATTGTTTTAAGCTGGATCTCTCGACCTAGGACAAACAACCCACCCCATTTTCGTCGTACCAGTTCACTGGCTGCTTCAACGATTGCATTAACAGTTTTTGAATGGGGTTCTTTGAAAAATCTGCGCAAAATTCGGCTCTGTCCAATCTGAATTAGAATCCGTCTTAACTCTGGTTGGAAAATGATTACAAAAGCGATTGCCCAAATGGTCTGTAAATGCCCCATAAACCAGGAAAGGCTTTGAAGGTTTAAGATTCTGGCGATAAATGAAAATAGCATGATTAATGCCAACCCCAGAATCATTTGTGATGCTCTGGTACCTTTAAAAAACTGATACAGTTTCAAAAAAAGCCAATAAACAAGGAAGATGTCAAGAACGTCCCAAACGGTCACTGCGATAAATTTGATATTAAACAGGGTCATACTACTTTTTTCCTATAATTGAATCAATGACTTTCACGGCTCGTGCCGACTCCCGGACATCGTGCACCCGAACAAAATCGGCGCCATTCAAAATTGCCGCACTTAGACTTGCTAGACTGCCTTCAAGCCGCTGGTCTACCGGTAGTTCAAGTAATTTGCCGATAAATGATTTGCGGGAGAGACCAATCAGAATTGGTTGTCTTAAGGATTGAAACTCCCGCAAATAGTGGATCAAGCGATAATTATCTTCAACTGATTTACCAAAACCAATTCCAGGATCGATGATGATTTGATTACGATCAATTCCGGAGCTGATTGCCAATCGAACCGAATCGTTTAGGAAGTGGAGAATTTCATCAATTAAATTTTGATAGGTGGGATTATCCTGCATATTCCGCGGTTTTCCCTGCATGTGCATAATGACCAGAGCGGCATTGTACTTTTTAACCGTAGCAGCCATTTCCGGATCGAATCGCAAACCGCTGATGTCATTGACCATATCCGCACCGGTTTGCAGGGCTTTTTCAGCAACGACGGATTTGTAAGTATCAATTGAAATTGGGATATTGGAATGCTGGCGAATTGCTTCAATAACTGGAATTACGCGATTAAGTTCGGTTTCCAGTGCCACCGGTTCGGCTCCGGGACGGGTGGACTCGCCGCCAATGTCAATGATATCGGCGCCCTCGTCAGCCATTCTAAGCGCTGCCTCCAGCGCAGAATTGACATTAGGATACTGTCCACCATCAGAAAAGGAGTCTGGAGTTATATTCAAGATTCCCATAATGGAGGTTTTTTTTCGGGTGTCAATGATTCGGTCACGGATGTGAATTTGCGAAATTCGAAAATTGGCATCAAAGAAGCGGCGCAACTCATCACGGAGCTGGTCTAATCTAAAAACCTGATATTCCAGACGATCAATTAACCTTAGAAATTGTTTTCTTGTGCCGGAAAGAATAGCGGGTGCCTTATCGGTACTGCAAGTCGCAGCATCACGGGTCACGGCGCACTCCCCGCCAATAGACAGCATTTGTTGTTTTAAAATGTTGGCAGCCGGGCAGGAAATTGGATCAGTTTTGAGGATATAGAATTCGGCTTTCGGGGACATCGCCTGAACGCCTCCCGGATCAACCGGCAGAGTATTTATCTCCTCAACATAGTGAGGTAAATCATTTAGTTGCAGTTGTCTGAGCAGGGATCTCTTCCTCTTTGAGTTTGGAGGTTTTAGATTTTGGTTTGGGAGTTTTGCGTAGCCGAACTGTCGGCTTGGTTCTTTTTTTAAGATTTTTATTGTTGGTTGCTCTAATCAATTTTTTACCTTGCAGTAAGCGGGCAATATCCTCTCCATCAATGACTTCATGTTCCAGCAGTGCTTCAGCTAAAAGCTGCAGTTTACCTAAATTCTTTTTGAGAATGCCGCAAGATAGTTTCTCGGCTTCTTCGATGATTTTGCGTACTTCTTCGTCAATTAGTTTAGCCGTCTCTTCGCTGAAATCGCGATGCTTGGCGATTTCCCGCCCGAGGAAAATCTCTTCAGTTTGTTTGCCAAATGTCAAGGGTCCCAGACGATCACTCATGCCCCATTCACAGACCATTTTTCGGGCTAATTCAGTCGCCCGCTCGATATCGTTACCGCCGCCGGTAGTTAATTCATTAAAAATGATCTTCTCCGCGGCACGTCCGCCTAAAAGGATGCTAAGTTGACCGGTAATATAGGAACGTGAGTAATTGTGCCGCTCATCCATTGGTAATTGATGAGTTATGCCCAGGGCTCTACCCCGTGGAATAATAGTTACTTTATGGATGGGATCGGCGCCCGGAATATTGATTGCCACCAGAACATGCCCGGATTCGTGGTAGGCGGTCAACGTGCGTTCCTTTTCGGAGATCTGGAGGCTCTTTCGTTCAACACCCATCATGACTTTATCCTTGGCTTCTTCGAAGTCCTCCATCTCAACCGCTTTTTTATTCTTGCGTGCCGCCAGGAGTGCCGCCTCATTGACTAAATTAGCCAGGTCGGCTCCTACCAGCCCGGGTGTGCCTTTAGCAATAGTGGATAGATCAATATCGGGTCCGAGGGGAATTTTTTTAGTATGAACTTGGAGAATACCCTCACGACCCCTGACGTCGGGAACATCTACTACAATCTGGCGGTCGAAACGACCGGGTCGTAAAAGAGCCGAATCGAGTACATCGGGGCGATTCGTGGCGGCGAGAATAATGACATTGGTATTCTCATCAAAACCATCCATCTCGACCAGCAGCTGATTCAAGGTCTGTTCCCGTTCATCGTGACCGCCGCCCAGACCGGCGCCGCGATGGCGACCCACGGCATCAATTTCATCAATGAAAATGATACATGGTGCGCTTCTTTTACCTTGATCGAAAAGGTCTCTGACTCGAGATGCCCCGACGCCGACAAACATTTCAACGAAATCAGCCCCGCTGATACTGAAAAAGGGAACTCCGGCTTCTCCGGCAACCGCCTTGGCTAGTAGGGTTTTACCGGTTCCGGGAGGTCCCAGGAGTAAAGCCCCTTTCGGTATTTTACCGCCGAGACGGGAGAATTTGCCAGGCGACTTCAGGAATTCGATGATTTCCTGGAGTTCCTCTTTGGCTTCATTGCAACCGGCAACATCGTTGAAGGTGGCTTTGGGACGGTCGGAAGTCCAGAGCCGGGCTTTGCTTTTACCGAAACCAAAAATACCTTTGGTATTCTGACCTTGCATCCGCCGCAGGAAAAAGAGCCAGATGCCAATAAATAATATCCAGGGCAGAAGATTGAACAGGTAAGAGGTCCATTGGACCGTTTTCTCTTTGAAATTGTACTTCAGATTGTAAGAATCCCATTCCTCCAGGATAGTTTGATCAATGATCGGCGGCAAAATTAAATAGAATTTTTCGACTTCCACAGGGCGATTGCCGATGATTAAGGTAGTTTTATTATTTAAAATTCCATGGAATTCACGCTCGATGATCGTGGCTTCCTTAATCTGTCCACTGGTGAGCAGAGTTTTGTATTGGTCATAGTTTACCACCACCTCTTCTTTAGCGCCGGTGCCCAGAATTTGAATCAGGAAAATCGAACTGATAATGATAATGATCCACATCAGCGAGGTTTTCGAAGCCTTTTTCCATTTAAATTCGTCACTATTACCAGATTTTTTCCTTCTTCTTGGAGGTTTCTGGGAAGGTGGTAGGATTGATTTCTTATGGGGATCTTCCGGGGATTTATCAGATCGGTAGAAGATGTTCTTGAGTATCATTTATTGCCTTTCTGATCAAGATAGTAAATTGATTTAAAATTTCGCAGTCTTTGAGCTAAGTCGAGTCCATAGCCCACGACAAACTTATCGGGAATTGTAAAACCTAAGTAATCAATCTCGAAATCTATCCGGGTACTCTCTTTAATTAACAAGGCGGCTATCCGAACCGATTTTGCCTCACTATCCTGAAGCCGTTTTTTCAGGAAGTCAATCGTTAAACCGGAATCAATAATATCTTCAATCACAATGATTTCTCGATTGGTAATATCGCTACTGATATCTTTAAGTAAGTGCACGGTTCCACTGGTTTTGGTTTCATTGGCATAACTGGAAATTTTAATAAAATCAACTTCGGCTTGAATTGATAATTCCCGGATGAGATCGGCGAAGAAGATGAAACTGCCGTTGAGAATCCCAATCATGATCGGGGTTGTATTCTGATAATCTCGGGATATCTCGGCTGCCATTTCCTGGATTCGCTTTTGGATCTTATTATAGGAAAGTAACCGGTGCAGTGTGGCTCCGCAATATTTACCAAATGAACTATCTAAGATCCGTACGTTTCGCATTAATTTAATTCCTCATAATAAAGTTTCAGCGCTTTAATAGTCTTTGGTTTGATTTTAAAATTGTCGGAAAGTTGCAAACCGCAAACCCAGACGATTGTACCGTCGGATTCGAGAATCGGAATCTGGCCTTTATGGGTGATAGGAATTTTATTATCAACAAATAAATCGCTGACTTTCTTGGTGAATGAGGAATTTACGGGTTTGATCCGATCGCCGCGCTTCCAGGGGCGCAGGATAACGTGCTCGCCTAAATCATTCAGGTCAATATATTCGAAATTGTGATTGTTTTGCGATAAGGAAATTTGAGCGCTGCTTACAACTTCACTCCCAAAGCGAAAATATTCAGTCTGATATGCTTTGCCCGGCTCAATCTTCAACGGTGACCAATGATTGTCGGAATTATGTTCTAGAATCAGTTGATTACGATTAATATAGGCAGACCATTCCGAACCAATTTTCAATTGTTTTCCGGTAGTTCCGGTTTCGATTAGCTGGGAAATTCGAGTCAGCATTTTATAATCGCCCGCCGAGTGAAGGAATTTCAGTTGTTTGAGGCACTCCCTGATAACTTCTATTTTTACCGTCGTAAAATACCTTTTCAGGCGAGAAATATCAAGCGTAATTTCCCGCTTAGACGTCTGGATCGTACAGGATTCAAGGGCTTCTCGAACAAACGGCTGAATAAAAGCATTGGCATCGCGGGCGATTGCGGAGAGATTCAGGATTGCATCTTCCAATGCGGGATTGAGACCGCTGCGGATAGCGGGGATCAGTTGATGGCGGATATAATTCCGCGGGATTTGTTCATCCCGATTGGTGTGATCCTCATTGAAAGGAATCTGGTGCTTCCTGGCATAATCGTAAACCTGCCGTTTAGTAGCAAAAAGCAGAGGGCGAATAATATTGCCACGTTTTATCCGAATTCCTTCTAACCCTTTTAAGCCGGTACCCTTCATGATGCGGTACAGAATTGTCTCGACTTGATCATCAAGGGTGTGAGCGGTGGCGATTAGGGTGCAGTCGGAGCTGGTTGCCTGATGTTGAAAGAGAGAGTAACGAACTTCTCTTCCAGCCACTTCCAGCGATAGATGTTTCTCTTTGGCGTATTGCTTGACATCAATTTTTTCTGAATAAAATTTACAGTGATTAGTCGAACAGAAGTCGCTTACCAGTTTCTCATCATGATCAGCTTGGCGACCACGTAGCGAATGGTTAAGGTGGACAACCTGGATTGGGAATCCATTCTCTGAGCGAAGTTGGAGGAATAGGTGTAACAAAACCATGGAATCCACTCCACCCGAAACGGCTATCAGGATTCGATCATCATTTGTTAAAAGATGATTATCCTCAATAAATAGTTTAAAATCGCGATACAGGTCAGCTGCCAGGCGAATCATTTATACTAGTATTCTCCGTTTAAAAATGGATTGGATTTGAGCTCTTCTGCGAGAGTTGTGATTTCACCATGTCCCGGATAGATTATCGTATCGGTCGGTAGGAAGCGAAGTTTTTTCAGACTCTCCATGATCCGTTTTGATGAACCTCCGGGAAGGTCGGTGCGACCAATTGAACCGCGAAACAGGGTATCACCGGCAAACAGGTGATTGCCTGTTAGAAAGCAGACACTTCCGGGGGTATGACCGGGGGTATGCAAGACCTGAAGCTGCAGGCTATTAATTTCCAGCAGCTGCCCATCGCTTAAAAAATTAGTCACTTTAGGTAGTTGCAAATGAAACAAACCCAGCATCAATCCTAAGTTCTTAGCATTGTCGAAACTGTGGGCTTCGTCTTCGTGAATAGCAAAAGGCAAATCGTAGCGTTTCTGCAATTCGGCGGCTGCTCCCAGATGATCGGGATGGGCGTGGGTATTTAGAATAAATATTGGTGTGAGGTGATGCTCGTTGATCTTGGAGATGATATTTGAAATGTTATCGCCGGGATCAAAAATCACCGCCTGCCGGTGTTGTTCGTCACCTAGGATCCAGGTATTTTCTTCAAATGAGCCGGTTACAACAGATTCGATAATCATTACTTTATCTCGGGTTAAATT
>CAZAKO010000053.1:0-13134 GCA_964485745.1 uncultured bacterium
TGCCGAATAACCGTAATGTTGGATAAATGCCTCATTGACATCCAGAATTTTCAGGGTACCGCGCCGATAGATCAGAATTGGTGCCGGATTGGATTCGAACAGCAGGCGATATTGAGCTTCGCTTTTCAGCAAGGCATCCTCGGCTTTTTTGCTTTCGGTAATATTCTGGACGGCGCCGTGAATACCGACTAATCGGTTTTGCTGGTAGTCCCAAACCGGCTGCGCATAAACCCGGACCCAGATCATCTTTCCGCTTTTGGTAAAGAGGCGTACTTCCGATTGGATTGCCTCATTGGCCATCAATTTCTTAAAGTCACTTTCATCAGTGGCACGATCCGCCGGGTGTAACCTTGCCTGCCAACCGCCGGCTTGCCGGAATTCGTTAAATTCATAGCCGGTCATATTCTCGAAGGCGCCCCCGACCCAATCCATTTTTACTTCACCATTTTCATCAACTTTGGCGGTAAAAACATAGTCCGAGACGACTGAAGAGATCCGCCGATAACGGGTTTCACTCTCTCTCAGTAATTTTTCAATTTCCAGACGTTCGGTGATATCGGAGACAATTCCCTGATAGTGGGTGATGTTACCGGATTCGTCGCGCACGATATGGGTCCAATCATCAACCCATTTGACCGCACCGGATTTGGTAATAATCCGATATGGCTCGTGTTTAAATTCCTGCGTATCGGGCTGCTGGCTATAGGTGGCAACTTCATTGCTGATTCGTGCAAGGTCCTCGGGATGCAGACATTGGGAGTAGGAGATTTTTCCGGAGGTAAATTCCGAGCCGGTGTAACCAAATAGGCTCTCTACATTATCCGAAACGAACTCAACCGGCCAACCGGTCTGATTTTGCCAGGTAAATGCTACCACCGGACTACGGTTGATGATCGTATTGGCTTCTTTAAGTTTCTCAATGGCTTTTTCGCGTTCCGCCTGCCATTTCTGGATTTGTGCCAACATTTCGTTGAATCCGTCGTAAAGCGTACCGACCTCGTCCTGCGTGGTTTTAGTCAGCCGGATCGAATAGTCGTGTTCAGCTGAAATTGTTTTGGTTGTTTCAACCAGGTCTAAGATCGGACGCGAGATTACTTGTTGGGTGCGGACCGACAACAGCAGCGCTAAGGCAATCCCAAGTACCAGCACAATTATACCCAATCCCAGACTTTCTAATATCGTAAATAACAGATTGGGCATTTTATAGCGGATCAAGATAAAACCAATGTCTATCTCATCTTGCACTAACGGCTCAGCAAGGATTAGAAAACGATTTTCGGTTTCATAGCTGCCCGGTTGATAAAAGGGATAATCATAACCCTGATACCCCGGCTGGGCAAAAGTAGCAAATAGCTGTTTTTGAGTATCGAATATCCAGGCGTTGGCAATATTTGATTCCGAGCGGAGTGAAGCTAAAATCTCGGTCGCTGCCTCGGAATCCAGAAAAACTAACGCCGATACCGAGTTTGCTCCGACGATGTGAGCAGTTGATTCAAGTTTTTGATTAACCTGGTGATAGAGTTCAATCTGATCGGCGATCACTTGAATAAAAATGAACATCCCGATAATTGCGGCGGCAATGACCAGTTGAATCCAAATGAGTTTCTGCTTGAGCGATAGATTTTTGAATATTTCCCAAAATTTGAACCTGTTTTTCATGGTTGTCTCTGATTCATGAATTAAAGCATCTTTTATTCTGAGAATTTCAGATTAACGGACAATCCGGGCTAATTTCTGGAGCTGCGAGCTGGCTTTTAAGCCGGCACTTTCCAATTTGACCGGATTCAGCTCGAATTTCACCAGATCGCCCTGCATGAAAAAATTGATCATGATGCCGCGTTCGCAAAAACCGGGGGTGTCACTAATCGTCAGAATTGGTTTATTTTCTAAGGTTGATAAAACCTTATCAATTTGCTCCTTTTGCGAAGTTGCGATAAATAAAATCTGGCTGTCTTTCAAATCCTGAATTGTTTGAAACTGATGTACCTCAATCGGTTTATCGTTGGCTAATTTTTTTTCAGCCAGCTCCTCTAAGGGAGCAATAATACTACTCTTGCCCAGGACACCAATCTTAAAAGTTTTGGCTTGATTCCAATCTGGCCAGATGATGTACTTGGTGAAATTGTAGATGAAGGCGGTTTTCAGCTGGTCAAGATTAGCTTCCGAATTTTCCGGCATGCCCGCCTTGACCGGCACCAAATCAATGACACCGATGATGAGCAGGCTGATCAAAAATCGATGCAATAGTCGCATCGGATTAGTAAACTCCTTTGGACTAATTTGCACGATCAATTACGACCTCAGATTTGGTAGCTAAATTTAAATAAGATGGCACGCTGCGGCTGGCGATAGCGCTGCGGTGGTCGGTTAGAGGTATGATAATAGACTGCATCTAACAGGTTGTTAACCGCCATTTGGATTTCCATTTTCGGAGTAGGCAGATAACTAATTACCCCATTCCAGACCAGATAGGCATTAACGTAATGACTGTTTGTGGCTGTGATCAGAACCGGATTTTTGCGCCGGCTGAGGTAACTACCGTGCAGGTGAACTTTCAGGTTTTGCCAGATGGAATAGCCAATCCCGGCATTGAAGCTATGTCGGGCAATTTCCGGAATAACACTGCCATCGGAATATTTCGAATCGGTAAAAGTATAGTTTAGATAAAATTGACTTTTACCCCGGCTATAGTCGAGATCCAGTTCCAGTCCATTGGTATTTAACCGGTCTGCATTAATCCAACACGTATCCTGGGTCAGTACATCATAGATTTGGTTTTGATATAAACAGAGTTCGAGGCGGAGATATTTTGTCGGAGTAATTAGATTCGCCAGTTCGATCGAGCGCATCCGTTCGGGGGCAAGATTCGGATTACCGGTGCCCCAATGATAATCCCAGGGTTTAGGTGCCCGGAAGGCTTCGGTATAGAGCAACTTGGCGGTGTAGTAATTTTGATGATAAACCACGCCTAAGCGAGGCGTAAAAACATTGCCGTAATAGGAGCTGTGATCCAATCGCCCGCCGGCAGTGATTTCGGTTGTCCGGAAAAGTTGATATTGTGATTGAGCGTAAAGACTGATTAGGGTATTACTTTCATACTCCGGTTCGTCCGGTTGTGGTGGCTTAACGTCTGGATCGCCGCTGAAAGTTTTCGAAAAATCACTGGCGAGTTTTTCCGCCTCCAGGACCATTCCGGTTGTCAGATTAGTTTTTTCGCCGAACTGGTAATCGAACTGTTCTTCAAGACCCGCCAGGACGGTCGGGCGATAGTAGCCAACCTGACCGATTCCCTGAGTAGTATCTATATAAGCAATTGTATTGTCAACAACGGTGGCGTTGCGGTAATACAACTGTGATTTTAATGCCCAGTCGGTTTTTGGATCATAAAGATTTCTCAAATAGGCGTTGATAAAGCGAATATGCCAGTTAGTACCAGAATCAAGATAAGCAGTGCCAATGGATTGATAATTTGTCGTTCGGGAAGCCTGCTTATCCTGGAGGGTCAACCCGAATTTGGTATTTTTATAACTGATTTTTGAATCGAAGCTGAAGTCCCTTTCAAAATTTTCCATCTTTCGAGGCCAGTTCCAATCACCTGCTACTGCACCTAAATCTGCTTTTTCGGTTTGATTATATTGGGCTGCGAGTAGGGTGCTAAACGACGAATTTGCCGGACTGATTTTAGATGAGCAATTAGTAAACAAAGTCCCGAAAGAGCCGCCTACCACGCTCGCACTAACTTGGGATAGATCTTCGGCATCTTTGGTAATGATATTGATAATTCCCGAAATGGCATTCGTACCGTACAGGGCTGACGACGGTCCGTAGACTACCTCGATTTGCTTCACATTCTGGAGATTATACTGGTAACCGCCGTAGAAGCCACCGGAACTCAATTCGTTAATTTGAATTCCATCCACGAGAACCAAGATCAGGTTATTCTGGCTGGGAGCACCCCGTTGGAATGAATAGCTGTTAAAACCCTGGATATTGCGGAACTGAAAACCGGGCAGGTCTTGCAGGACATCTTCCAGACTGTGATATGCCCGTTCCTGGATATCACCGGCGGTGACGATCCGGACGGTTGCCGGAACTTTTTCGATCAGTTGGTCTTTTTTAGTAGCAGTCGAAACTTTGATGTTCATCAATTCGCTCAGGTCCAATTCTAACCATTGGTCGAGATCAGAATCCTGAGCAAGAACCGCTTTGAAGACGAGAAGCAAAATCAACAAGCTGGAGTATTTTAAGCGATGCATCGCGACATCCTGGAGTTACTCCCTTGTTGATTAGACATAGATGAAACCTATTAATTTTTAAAAAGCAATTCTTTTGCAGAAAAATTAAGCAGCAAATTGATGAATGTCAATGAAGATAAACCGAGACTCAGAATGACCTGATTTTAGCAGTAAATTGAATAGCAGTTATAACTGTTTGGGCGGTAGTGCTATTGGGATAAAGAGTAGAGATCGGTGATGTTAATATTTTCGAGGTCTTTATCGGAAACTTTAATTTTATTCGGAGTTAGGTCAGAACTGCTGAGATCAACTCCATAGAAACCCAGCTGGTCAGTGTCCGCATCAAATTCAAGATTATTGTTTTGATCCTTGACTGCCAGGACGTAATAGCTGCCCGGGTCAACCTTGAGAATGAGATAATTCCCCCGATTATCGCTGATGCTGCCATTGCTTAGATTCAGACCGTCGGTAACATTGGCACTCTCCATTAAAAGCACAATTGCGCCTTCGACCGCCTGCCCCTCGTCGCTGACTTTACCGGAAATGTCCACAATTTCCTGCTCCGCTTGCTCCACCAAGTCACAGCTGACGGAAACTAAAATAACAAGTAACAAGAACACCAATATTTTCTGCATGATTTGCCCCTCTTTATGATTAAATATTTATCATAGTTTTTTCTTAGGGTTCTCCACAAGTTATTCGGGGAGAGAATTATTTTTGTAAAATACATTTACTGGTCTTTTCCCAATAATTGCTGTTACCGTTGGAATTTGTAACTTGAAGGCGGTAGAAGTATATACCTGAGGGTAAGTTGTCAGTATCCCAGGTCACCAACTGATAACCCCGGTTTTGGTTTTGATTGAGCAGAGTTGTTACATGTGCGCCGTTTGCTGAAAAGATTTCGAGTACGACATGCGCTGCCCGGGGCAGGAAATAGGAAATCCGGGTACTGGCATTAAAAGGATTGGGATAGTTTTGAGTTAGTTGAAAATGGTTGGAGAGACCGGATTCGGCAGTAAGTCTAACATCGGACGTTAAGTTGACCGTCCAGGTTTTGGAAGTGGCGTATTCAGGTTGGACTTGCCAGACACCGGCCGAATTTTTCCCTTTGACGTAAACCGTATAGGATTGACCGTCAATCAATTGATCCAGCGTTAGAATAGGGTGATCCACTAACGACAGATCTTCACTCCAATTTCCCAATGGATCATTGACTGTATACTTATAATGGGTGATGCCGGGTCCGGCAATGGTCAGCGCCACAGTTGTTTGATTGGTGATGCTCTCCGGTTCGCCAGCAATCGAGGCGCCGGCAGGAACAGCCGCGCCCATATCCAATCCGTTGGGTCCGGTGCCGATACAGGGGGAAGTATTTTGTAACCGATAATCGTGATTCTGGTAGTCAACGAATTGCGGATCGGCGTCCAGATTGCCAATCCCTAAACTGAGGAAACTTTCAGGTACTACAGAATGATTGACGGAGATTGTCGGATTAGTATACCCGGGTTGGGCGGTTTGATTGGCGAATAAATTTGCATTTTGCCAGAAGATATTGCCATCGAAGGTTGCCCCTTTGCCGGGAGCTACGGTACGATCCGGCCATTCACTAAAATTGACAGCGGCCAAAGAACTATTGACGATTACATTATTTTCGGCGCGCATCAAACAGTTTTCTTTAAGCAAGACAGCATGATCATTATCATAGAAAATGTTCCTGACAACGGTGATTTCGGATGGTTTGCCATTGAAAAGACCGGTGGCGATCGCGTTAGAGGTGCTGGTAGTAGTATTATTTTTATGAAAATTCATAAAAGTATTGCCTTCGATATGGGCATCACAACCATCCAGATCGAGACCATCATCGCCGCCGCCGAGGAAGATATTGTTATACAGTTGTAAAATTGGACCGGGGCGCTGGCAATCAGAGAAGTCAATCACGTCATTGTAACCGGTTGTCGCACTGAAGATGTTATGGTCAAAAATTAAATATTCGTCATTGCTCAGATTCTGCCCGTGAAGTGGTTCAACTTCCTGAACTGACGGGAACACGGAATTGCGTACCAGTAAATAAGGATGATCAACTTCGATGATGGTTTTATTAGTTGAGGTCCAGGTCAGATTATCAACCAATAATTTTGAAGATTGAACCAGAATCACCTGATTTTGATGGTCACCGTACTCCATATCGGTATTCACCAATTGATTATCGGCAAGGGTGTGCTGCAAGCTGATCCCATCCCAGGATTCGGTAGATTCGGGCAAACGAGTTAATCGAATCCGGTCATTTTCATTTCCCTGGGCTTGGAGACAGCCACCAGCCTCAACAGTAATTCCGGTGGCGTTATTGAAGTAGACCACCGCGCCGGCTTCGATTGTCAAAGTAATATTGTCCGGGACAATCAGGTCGCCGGTGATTTGCCAGGGATTGGCGCTTTTGGAAATTGTCGTGTCGGCGGACAGTCTGCCGGAGAGGGTAGTTTCTAAGACATCTAAGTTTGTATGCTGGGATTTAGCTGAAAAATATCTGGCATTAATGGGATTTAAGAACGAACCAATCAGAATGGCAAGTACGCTTATTTTCCAATTATTCAATAGGGGTTTCATAAAATTAAATACTCCGAAGTTTATAACCTATATTTAGGGTCTCTGGTGGATCAAATTGATCCACAAGCAGTAATTATCTCAAGAAGATCAGCTTGTTATTTTCAATCTGGCTGGTGGTCCGAATTTGATAAAAATAGATGCCTGAACTTACCAAATGCCCGGAGTAATCTTTCCCATCCCAGACGACTGATTTTGCGCCGCCGGGTTGAATATCATCAACCAAACGTCTGATCTCTTGTCCAACTTGATTATAGATTGTCAAGACGACCCGTGTCTTGGCGGGTAGATCGTATTTTATTGTGGTAAGATTATTAAAAGGATTCGGATAATTTTGATACAGAACAAACTGATCAGGCAGTTGAAAGGAGTCGAATTTTTTGACAGCGGAGGCAGCCTTATTGATTTCGATTAGCTCGATTCCATCGCCGGTACCCAAATTGCGGGTATATTGCCGGTCGGTGGGATTATTCCAGTGTTCGTGAACGCCCAGGCTACCCAGCGGCGTTCCGGAATTGTCAGGATCGTAAGTGATTCCTTCCGGCCAATTCGAGGAATCCGCAGCCTGATGCAGGTAATCATCCACACCATCCCATTGCACATAAGTCCAGCGGTCCGGAACAGGTCCATCCTGGCCGTCAATAATTTCTTCTTCGACAAATTCTTTTTGTAAAATGTCCAGACAAACGGATTCGATCGCCACGGGGTCCAGTGAAAGCAAAATTGATGAACACCAGTCATTATTAAACGGAGCGGACCGGAATTTTTGCGGTTTTTGATGTTCGTATGATGTGGACCATAATCCATCCATAAAATAGAGCAAGGTATTTCCTCCCAGATATTTGCAGCCCATCAGATCGACAAATACTCGGTAAAGATGATACCCGTATCTCATCCCCGCATCGTCCGGATTCATCAGTCCCTTATGCAACTGCCAGGAGCCGTCGGTGGTGTTCGATCCGAAATGGTTTTTTGCAAAGAAAGTGACACCTCCCCAACGGTGCCCTTTCATGGCAGGAATATTTAATAAATAATCCGCATCCATCATTTCTTTAAAGAACTTATGCGTCGTTACCTGATTCATTACCGTACCGTGATCGGAATAGGTGATTCCGACAGAATTGCTGGCCGTGATCTTGTATCTACCCGGGATGGTTCGTTTTGAGCAATATTTGACGTTTGGAAATTCAGCCTGGAAGTATTCATAGAGATGGTTCCAGATATCGCACATGGGATCGCCGACATAGATATTCCCTTGCGGAACTCCCGCATTGTTGACCAGTTGTCTGAGCATCGTCATAATTGTTTGCGGAGTGGTGTCGTATTCAATAGCCCGGCTAGCCGGCATTTCTCCGGTCGGAGCCGCTCCGCTCCAGGCAGTCACTGCATTAATTTTAATAAAGACGGTCTCGGAATCCGAATAACCCACTTCACCCTTGCCGTGATTGACATTGAAATATTTAAAGACCGCATCCCAGGCTTCGGCATCAGTGTCTTTTCCGGTCATTAATTTCAAGGCTTCCGCAAACATCTGATCGACAATCTCTTGATCGGTATTTGAAGACAGCCAGTATGCATCGCTGTGACTGTTGTTCGTACAGTTCTCGTTGGTGGCATTGGGATCGTGGATCCAGACCACCCGCCCGGGAAATATTCCTTTGGCTTCGCCGATGGGATTATTCGGTCCTAAGGGATCCTCGAAAGTTCTCGTTATTTTTACGGCGTTAGCCAACATTTTTGCAGATGACTGCAAGGTCAGCCAACCAACCGCAAAGACAAGGAATAGCGAGAACAGAATTGCCCATTGCAGCCGTCTTTGCCGGAAGGCGAGTCTAACTTTCTTGAATGAAAATGCCGAAAGCAAAAAGCTGCAAAGGTAAGCTACGAAGGTGCTTGCCAGCGGAGCGGCGACCTTCATGCAGGGATAAGTTGCCCGGCTGGGTTTGGGCACGACGCGGATCAGAAACCAGATCAAGGCTATCAGTCCCGTTACCGGAAAGGCGGCGACCGACCAGATGTTTGACCAATTGATTCCCCGGAATCTGCCAGTTGTGGGGCAGGTTTTCAGGAGCCGATTAAGAATATTTTTCATAAATAGAAAATCCTGGTAATATGTTATTGTAATGACTCAATTGAAAATGGAGGAGGGTTGTTGCTACTCTTCTGCTTATTTTTCTGTCTGCGATTTTCATTCTTGATAGAAATATAAGCCGATTACAACAGAAAGACAAAAGATTACAGCCGGCTCTATTTTCCCGGATGATTCAATAAGCGACCCTGGTTATAGTTATCAAGTTGGTAAATGTAATAGGGATCGAGTTAAGAATAGGATATCCGAGTAGCTACTAAAAGGTGGCTTGGAAGTGGATTGCACTAATCGGGATTAAGTAAGCCCGGTAATCTGTTTACCAGTTGATAAAATTCTGGAAACGAGATGCCAACGCATTCCATATTGGTAATAGTTGTCTGACCTTCGGCGATCCAGCCGGCAACGGATAACGCCATGGCAATCCGATGGTCTCCATAGCTGTCGCAGGTTGCCCCTTTTAAAGTTACCGGACCTGCGACCGTAAATCCATCCGGGTGCCCTTCGATCGCCGCGCCCATTTTACTTAATTCGGTTACGATTGCCTGAATGCGATCGGTCTCTTTGACGCGCAGCTCGGCGGCATTTTTGACCACCGTTTGACCCTTTGCCTGGGTAGCAATGACCGCGATCAGGGGCAGCTCGTCAATCAAGCGGGGAATGATCGCGCCTTCGATTTCCGTACCTTTCAGAACTCCGCTCTGGATTATCAGATCGCCAACTGGTTCGTTGGCAATTAGCCGCCGATTTTCGATTTTGATCTCGCTGCCCATCGCTTGGAGGACAGTCAATAAGCCGGTGCGGGTTGGATTGATGCCCACATTTTCAATGCGCAGCTGGCTTTTGGGGATCAATAGCGCCAATGCCATTAGAAAAGCTGCCGAGGATACATCCCCCGGAATCTGAAATTGGCGAGCGCCCGGCTGACGTTTGTTTCCCAGGGAGATAGTATCACCGTTGCGCTCGATATCCACCCCACAAAATTCCAGCATGCGTTCGGTATGATCGCGGCTAACAACCGGTTCCTCAATTCGAACCGTTCCACCGGTATACAATCCGGCTAAAAGCAGCGCCGATTTTACCTGCGAACTGGCGACTGGCAGATGATAGAAAATATTCGGCAGCGCACGACCATGAATATCGAGTGGTGCAAAACGATTTGTTTGACTGCCATAAATTTCGGCACCGTTTTGATTTAGCGGTTTGATTACTCGCTCCATTGGTCGCCGGCGTAAACTTTCGTCGCCATCGAGCACGGCGGAGAAACTCTGCCCTGCCAATAAGCCACAGAGCAGCCGCATCGTTGTGCCCGAATTTCCGCAATCTAAAATGGCGTTGGGTGCAGTTAGCGATCGCAGTCCTTTTCCATTAACAATTAGTTGCTGATTGCTGTGGCTGATTTTAACACCGAGCAGTTGCAGGCATTTTAGGGTAGTCTGACAATCAATCGCCGAGGAGTAATTATCAATGATACTCCTGCCATTAGCAATTGCTGCCAGAATCGCGGCGCGATGTGAAATTGATTTATCGCCGGGGATCGTAACTGTCCCGCGGAATGCCGGTAATTTAGACAGCGAAAGATTGGCCATATTACAATTTTCTGCCGACAGCCGGTGCCAGTGCCCGGAGTTCTTTCATTAACCGGGCGAAATGTTCGAAGGTAATTGATTGGTATCCGTCGGAGAGAGCCTTGTCGGGGAAGGGGTGAACCTCGACCATAATCCCATCGGCGCCGGCGGCAATGGCAGCTTTGGAAAGCGGAATGATCATATCCCGCCGACCGGAGGCATGGCTGGGATCTACGATGATTGGCAGGTGGGACTGCAATTTGAGTTCGGGGATACAGCTGATATCCAGGGTAAAGCGAGTATAGTCGTTGAACGTCCGGATGCCTCGCTCGCAGAGAATGACATTGTAGTTGCCGCCTGCCATGATATATTCGACTGCCATGAGATATTCACTGATCGTGGCTGAAATCCCGCGCTTTAATAGAATTGGCTTCGATGACCTGCCGGCTCGTTTGAGCAGCGAGAAATTCTGCATGTTGCGCGCCCCGATTTGAACCAGGTCAACGTACTGTTCAACCAGGTCAAAATTCTCGGGGTCTACGGCTTCGGATACGACCGGAATTCCGATCAACTCGCGGGCATCAGCCAGAATTTCCAAGCCGCGCTTGCCCAATCCCTGGAATGAGTATGGCGAAGTCCGCGGTTTAAAGGCACCGCCGCGCATCAGGTCGGCACCCAACATCTGCAGTAAGCGACCGCCTTCATTGGTACCCTCGACCGTTTCGACGGCACAGGAACCGGCGATGATTGTCAGTTGTTCACCGCCGACGGCAATATCGCCGACTTTTACAACCGTATTTTCGGATTTGGTTTCGCGACTTCCCAGTTTAGTAATTTTTTTACTTTCTCCGTTGAAGGGCAGTCCTCCCGGATGGCCGGTGACGGTGTTGTTTGTGGCGGGGAATAACGCCACATGCTCATCTGTTTTGTGCTTAACATCACCGCCCATTTTTTTGATTAAGTCTGTGACTCTTTCGATTTCCTGATGGATTAAAGCATCATCCGATAGTTTTTCCATTTTATCTTATTCTCCTTGATTGTGAAAGATTAATCTGATAAAAAAATTCCAGCGCAAGAATATAACTGTGATAACCCAAGCCGCTGATCTGACCGATGCACACCGGAGCAATTAGCGATTGCTGGCGAAATGCTTCGCGACCGGCGATATTACTCAGGTGAACCTCGATCACCGGTACGTCCACTGCCTCGATCGCATCCCGAATTGCGACGGAGGTATGGGTAAATCCACCGGGATTGATAATAATCCCGGTAAGCCCTCCTGAATCCTGAATGGATTCGATAATTTCACCCTCGTGATTGCTCTGAAAAATATCAACCTCAATTTTTTTGGCTGCGGCAAAAGTCCTGATTTCACGGTTTATCTCCTCCAGGGTCAGCTTGCCGTAATGTTTTGGATCACGCTTGCCCAGCAGGTTTAAATTTGGTCCATGAATGATTCGAATTGAGTCCATTCCAACTCCTTAAGATTACTTGTTCCAATGGTTTTTATTAAAGGCAATCTCAGTTTGCTGTCGCGCGCTTTTTTATCCTGATGAAGGATATCCAGAAACTGATTGATTGGCAATTGTTTTGAATATTTGATAGGCAATCCGTAAGCTGCGATCAGATCAACGATTCGCTGGCTGTCGCTTTCGCTGAGGTCATTTAAGAACCGGGAAATCTGGATTTCCCGAGCCATGCCAATGGCAATCGCCTCACCGTGTTTTAATTGACGGTAATGCCCGGCAGTTTCGTAAAGATGACCGAGAGTATGACCAAAATTCAACAGTGCCCGCAAGCCGCTGAGTTCCCTTTCGTCAGCCTGAACAATAACCTGTTTCAACCGCACGCACCGTTCAATAATCCGCATCAGCAATCCCGGGTCACGCGCCAAGATCCGGCGGCGCTGCGTTTCCAACAAAATAAACAGATTAGCATCCCGGATAACTGCCATCTTGATGACTTCGGCTAAGCCATTGCGGAATTCCCGTTCCGGTAGAGTATTCAATATACTTACATCGGTGCAGACCAGCTCCGGCTGATAAAATGATCCGATCAGGTTTTTGCCCAACGAATGATTTACGCCGGTCTTACCGCCGACACTGGCATCAACCTGCGCTAACAGAGTCGTTGGTAATTGGATCAGGCGGCAGCCGCGTTTGAGAGTTGCCGCCACAAAGCCGGCAATGTCGGTAATCACCCCGCCGCCAAAGCCGATAATTAAATCTGACCGATCGAAATGATGTTCGAGTAGAGTGTCATATATTCTATTGACAGTTTTGAGATTTTTATAGCGTTCACCGGCGGGCATAATAATTGGCAGCAAATCCATTCCGGCTGTTTTTAGAGCGGTTTCCAACGGCTGCAGCAAGAGCGTTGCCACCAAGGAATTGCTGATTATCGCACAGCGACGAGGCTGATAGGGGAGATAGTTTTGAATTTCACTTAGCAAACCACTGCCAATTATCACATCATAAGTTGAGGATGGGGCTCGGACGGTGACCCGCCGCGATTTTATGGAAATTTTTTTCGGTTTGGGAAGATCAACTTGTGCCAGCAGTTCGGCGACAATTTGCGCTGGTGATTTATCAACCGTGTTGAGTTTAATATTAGCAAAATCATAAATGCCGCGGCGCTCTGCTAA
>CAZAKO010000054.1:0-13112 GCA_964485745.1 uncultured bacterium
TATGCCTCGCCGCCGGCAAATTATCCGGTGCATCCAACTCAGCTGTACGAAACAATGATCAATTTTTCGTTATTTTTTTTACTGACGAAGGTAATTCGTCCGCGAATGACCAGAGTGGGGATGACCTTTGCGATCTACTTGATGCTGGCGGGCACGGAAAGATTTATGCTTGAATTTATTCGGGTAAATCCAAAAGTAGCCTTGGGACTCAGCAGTGCTCAATATACTTCGATCGGCTTGATCATTGTTGGTTTAATCATCGCACTCTTTTTCACCAAAGTGAAAAAAGTTAAACTCAACAATAATAAGAAGACCAAATAATAATAGTTAATGTTTGTTAATAGAGATTGCTGCGATTATCTATGATTGTAGCGTCCTTTTTTAATTCAGCGACCCAGGTATTGTAATAGCTGGACTTTGCCCGCCGCATCAACCGGTCACGAATTAATTCTTTCTCGACGCGGTAATCACTCTGGTCAATTTCACCTAACTCAATCAGTTTAATAATCAGATATTGGTTACCGATTCTGACCGGTGGTGAAATCTGATCTTTCTTTAACGCCAGAATGGTGCCGACAATAGCATCCGAACGGCTTAATCCTTTCAAAGGAGTATTTAAAAAAACTTTTTCGTGGAGTTCATAGAGAATCTTGGGATTTTTTCCCGCCATGACTTTAAGTGATTGGGATTCGTCTAACTCATGGCGCATTTTCTTGGCAATCAGACTCAAATTTTCAGTTCGTTTTTCGTTGATCAGGACAGCCCGGATTGACTCCTTGACTTCTTCTAATGAAATATAAGATTTGGGATTGATTTTGATAAGTTTAAAGATCGCATAACCATTTTCGCTATTGAGTAATTCGGAAATACTGCCGACAGGTTGATTCCCAAAGGCAAATTTAATAGCGCCGGGGAAAGCACCTAATCCTGGAATGTACTGACTATTTTGTTTTAAACTGCCGGTATTTTTAATTTGGAGCTGATGACTGTCGGCTGCCGCTTCGAATCCGAAATCATTGGCATCGAAGGCAAAGAGGCTGGATTTTGAACGGATTGCCTCGATGGATTCGGGTCCGGGTTTAATTTTTAATAAAATATGGCGGGCTTTGACCTGAGCCTGATTATCCTGAGTGCGTTTATCCTCAATTAAAATCAAGTGATACCCGAATTGTGTCAGGACAGGTTCAGAAATTTGCCCCTTGCGCAAAGCGAAGGCAGCTTTACTGAACGGTTCAACCATAGCTTGCCGATCAAACCAACCCAAATCTCCACCATTATTTTTACCACTGGGGTCCTCAGTGTATTCGGTTGCAACTGTTTCGAAGGATTCACCATCTTCGATCCGCTGCTTTAAGCTAAGTGCTAAATCGTATTGGGCTAAGGTATCACTGGCAGAGGGTTTTAACTCAAAGTAAACATATTCCATCTCGCGGGTTTCCGGAACAAAGTAATCCTTTTTATGGTCGTTATAGTAATCGGTGATGTCCGCGAGGGGAATCATTATTGAGTCCGAGGCGACGATTGCAAAGGGGAAAAAGAGGGTTTCCACAGTGTAAGGCACTTTTGTCTTTAAGTATTCATTATAGACTTCGCCGTCGGTAATGATTGGCAGGTTATCAATTAATATGTGAATTTTCTGAAACGGAAGGTATCCTTTTAGATATTGCTCGACGCCAATCCATTCATCGCCCTGCGGTCTGGTAAGGGCTTGAAGATATTTATTACGATCAAATTTTCCATCAGTTTGAAAAGCCTCTTGATTGGTTAATATATCGGGAGGATATTCCATTAGGTATTCGTAAATCTCCCAATTTGTGGCTTCCAGACCGAGACGTTTGATTGCTTTACCGACTAAAATTTCATTAATATAGGATTCCCAGATTTGATCGGAAATGCGTTGGACGACATCATCGGTAATCTCCTGACCTTCTTCTCTTAACCGGTCAAGTTCGGATTGGACTAACCGAGAGAAATGCAAAGCGTCAAATTGTTCGCCGTTGACTGCACCGGCTTTACCCTGGAGCTTTTGCTTGGCTGAAAAAATATCAAGGATATCAGCTCCACCAACTAATCCACCGATGGTTAAACTCAAGACAAACAAGATTAATAGCGCCCACAGGATGAGATGAGTATTGTCGCGCATTCGTTGCATGACTGGCATAGTTATTATAAACCTCCAAATTTCCAATTTGCCCGCTATTTAGCGGACGCTAAATATACAGATAATTGAAGGTTCAGACAAACGTAAAAGTGAGAAAAACTCCAACAATCTGGGCGCTATTTAGATTATATTTAGGATGTGAAAATTCGACTATTTGGTTACCTCAAGATTTTTACTGATTTGAATATTACCGGTTATACACTATTAATAAATCCAAAATAAATCCTTGAATCCAATGATTCAGGTGTTGAACTTATCAGCGTGATAAAAGAAAATGTTAAGGAGTCTTTGATGTCCAATAACCAGTACGATCTATTAGTAATCGGAGCAGGACCGGGCGGCTATGTCGCGGCGATTAGAGCTGCCCAATTGGGTTTAAAGGTACTTGTCATTGAGAAAGATAATCCCGGTGGTGTTTGTCTTAATTGGGGTTGTATTCCTTCAAAAGTACTGATTAATCAAGCCCAGAAATTTTCTTTTCGAGACGATTTAAGGAAAATGGGTTTGCAAATTGATGCGACTAATTTTGATTATGCCCAAGTTCAGCAGAAATCCCGCCTGGCCGCGATGAGGTTATCCAAAGGGGTAGAATTTTTATTTAAAAAGAATAATGTTGAATTATTTAAGGGAATGGCGAAAATTGTCAGTCCACATAACGTGACTGTTGATGATGAAAGAGTATTTTCTGCGTCAAATATCCTGATTGCGACTGGCTCACGACCGCGTGAGATTGAAGGTTTCAAATTTGACGAGGCGGCAATTTTATCATCAACCGGAGCATTGAGTCTGGAGCAATTACCCAAAAGTTTGCTGATTCTCGGTGCTGGGGCAATTGGGGTGGAATTTGCCTATATTTTCAACATCTTTGGCGTTGAGGTTCATTTGGTGGAGATGATGGATCAGCTACTACCACTGGAAGATGCCGAATCGGCGGAACTGTTAAATAAAATTTTCAAACGTCGGAAAATTAATATATATACACACACGATTGCGACTCATTGCCAAAAATCTGACACTGGTTACACTGTGTTTCTTCACGAGGAAAATAGCAAACAATCTTTGGTAGTCGAGAAAATTTTGGTTGCGGTGGGTAGAACTCCAAATTCAGAAAACCTTGGGCTTGAGCAGCTGCGGATAGAAACCAAGAGAGGATTCATTGAGATCGGGAATTATTACCAAACCAGTGTCCCATCAATCTTTGCGATTGGCGATGTTGTCAATACACCGCTCTTAGCGCATGTGGCTGCTAAGGAAGGGGAGATTGTCGCAGAATATATAGCCGGTAATCAACCCGAACCGGGAGTTGATCCGTTGCTAATTCCCAATGCGGTTTACTGTGAACCACAGGTTGCCAGTTTTGGCTGGACCGAGAACAAATTAATCGAGCAGAAAATTAACTTTAAAAAATATGTATTTCCTTACCGGGGTGTGGGTAAATCTATCGCAATTGATGAGCCCGAGGGATTTGTTAAGTTGCTTTATGATCCCGATAATAAAGAAATTCTTGGTGCTCATCTTGTTGGGCATGATGCGACTGAGCTGATCCATGAGTTGCTGCTTGCCCGGAAATCGAAACTATTGCCAAGAGATATTGCAACTATGATTCATGCTCATCCGACTTTGGCAGAAGCAGTGATGGAAGCAGCCCGTGGTGTCGAAGGTTGGGCAATTCATGTTTAAAATTGGACTAAACACTGATTGAGTGTTTCCGATCTTCATCGTATATTTCGGACGTGATTGTTAAAGGAAATGAGCAATGAAAATTTTAGTGACGGGCGCTGCAGGTTATATTGGTAGTCATACTTGTGTTGAACTATTGGAAAATGATATTGAAGTCGTTGGTATAGATAATTTCTCAAATAGTTGTCAGGAATCGCTCAGAAGAGTCCAGGAGATTACCCACAAGTCGCTGATATTTCATCGGATTGACACCTTGGATCGGATTAGACTCGATAAGATATTTGATAATTATCAGTTTGATGCTGTAGTCCACTTTGCTGGTTTAAAGGCAGTGGGAGAATCGGTCAAAATTCCCCTGAAATATTATCATAACAACATCACCGGAACAGTTAATCTGTGTGAAGTAATGTCGCAACATAATGTCCGAACAATAATATTCAGTTCTTCGGCGACCGTTTATGGCGAACCACACAAAGTCCCAATTACTGAAGATTTTCCAACTACTGCAGTCAATCCTTATGGTCGAACCAAATTGTTTATCGAGGAAATCCTGAAGGATTTACATGCTTCCGATAACCGCTGGAATGTAATTTTGTTACGCTACTTTAATCCGGTTGGAGCTCACGCAAGTGGGCGAATCGGTGAAGATCCCAAAGGCATACCGAATAATCTGATGCCTTACATCAGCCGAGTGGCGGTCGGGCAATTAGATGAACTACCCGTTTTCGGTAATGATTATCCTACGCCCGATGGAACGGGAATCCGTGATTATATTCACGTCATGGATTTAGCGGCGGGTCATGTTATTGCACTCCAAAAGCTGATTGGAAAAAGCGGGGTGCACATATATAATCTGGGGACTGGGCAAGGATACAGCGTTATGGAGATGATTACCGCCTTCGAAAAGGCGAGTGGTAAGAAAATTAAATATAAAATTACAGCTCGCCGACCAGGTGATATTGCAATCTGTTATGCAGATGCGACTAAAGCACAGCAGGAATTAGGTTGGCAAGCCCGGCGCGGAATAGAGGAAATGTGTACCGATACCTGGCGCTGGCAGTCAATGAATCCGTCGGGGATGCAGTCAAATTGATGCCGGATGCTACCGTTAGGATAACGTTTAGGATTAGTTGGACAAAAGTCTGTGAATATTCTTAAGAATATCAAACATTTCATCCTTGATATGGATGGTACTACCTATCGAGGATCAGAAATATTCAAACATACTGTGGATTTCGTTCATACATTAAAAGATCTCGGGATTGGATATACTTTTTTAACTAACAATTCCTCATATAGTACGGCTGAATATCTGGACAAATTGCGGGAAATGGGAATAGTGGTTAAACAAGACCAGATCTATACTTCCAACCTGGCAACCATAGATTATTTAAAATCCGAACATCCCAAAGTAGAGAAGTTATATATCTTGGGAACCGATGCATTAAAAATGGAATTCCAGGCGGCAGGATATGAGATAATGGGTGAAGATATAGCCCAAAATCCTGATGCCGTTATTGTCGGATTCGATACATCCTTAACATTTGAAAAGTTATGTCGGGCTGGTTACTGGATCCAGAAAGATATTTTATATATAGCGACTCATCCCGATCGGATTTGTCCGACAAATCAGCCTACCTTACTATTAGATTGCGGAGCCATCTGCGCCGCATTAAAAGAGGCTACCGGTCGTGCTCCGGATATGACCTTAGGTAAACCAGATCAGATAATGATCGAGGGGATTATCAAACATCATGAAATTGACAAGTCAGAATTAGCAATAATAGGGGATAGATTGTATACCGACATGGAGATGGCTCGCCAGGCGGGGATTATGGGAATTTTAGTTTTAACTGGTGAGACGAAGCGAGAGGATTTGATTGACTATCCAAATCCTCCCGACCTGATTGTAGACGACTTATCCGATTTAAAGAAATTCTTGGTTTAAAATCGCTTATCAACCGAGTTCAGATAAAGCCGAATTAGATATATCCGCTTAGAACGAATCTGAATTAGCTCTCTTTGTTCATAAAGGGATAGCGGAAATCTTTGGGCGGAATAAAGTTTTCTTTGATTGCTCGGGGCGAAACCCAGCGTAAAAGATTGATCATACTGCCGGCTTTATCATTTGTTCCGGAAGCCCGACTGCCGCCGAAGGGCTGCTGACCAACAACTGCGCCCGTCGGTTTATCATTGATATAAAAATTACCGGCGGCATGGAGTAACTTCTGAGATGCCAGCATGATTGCCTGCCGGTCAATGGCGAAAATCGAACCGGTCAAAGCGTAAGGTGAAGTTTGATCGCAGAGTTCCAGAGTCTCTTCATATTTTGAATCATCATAGACATAAACAGTCAATACCGGGCCAAAGATTTCTTCCTGCATCGTTTTAAAATGCGGATCGTTTGTCAGGATTACAGTTGGTTCGATAAAATAACCGACAGAGTCGTCGGATTTACCACCAATGATAATTTCTGCCGCTTTGGAATTACGGACAAATTCAATGTAGGAACTAATGTTAATAAAAGCGGGACGATCAATGACCGCATTGCAAAAATTTTCAAAATCGGCAACATCGCCCATTTTGATGCTCTTAATCGCGTTAAGCATTTTATCCTTCAAAGCAGACCAGATTGATTTGGGGATATAGGCACGGGATACGGCGGAGCATTTTTGTCCCTGATATTCGAAAGCGCCGCGAATTAAGGCAGTATTCAATTCGTCCAACACAGCGCTATGATGAGCGAAAATAAAATCTTTCCCACCGGTTTCGCCGACTATTCTGGGATAAGAGCGATAAGCAGCAATATTTTCACCAATTGTTTTCCACATGCTCTGAAAGACTTTTGTGCTGCCGGTGAAATGAATTCCTGCCAGAAGTGAGTTGGATAAAACCTGAGGTCCGATTTCTTGTCCATTGCCGGGAATAAAATTGATCACTCCTGGTGGTAATCCCGCTTCCTCGAGCAGCTTGATGATCTGATAGGCGGAAAATACTGCTGATGAGGCTGGTTTCCATAGTACCGTATTGCCCATCATTGCCGGTGCTGTTGGTAAATTTCCGGCAATCGAGGTAAAATTAAAGGGTGTTGCGGCGAAAATAAAACCTTCCAGAGCACGCTGCTCTAAGCGATTCCATTGGCCTGGTGGCGAAAAAGGCTGCTGCTCGTAAATTATTTCCATGTATTTGGTATTAAAATTCCAGAAGTCAAGCAATTCGCAGGCAGAGTCTATTTCGGCTTGAAATACATTTTTACTCTGATTCAACATTGTGGCAGCATTTAGGGTTGCGCGCCATGGACCTGATAACGTGACTGCTGCTTTTTGAAAAATACTGGCACGCTCCCACCAGGGCATTAAAGACCAGGTTTTCCATGCGGTTTGAGAAGCGTCAATGGCTAATTGCAATTCTTTGGCACCGGCTTTATGGTAAATCGCTAAGATATGTTTGTGATTATGCGGCATGACACAGGCAGCCGTATTTCCGGATTTGATTTCTTTACCGCCGATAATCAGCGGAATTTCAAGCTGTTGACCGGACATTTTTTCAAGCATTGCTCTGAGTTCTTGGCGTTCGGGACTTCCGGCACGATACTCGAGAGTTGGTTCATTTACCGGATTTGGGAGAGTAAATTTTGCATTCGCCATTGTGCACCTCATTATCTAATAATTTTCAAGTCAAATATTGAGTCTGATTCTTAATATTATTGGTTTCAGGCTGGCATAAATTCTCACTTTTTAAAGATAATAAATTAAGTGATAGGGTGGAAGGATAAAGTAGACGAAGTTGACATTAGTTGTGCGGTTAATAATAATCACGATTCTATCGGTTACAAAGTGGTTCACCGATTAGAAAATTTTAGTTATATTTCTTTATGGTGATGAAAAAACTTTTAAAAATAATTGGCTGGTTGATATTGATTATATCTTTCCAGAATAGCATTTATGGACAGGTTCAATTCTTGGACGCTTTAATTGTCGGTAATCGAAATAATGCTGAAGTTTGGTCTGACAGCAACTTAGTTGTGGATAACGGTGATGTCGTAAAAATGGCTGCCGTTATCATCGCTCGGGTTAGTGGGATGTTTTCGGTCACCTATTTATGTGCCGAGGATTCATTGATTATTAACGGTGAAACCATTTCAAATCAAAAAATTATTTCTTATGCTGCGGTTGCCAAAGATAAAATCAGAATTCAATGGTATCGGCTGGAACCGGTTAACCTGGATACTTTTTTTTGCAACGCACTTCAATCGGTGACACCCTATCCAATCATTCCCTATCAGGAGATATTGATTCCTGAATGGTCCGATAAATGGATCGTAAATCTATCAGATTTAAAAAGTCAGGATCAGATTTTTCCCGGCACCGCTTGGTTCAAAATAGAAATATCCACTTATAACCAATATTTGACATCACCGGGGAAAGAAAGCCGAACAAAGGTTCTTAAAACATTTGATTATGGGGGATTGAGCGATAAAGTATTTAGAATTCAGAAGAGAGGTCGGAGCGGAAATATTTTTGTGGATAATCTAATTTCTTTACGCAATATTCCTTACATCATCAATCCCGTCAGTTGGTGTGGTACCTGGGCTGATCATCAAACGAATTTGAGAATTGGCGGCAACTTGGCAAGTTTTCTGGTACTTGCAGCTGATTTATCAAATGTGCCGCTCTGGAACTATATCGAGCGGATTCCGCTCCCGGAATTGAATTATTATCAGGTTACCGATTATTATAAAAAAGAAGTATCTTTGAAGGGTGATCATTATGTTACCAAAGACGGTCAAAAAATAGCCCTGAATGACTTCCTTTTTAACCGGGGTGATATTCTTTTAAATAAAAATCGAATAGCCGTTTTTTACCAGGATTTTGCGCCGACTGGTACTGAAAATTACATGGCTGGAGATAAATATTTAGGGAGTAATGATTTGGTGCTTGAATGTAATTCTCATTCTCTCCGATTAAACTCAGTTCAATCTACTATTGGCGATACCCTGATTCTGATTCGCTGGAAGCTACGCTGGCTCAAGTATTGAATTATTTCAACAGTGAGTTACTGTAATATTTTACGGGCGGCTTCTTCGGGATTATCATAAATTGGGAAAATGGGCATCAATCCAGCAATTTCAAATACTTCCTTGATGTCCTTTCTAACCGAGCAAAGGATTAATTTCCCCTTAAATTGATTTAATTTTTTGGCAGCGCTAAGCAGTACTCTCAATCCGGCACTGCTGATATAATGGAGTTGTGAAAAATCCAGGATGAATTTCGTATTATTGGCATCAATCGCTGGAATTAATTTCTTTTCTAAATCACCAGAGGTGTTCGAGTCCAGATTACCCGCAAGCGAGAAGATATTGATATCTTCAATTTTTTCGATTTTAACTTCCATTCTGATCCTCTTTTAGTAAAGTTAACTGATAGTATATCTTTTAGTTAAAGTCAGGATATTTTTTCCATTTTTTGTAATGTATTTGACATCATCCATCATACTTTTTACGAGATATATTCCCAAACCTCCGATTTTACGATTTGCGAGATTGCTAGTCAAGTCTGGTTGAGGAGCTTCATTTGGATCAAAGGGATAGCTGTCATCTTCAATTTGAAGTGTTAGCAATTCTTTTTCGATAAAACAACGGATGTCAATCGTGTGGTCTTTTTCATCTCGATAACCATAGCGAATAATATTGGTCAGCAATTCATCAACTGCCAGATATAAATTAGAGATTATCTTTTCATCAATCGAATGTTGACGGCTAAATGTGGTAATGGAATTACATACTCTCTCAATCTCAGGGATTTTATTTAAAATTTGGAGTTCAATCTTGGTGCCGGTTGAGGATGACATAAAAAGCCTATAATTGAATTTCCATACCTTCAGTTGCCGGGAAAATTTTAAGATCCTTATTAGGATAATTGATTTTCCGATACTCAATTGATTTAGCAACAATTTCTTCAATTTCGAAATCATCGCGTTCGGGCTCATGATGAAAAAGAGCCAGTTGTCTGACTTTAGCCTGAATTGCAAAGTCAATCCCAACCAGAGCGGAGCTGTGACCCCAGTCTTCCTTATGGATTGACTCTTCAAAGGTGTACTGTGCATCAAAAGTTAGAAGATCGGCATCTTTGAAAAATTTGATATATTTCGCGGTATTTTCAAGAGAGAGGTCTTTGTATTCGGAATCGGTTGCGTAAGCAAAGACCTTACCTTGATGCTCTACGCGGTAAGAGTAGGAGCCGCCAGGGTGATATAAGGGATAATTGTGGATGGTAATGTTCCCAATTTGGATACTCGATTTGGGTTTCAGCTGTACAAATTCTTTTTTAGCGGCCATATGGTCCAAGGCAACGGGGAAGAAACGAGGATCCTGCTGAATTTCCAAGCGCTCTTTAAGATTTGGATGTCCGCTATAAAAATAGATTTTGGTATTGGGAAAAAATGCCGGAGTGAAGAAAGGAAATCCGTGGATGTGATCCCAATGAGTATGACTAATAAAAATATGGAGCTCGAGACCATTTGCATTTTGATCATGCTTAACGATGTAATTGCCCAGATTCTTGATTCCGCTACCCATGTCAAAAATGATGATTTTATGATCTGCTCTGAGCTCGACACATGAAGTATTTCCCCCGATCAAGCCAGTATCTGCGGCTGAAGAAGTCTCTAATAAACGATTGACTTCGGCAAGGTCTTTAATCTTTTGCGTCAAGCAATAATGGATAAATTTACTTATCTTTTTCCGGATTTGATCGCTGGTAGGAGGAGTTGGGATCGAACCTCTTACTCCCCAAAATTTTATTTTCATTGATTACTCCTGTTAATCACCACCGATGGTCAGATGATTATATTTTTATTGAGTTTGTTTTGTTATCATTACAATTCTTCTGAAAAATTTATTCGATATAGTATCAGATTGCAATAAAAAAATCTAATTTGGAGTAAGAAGAAGATTATTGATTCCAATTGTGATATTACTCACAGTAACTAATAAAATTTAATTGCGGCATAAAAATTAATTCTGTGCTTGGATAAGTCTTAAAGCACCTTGATTTACCGATTGTGTCTATCTATATTTCAACGTGGCAATTGAAAGATTTGATAGAGAAAGGTTACACTATGAAAATTAACTTTTATGCCAGTTTTCTATTGATGTTAATCTACAGTTGTGCAACCCAATCCTCGAGGTTTGAAATGGCAGCTCAAAAATATGTAGACAGTCTGGTAGTTATTATCGAGCCATTATTAAAAGAAAGCGCATCGGCTTACTGGGATGCGACTGCTACCGGAGAGGACCAATATTATCAAAAGTATGCCGAAGCAGAGATGCTCTTAATCAACATTTATTCCAGCCGGAATGATTTTCAGAAATTGAAATCATTCAAAGCAGGTCGGATTAAAGATCCCATTCTTGCCCGTGAAGTGGAGATTTTATACAACAAATTTTTAGCCAATCAGACCGATCCCCAATTATTAAAAAAAATTACCCAGTTAGCTACCGCAGTCGAGCAGCGTTTCAATACTTTTCGGGGCACCATTGATGGACAAAAGGTTGGCTCTAATGATATCAAGAAAATCCTGGTTGAAAGTAATAATTCTGATTTGAGAGAAAAAGCTTGGAACGCAGCTAAGCAGGTTGCCGGTTTGGTGGAGCAGGATTTTCTGGAGCTGGTAAGATTGCGCAACGAATCAGCCAAATCGGTGGGATTTAGCAATTTTTATGAAATGAAACTCTTTCTGGGAGAACAGGATCCGGTGGAAATTCAGCGGATTTTTGAAGAGTTGGAGATTCATACACGTCAGCCATTTCTTGAAGCAAAGCATGAAATTGACCAGGTTTTAGCTCAGCGTTTTGGCATTAATCTCGAGGATTTAAAACCATGGCATTATGCCGATCCATTTTTTCAAGAATCACCGGTGACTACCCCAATAAATCTGGATCAATATTATGCCGATCAGGATGTTGTTAAACTGGCACAGGAATATTATGATGGCATTGGCATCAATGTAGATCAAATTCTTGCCCATAGTGATTTGTATGAACGAGCAGGAAAATATCCCCATGCCTATTGCACCAATATTGACCGTCAAGAGGATATTCGGGTGATGATGAATATTCAGCCCACCGAATCCTGGATGTCAACCGCATTGCATGAACTGGGACATGCAGTATATGAAATGAATTATGATCCCGCACTGCCATTTTTATTGAGAGAGCCGGCTCACTCTTTCACGACCGAGGCAGTCGCAATCTTCTTCGAGCGACTATCCAAGAATCCGAACTGGATGCAGAAGATGCTCAATCTGACTGAAGATCAGCAGGAGGAAGTCAGGAATACGACCATGAAAATGCTGCGCTCGGAGAAGCTGATTTTTGCCCGTTGGTCGCTGGTTATGTTGAATTTCGAGCGGGAATTATATTCGAATCCCGAGCAGAATTTGAATCAATTATGGTGGAATTTAGTTGAAAAGTACCAGGGAATTAAATGCCCGGAAGGTCGCAACCTGCCGGACTATGCCGCCAAAATCCATATCTGTCTTTATCCGGTTTATTACCATAATTATCAACTGGGAGGTTTATTAGCCGCTCAATTCCTCCATGCCATTGCCCAGCGTCAGGGGCTCGCATCCACGACAGAAATCCGATTTGTGAATAATCCCGAAATTGGCAGTTATTTTATTAAAAATGTGTTTAATCCGGGCAATCGTTTTCGTTGGGATGAACTGATTATTCAGGCTACCGGAGAAAAGTTGAATTCGAAATATTTTGTTGAACAGCTTTAAAAATCTCAGAAGACTTCATTGAAATCTTGAGTTTTACTACTATATAAATAGCGTGCATTCTATAAAATGTTTGATTGTATGAAATATATACCTATATATTTGAGATAAAATTTTAAATCGTGAAATAAACAGAGGTCAGCATTCCCATATTAAAAGATCTGGGGCAATTTTTGTAAAATGGCAAATCCTTAAAAATCAGAGATAGAATGAATAAACCATCTTTTCTTTTTTTATTATTTGTCATTTTTCTGATGCTATCCGTAATAGTTGGATCTGCTCAGGATGAAGTTATTACCGTGACCCTGACCAGTGACGAAACCCTGCGTTCACTGGCGGTTAAATATTTTGGTGAACCTAACGATTGGGAGGTAATTTTATTTTACAACGGTTTTCAATCCACCAGTGAAGTAAATATTGGTACCCAATTGAAAATTCCGATCAGCCTCTACCGCAAAGTCAATAAAACCTTGGATTCGGTGCAGGAATT
>CAZAKO010000055.1:0-6229 GCA_964485745.1 uncultured bacterium
CAAGGGTCAATAGTGATAAAATTACGAGTAGTTTCTTCATTTGATTTCCCCCCTCGTTAGATGACTATCAATTTATGGTCATTGGTTATCTTGGTTAAACTGATTTGAAGTCCAAAACGATGTTGTTCGTTTATTTCCTTAATTCAGAGATATACTCTTAAAAAGGCGGGGGGTGATTATCAATAAAAGTTTTCATTTCAGTAATATCCCGACTGAAGTCACTTTGGTTATTTTTCTTTGTCAAGATTATTATTTTTTAATGTCTACAGTAGTCGTCTTAAATAAGTAAGCCGGATAATCCTTTGCGTTCTTTTTTGTTTGCTTAAGATTAGAGCCGCTCAAGCAGCTCAATTGGGGAGGGATATCTGACCGAAACCGTTTTCAGATAATCGCCAATGCGATTGATATTATCGCGGTCAATTTTACGGGCAATATTGCGCAATCCGCCTCTGGAGTAGCGCGAAAAGAGAAAAAGGTATTTTGTAGCGGCAATAAAATAAGCTTCCTCCACAATATTCCAGATGATTGAGCCAGTAATGGAGCCAACCAACAGAAAGGAAAAGAGTGCATTCTGATAATCCCCTGTATAGAGCTGCCCGGTGCCCGGAATGATGTTGGACATTAGTGAGGCTAAGACTTTTGATTTTTGGGGGACGTTTTTAACTCCCTCAATTGCGGATATTATGGCGGTAGTGTCAACAAAATTGACTTGATGCAATTGCTCAATCCCGTTTTGCCATTGCGCCTCATAGATGTAACTCCAGGCACGGATATAGGTTAGGTGTTCCAGTTGCAGTGAATCACTATCCACTTCCAGCAGATTTAAGACTCCGCGCATGGCTTCATAATCGTAATTGTCCCAGTGAATTTTAGCCAGTAGGATCAGGCATTGACGGTCTTCAGGTGATTGTTCAGCGTTGCCAATTGCCTCGATTAACGGCTCTTCGGCTTGACTCTTTTGCCCGGCTTGATAATAGGCTTTAGCGGTTTTTAAGAGTAGTTCATCTTTTTTGCCCGTTTGATCAAAAAAGAGTTGGCGTTTGTATTCGGTGATTGATTCGAAATAAAGTTCCCTTTCAAAGAAATAATCACCGAGTCCTGCAGCACCAACAAAGATAGGTAGTGAAATCATGAGTAGTGCAATTATTTTTTTTGCCATTTCAACCAGTAAGGATCTCTTAGGACGGGATTAAGTTGTTCTAATTTTTCCGTTAATTTTTCCTGCAGAGATTCATTATAGAGTTGTGTTCCAATATAACTCCCGTAGATCGTTCCAAAATAGAAGGATAGAGTTATTCCGGAGGTTATCACACCGGTCACTAACAGATTGGATTCAAACGCCCGCCAGGCGACGATGGCTGCTAAACTGGTCATGAAGCCGGCAAATATGGCATCCCCGGGACGATCAATATAGGCTTTACCCAGACCGGGAAAAATTGTTGACAGAAACGATGCAACGATGGGTGATTTAGGTTTGATTTGCTGTTTTTGATTTTCAATCGCTATCAGAGCAGCCCGCAGGGAATCATCCTGAACTTTTTCAAATAGCCCCATGTCCCACCGGTTAAAGGTCAGGTCCTTGACGGATTGGACACTGTTCGTTTTGAGGGAAGCGAGGTAATAAAAAAAGAATTCAGCATCATTCTGGAATCCCCGGGCGCGAATTGCCAACCAATTTTGCTGCTGAGCGTAATTATACAGCACTGCTAAACGTGCTGTTTGAGTCAGCGCAGAGTTTTGATTATCCAGAATGTGGTCAAAGGATTCGACGGCATAATCATAACGCTGACGAAATTGATGACACAATCCGGTTTTAAACAGAATTGTATCGTTTTGCTGGTCGGTTAGAAACAGGTAGCGCTCGTACTCAATTGCAGCCCGCAGATAATCCTCCTGTTCGAATAGGTAATTGGCAAATTGGAGCACTTTAGCGGGATTTGTGGAAAGGTCATCCGCTTGTAAGGGAATGATTAGTAAAATTAGAATTAATCCGATCTTATTTTTTATTTCTGACATATCTTGCAACCTGGTCACTGAGTTTTTCGCCATCGAATTGATAATAGGGGAGAGCAAAGGGATTGCAGCGCAGCAAACGATCACCGGCAAGCAGGACGCCTTTCACTGGTCCCGCCTGCTGGATCGCGCCGAAGGCAAACCGCGAGCATGAGGGGTGAAAGACACAAGCCGGCAAATCCTGGCTAGCGATTCCCTTCTGATAGATTCGAATCCAGACTAAGGCGGAAGATTTAAAAAAACCAGGATAAGTAATAGGTCCGGGTGGTTCGGAAATAAGAGAAGCTGGCTTTTCCCAGTAGTCAGACCATTTAGCAATTCCCTGTCCAAGGGCGATATTAGTTAAAAGTAATAAAGCGAGAATGAATAAAAAGATAGGTTTTTTCATGCGGATAAAATAAAACCGGAATCAATTGAAAGTCAACTGATTCCAGTTTTAAATGTTTAGAAAAGAAAGTCGGTTATTTTCGCAGTCCCTCTTTCGCCTCGATTTCGGTCATGGTCTTACCTTGGAAGGCTTCAAACGGAATCATTATTCTTCCGACACAACATAACTGAAGCCATTCCATCGTACGTACTTTTCTCTGATTATATTCTGATCCAATCCGTGGTCCAAGGCAACAACCTATAACAGCGCCTTGCACACCAGCGGCTTGAAAACCTGGAACAGCACGAACGATTGGAATAATGACACCTAAAATTTCAAGCATTTCGATGTCTTTTCCCTCATTCATTTCTAAGCCAACACGGGGGCCGACAAAAAAACTTACAACACAAGGTATAACTCCCCCCTTCTCACCAGCTGACAGCCCGGTGATTAAAAAAATCAAAATTAAAACACTCACAATCCATTTCTTCATAGGTTTTCCTCTCAATTTTGAAATTAATCTATAAAATGTTTTTCTTCAGGCAAAGGAAAATATTAATAATTTTTCCAGTTCACAAATTGAACCTGATCCCGGTTGTTAAAAACGCCAGAACCGGAACTGCCGGGACGATATTTATCGCCCACTGGATTTTTTCATTCTGCCAAAATAGGAACTCTACTTCGCTATAAGGTCCAATGATTCCTTCAATATTGCCCCAATTTCTGAGCAGGCGGGATTTGATTTCCGGATCGCTATATTTTCTCCAGCTGCGGCGGATATTGATCCCGAGTCCGAAACCAGCACCAACCGAGAATTGATTCCATTGTAACATTGGTTTTTTGAAGAGCATTGTACCGAAATAACCTGCCGGTTGAATCGCACAATCAATGTAGATAGACTGCACTGTTCGCCAAAAAAGGTCGGCATTGCTTGCCAAGGTTTTATCCCAACATACTAAAAAGCCTGGATTAAATAAATACTGGGCGTTTTTACTTAGTTTTAAGGGAAAATAGGGAGCGTTGTCCTGCACATTAATCAGGTGGCGAGTCAATCCTAACAAACGGAAAGAAATAAAGGTATCCGAATTAGATTCACTAGATTGAGAAAATCCACTACTAATAAAAAGATGAGTAATGAAAGCTAAAAAAAAGATAAGTTGTTTCAAGCCAGATCAGAGTTAGTTATTTACGCAGCCCCTCTTCAATCTCGATTTCGGTCATGGTTTTGCCGTGATAGGCTTCGAGTGGAATGGCAATCATCGGATAAATACAGACACAAGGAACGAGTTGGAGCCACTCTAATGTCCGGATTTTACGATAGTGTAATTCGTAACCGACACGCGATCCAAGGCAATAACTGGCAAGTGCCCCTTCGAGACCATTGGTTTTACCGCCCATATCATAAGCCATATAGGCGCGTGTTCCGGTGGCTATCGCACTTCCCAGTGGTGTAAAAGGGCCAGTTAACGAACCGCCAATAAAAGATCCGCCTAATGCAATCCACTCGCTGAGATAAATGGTGTCGTTGCCTTCGTTCATTTCCAAGCCTACCCGCGGACCAATCATACAGCTTGCCAGTGCCGGACCAATGCCGCCTCTGCTATGAGAAGGAAAGGTTACAATCGTATCATCTACGGGCACACTTAGTTTTTCGGTAGCAACCGGCTCAGGGATAACTTTCTTTGGTGAGCTTATTTTTTTAGCAACTTCCGCTACGCCTTCGGATAGGAGATTGATAATGTCGCCCTGATGGTCATAAACGAATGTTTTTAAAAGCTGGTTATTATTCACGTCAACCAATCGGGTCATGATCGAATAAGAATCACCGACTTTCGTGATTGATCCGCCAACAACCTGTTCTGCGCCACAGAGTATGCCAACCTGTACCAGACACTCTATGGTGGCACATTTAGCGCCGGAAAATCCCTTTTCCTGCAGCTTCTGGTTGATACCTGATTTTTCAATGATTGAGTAGTTCTCCTGGTTGAATAGCTCGACCTGGAGGTGTTCGGTAAAGACCTTAGCCTCTTCCTGCGGTATCCCATTGGCTTCAAAATCCATGATAACCAAAGTTGGTTTTTCTGCCCGAATTAGAGTTATCAAGAAAGTTAATATCCAAGCGACTATAGATACTTTAGTAGCAAGACCACTCAGTTTCATTTCAAACTCCTTACTTAGTTGGCAATGTAAAATAATAAAAATTTTAATAAACAAACAGCATCAAATTGAAAAATATACGAATAGCCATTGGATACAAATAATTGTCCTTGGATGACAGTTCAATCGGTAAATGTGATAGTCATCAAGTTTCTGTTTAATTGTCAGTAGCCTGGGAGCAACATTTGATTGTAACCTTTGTGATTGACTCATACTCAAACATAAAAAAATGTGGTTTGGGAATTATGATTATAAGGAGAAATAAGATGTTGACAGTTAGTGCTATCGCTCCCGATTTTACCCTGCTGAACCAGGATGGAGAGAAAGTTCGTTTAGCCGATTATCAAGGGCAGTGGGTCGTTTTGTACTTTTATCCTAAAGATAATACCAGTGGCTGTACCCGCGAGGCGATTGATTTTACCGAACATCTGGAGGAGTATAAGAGATTGAATGCCCGGATTATCGGGATTAGCCCTGATTCGGTGGAGAGTCATCGTCAATTTATCGAAAAGCACAGTTTGAAGGTTGATTTACTTGCCGATCCGGAGCATCTCGTGCTGGAGCAATATGGAGTCTGGCAGGAAAAATCAATGTATGGGAAAAAGTATTTTGGAGTAGAGCGAACTACTTTCTTGATTAATCCAGCCGGCAAAATCGAGAAAATCTGGGAAAAAGTTCAGGTTGACGGTCATGCCGATGCGGTCATGTGTGATATTCAGGAAATCCAAAAAAAGTAGGAACTGATTATGGAATTACAGGAGGTCATCGAAAAGCGGCGGGCACTCCGAACGCTTGGGAAAGTTGAAATCACCCGTGAATTGATTACCCGGCTGGCTGAGGCAGCGCGCTTGGCTGCTTCATGTAACAATAATCAACCATGGCGTTATGTATTTGTTTATGATTCGCTGATTTTGAATGAATTGTTTGAATCATTATCACCGGGCAATTACTGGGCTAAGAAAGCGTCGTTGATGATCGCCGTGATTAGCAAGCAAGATTTAGATTGTGCAATTGGCGAACGGGAATATTACTTGTTTGATACCGGCATGGCGACGGCTCATCTCCTGTTGAAGGCGACCGAATTGGGATTGGTGGCGCATCCGATGGCTGGTTTTAATCCCAAAATTGCGCGAAAGGTACTGAATATTCCCGATATTTTTAATGTCATTACTCTGATTGCTGTTGGTAAACGTAAGGCGGAGGTTGATTCGGATTTAGCAGAGAAGCACGCTCAGCAGGAACTGCAGCGTCCGCCTCGACGAGAGACTGACCAATTTGTTTTTCTCAATCGTTATAGTGAATAAACATAGGTTATAAAACCTTCAGAAGGTTTCAATTGGAGTCTTTTCCAGGTAATTGTTATTTTTACTCAACCTTCTGAAGGTTAAATCTTTCAGGTCATTTCGATCCCGCCGTGGCGGGAGAGAAATCGGATCAGATTTAGGAAAATTAGCCGAACCCGATTCCTCTCTCCGGCAACTGCCGGAGAGTCGGAATGACACCCAAAATGGCATCTTTTAACGTTCCGTGGCTCTCCGCCTACTCCCTGCCAGCCAATGTGGCAGGCTGGTCGACCAGAGGGAGAGCGGGCAGGCTGCTGCGGAACGTAGAGCAAAAAAGTATAAGTACCTTGCGGTAAATCCAGTTCTGTCCGAGATTATATTCAGCTGCGAAAAGGAAAAAGAAGGGTGG
>CAZAKO010000055.1:6329-13097 GCA_964485745.1 uncultured bacterium
TCTGGAATGGATAAAGGTTTATAAAATAAGGCAGGGGATATTTATTCCTCTGCCCTGTGAAAATACTTATTATTCTTTAAGGAGAGTTACTCTTCCTTACTAAATCCGAAACCTAAACCAATCCCCAATGTCAGGCGAAAGCCATCGCCAAAGGTCATGGAAGTGGTTGCGGCAAGTTTTTCGGTTAAGAAATAATCGGCTCCCAATACGACCGGAATATAAAGCCCTACACCTCCCATGCGGACGCCAAGTCCCAAGCCGGCTTTGGCATATAATGGTAATTCCATCGGCTTGACTCTGACGCAAACTGCATTCTGGACAAAGAAACCTTTATTAAGCCCAAATTGTAAATCCATGCCAAATCCAGGGATGAATTTCAGAAACGCCAGATCACCATAGGGTGGAAGTTCCAATTCCGCAGCGGCGCCAATGCCATGTCCGATGCCCAAATTAGCTCCTAATACCATTGCTTTGGTCGGAACAATTTCAAACGAAAAAAGACTGGTCGCCAAAAGGAAACTCAGGACTATCAGAACAAGTAATGTTTTTTTCATTTTACCCTCCTTTGAAAAATTGGGATTATCTTATTGAGTTTTTAATTGAAAAACAATATCAATTTTTGATTATTTTAAAGTATTGTTTAGGATTGCCTGCCACACATTTGTAAATAAAGAATATATTGGTTCAGCTCATTTTTTTCACAGATTTTTTTGAGAATTGCCGGAATAATCCTATATTTTTCGGTCTTTTTAGCGATTGCTTGAAATAGGTCAAAATAGAGTAGGGTTAGGTTTTAAAGATTTCAGTGATGATTCAAAGGAGGTTTAAGAGGTATGGGGCTTAAATATTTATTTTTGATTGCACCAATTGGCTCAATTATCGCCCTGATAACAGCCTGGATTTTTTATAAGCTGATGTTAAAAGGCAATCCGGGTAATGACCAGATGCAGAAGATCGCCTTGGCGGTACGGAATGGTGCTTTTGCTTATCTCAAACAGCAATACAAAATAGTTGCGCTGTTCTTTCTGGTTATTTTTATCATATTTCTCGTTATGGCTTATGTGCTGAATGTCCAGAATAGATGGGTCCCGTTTTCGTTTCTGACTGGCGGTTTTTTTTCGGCCTTAGCCGGATTTTTCGGCATGAGTACGGCGACGCTGGCTTCCAACCGGACGGCAGAAGGTGCGCGCAGGTCGCTGAATGCCGGTTTGCAGGTTGCCTTTCGCTCTGGTGCGGTGATGGGACTGGTTGTAGTTGGCTTGGGATTACTGGATATTTCGATGTGGTTCACGATTTTGTACTGGCTGGTTCCGCGTTTAGGATTCGATCGGATGAGTCTGGCAGCGATTACGACCACGATGCTGACTTTCGGGATGGGTGCGTCCTTACAGGCGTTGTTTGCCCGGGTTGGTGGTGGAATCTTCACCAAAGCTGCGGATGTCGGGGCGGATTTAGTCGGCAAGGTCGAAGCCGGGATTCCGGAAGATGACCCCCGCAATCCGGCGACAATTGCCGATAATGTCGGCGATAATGTCGGTGATGTTGCCGGCATGGGTGCCGATCTTTACGAATCCTATTGTGGTTCGATCCTGGCGACGGCGGCACTGGGAGTGGCGGCTTTCCAGGGACACTCGTTTAATAAAGTATTAGCTGCCCTTTTAGCACCGATGATTATTGCGGGTGTTGGCAATATTTTTTCCGTTATTGGGGCGTTTGCCGTCCGCACCGAAGAAAAAGCTGAACAACGGACATTATTAAAAGCTTTGGCGCGGGGAGTCAACCTGAGTGTTGTTTTGATTGCCCTGTTTACCGCCGGGCTAATTTATTTCCTAAAATTGCCGATGGGGATTGTAGCCTCCGTTATAACAGGATTATTAGTTGGTTGGATAATCGGTAAACTAACCGAATATTATACTTCCCAATCCTTCAAACCAACCAGATGGATTGCGGATCAATCCAAGACCGGTCCGGCAACGGTTATTATTGGTGGACTTTCGACCGGTATGCTCTCAACCGGATTGCCGGTTCTGACGGCTGGCATCGGAATTATATTAAGTTATGCCTTTGCCGGTGGATTCGGTCCGGATCCAAACCATATTAATCTTGGGCTGTATGGAATAAGTTTCGCCGCAGTCGGGATGCTGTCGACATTGGGGATTACCCTGGCGACTGACGCTTATGGTCCAATTGCCGATAATGCCGGTGGAAATGCCGAAATGAGTGGATTACCGAAAGAAGTACGCCAGCGTACTGATGCCCTGGATTCGCTGGGTAATACGACTGCCGCAACTGGTAAAGGCTTTGCAATTGGGTCGGCTGCTCTGACTGCCATGGCTTTGATTGCTGCCTATATTGAAGAGATCAAAGCCCAATTTTCCCATATTATCAATAATTCAGCAATTTTGCAGGATCTGTTGACCGATGTGAAAATCCAGTTTGATCCGGGTGCCTCGTTGGAAACCTTGCAACATTTGGTGGCAGCCAATCTGCACCTACCGCAGTGGATTGAGTACTATAATATAACTCTGATGAATCCGCGTGTTTTGGTTGGGATGTTTCTCGGGGCGATGGTGACGTTTGTTTTCGCAGCTTTAGCTATGAGAGCGGTCGGTCGTGCCGCCGGTAATATGGTTGAGGAAGTTCGCCGTCAGTTCCGCGAAAAACCAGGAATCATGGAAGGCAAGGATGAACCGGATTACGCCAGCTGTGTAGCAATCAGCACCAAGGGCGCTCAGCATGAAATGATTCTGCCGTCGCTATTAGTCGTTTCGGTTCCGGTATTGGTCGGGTTGATTCTGGGAGTTGCCGGCGTACTGGGAGTATTAACTGGTGGCTTGACTACTGGTTTTGTGTTGGCGGTTATGCTAAACAATTCGGGTGGTGCCTGGGACAACGCCAAGAAATTTATTGAGGAAGGCAATTTAGGTGGTAAGGGTTCTGCCGCTCATAAAGCCGCAGTAGTCGGTGATACTGTTGGTGATCCCTGCAAGGATACCTCCGGTCCGTGTCTCAATATTGTAATCAAGCTGATGTCGACAGTTTCGATTGTGACAGTCGGATTGGCAGTCAAATTCGGGCCGGTCATCGGCACCTTATTGGGCATTGGTCCAAGATAATTGAATTTACCAAATATTCGGCGTGGTCTGGTTTTAGATCACGCCGTTTTTATTTTGAATCAAAGTAAAAATTTATTGGGTCTTGCAACTCCCGTAATTGTATTCTAAATTAAAGCGCGTCTTCGGGACAGGGTGGAAATCCTGACCGGCGGTGAAAGTCCGCGAGCCCGGCGACTGCCGGACAGAGTCTGTGAAACCCAGACACCGACGGTAAAAGTCCGGATGGAAGAAGATTGGAAAGTTCCCGAAGATTCGGGAATTTTTTATGGATCGGCACCAAAAATTCATGCAACAGGCTCTTGACTTAGCGGAGAAAGGGCGCGGTTTTACCAGTCCGAATCCTGCTGTTGGGGCGGTAATTGTCAAGGATAACCGGATTATAGGTAGCGGTTTTCACCAACATTTTGGGGCACCGCATGCTGAAGTGCTGGCAATTGAGGAAGCTGGTACCGGGACTAATGGTGCAGCGATGTATGTCAATCTCGAACCGTGTAATCATTACGGCAAAACCCCGCCGTGTGTGGATAAGATTATCGCGGCTGGAATTGCCAAGGTCTATATCGGCATGATTGATCCCAATCCGCTGGTCAATGGCAGCGGTATTCGGCGGCTGAAAGAGGCGGGGATTGAGATTAATTTAGGCATATTGGAAAAAGAAGCCCGTCAGCTTAACCGCGGTTTTGTCCATCAGTTTTTTAAGCAGAGACCCTGGATTACCCTGAAGATGGCGCTGACTGCCGACGGCTTTATCGCCGACGTTAGCGGCAAGAGCCAATGGATTACCAATACGGAAGCTCGCCAGTATGTCGGTGAACAGCGGGCGCTCCACGATGCCGTAATGGTGGGCATGGGCACTGTTTTCAAAGATGATCCAACCTTACTGCCGGCACGGCGGGATGGCTATATTCCATTTCGGGTAATTCTCGATGAACTCTTAAATATTCCTCCAAGATTGAAACTTGTTTCCGATGAGTATCAGCGGCGAACGGTAATTCTGACTGCCCAAAAAGACAAAGATCGCAAAATCGAACAGCTGCGGCGGTCGGGCGTTACAATTCTGCCGGTGGATAGTGATTCTTTTGGCTGGATTAAATTATCCGCAGCGCTGCGCAGCCTGCTGGACCTTGGAATTACCTCGATTTACTGCGAGGGGGGTGGGCAGCTTGCCGGTTCGCTGATTCAGGAAAAATTGGTTGACGAGTTACAGCTGTTGATTGCGCCAAAAATTCTGGGCGAAGGAATCAAAGCCTTTGGCGGCTTGATGAAATCATTAGACGAGGCTATTCAATTAGAATGGCAGGAACCGCAAAAGTTGGGAGTGGACATTTTACTAAAAGGAGTTTTGAAGTAATGTTTACCGGTTTAATCGAGGAAATGGGCAAGATCCTGAGAATTCAGTCCAACTCCGCCGGGAAATTATTCCAGATTGCAGCCCAGAAGGTTGTCCAGGATTTGAAAATTGGGGAGAGTATTGCAATTGATGGAGCGTGCTTGAGTGTTGTCGAGTCTGACTCAAGCTTCTTTACGGTTCAGGCGGTGCAGGAAACTCTAACAAAATCAACTCTAAGTTTTTTAAAAGTTGGCGATTACGTCAATCTGGAGCGGGCGATGCTGGCTACCAGTCGTTTTGGTGGACATTTTGTCCAGGGACATGTGGACGGCATGGGGAAATTGATCAGCCTGAAATCGCTTGGAGAATCGGCAGAAATGTCGCTGGTAGTGCCTGATGAATTACTGAAGTACATTGTTCCCAAAGGCTCGATTGCGATTAACGGCATCAGTCTTACGATCGTTGCGGTCGAAAGTGCGGTGGTGCGGATTGCGCTGATTCCTTTGACCTTGACCGAGACAAATTTGAAGTACAGGAAAAACGGTGATTTCTTAAATATTGAGGTTGACCTGTTGGCAAAATATATTGAGAAGTTTGCGAGTCGGGAATCAATTTCTGAATCGAAAATTAAAAGTTGGGGCTACGATTCACAGAATCGAAAACGGAAATGAATTAGTTAATAAAAATGTTGTAAAGAGGATAAAAAGGTGACATTCAATACTATCGAAGAAACGATTGCGGATTATCAGAAGGGGAAATTTGTCATCGTCGTAGATGATGAAAACCGGGAGAACGAAGGTGATTTCATCATTGCGGCGGAAAAAATAACCTCCGAGGCGGTTAATTTCATGGCAAAGTATGCCCGGGGTTTGATGTGTGTCGGCTTGACTGAGGAGCGCGCCAGAGAGCTGAAGCTGGATTTAATGGTGCAGGAGAATACTGCCCTGCATCAAACCAGTTTTACGGTCAGTGTAGATTACGTCAAGGGGACGACGACCGGGATTTCGGCGGGAGACCGGGCGGCAACGATCAAGGCTCTGGCGGATCCACTGACCAATCCAAGTGATCTGGGTCGGCCGGGTCACATTTTTCCGATTATCGCTCGACCGGGTGGTGTCTTGCGGCGGGCGGGTCATACCGAAGCCTCGGTAGATTTAGCACGGCTGGCGGGCTTGAGTCCAATTAGTGTGATGTGTGAGATTATGGATGATTCCGGTGAAATGGCGCACGGGGAATCGTTGTATAAAATTACCCGGGAGCATGGGATTAAAATTATTACCGTTGCCCAATTAATCGAATATCGCCGCAAGCATGAGCGTTTCATCGAGCGGATTAGCGAAGCGGCGCTGCCTACCAAAATTGGTAAGTTCAAGATTATCGTCTACCTGGATCATCTCACGGATAAAGAACATGTGGCGCTGGTGATGGGTGATGTTACCAAAAGCGAGCCGATCATGGTGCGGGTGCATTCGGAATGCCTTACCGGAGATGTCTTCGGATCACTGCGTTGTGATTGCGGCGAACAGCTAACCCGGGCGATGGAGATGATCAAACAGGAGGGCAAAGGAGTCATCCTATACCTGCGACAAGAGGGCCGGGGAATTGGATTGAGACATAAAATCAGTGCTTATAACTTACAGGATAAAGGGATGGATACGGTCGAAGCCAATGTCCAATTGGGTTTTCAGGCGGATTTACGGGAATACGGGATGGGAGCTCAGATCCTTTCTGATTTAGGGATTAAAAAAATGCGCCTGCTGACTAATAATCCGAAAAAGATAATCGGATTGCAAGGTTACGGGCTGGAAATCGTGGATCGCATTCCAATTGAGGTCATTCCGAATCCAAATAATGTCAAGTATTTACAAACGAAGCGTGATAAGCTGGGACATTTGATTTTAAATAAAAAACAGTAGGTGAAATTATGGCAAAAGTGTTTGAAGGCGTCTTATCAGCCGAAAAAATGAAAGCGGCGATTGTCGTCAGCCGTTTCAATGATTTAGTTACCAAAGAGCTGCTCGAAGGAGCACTCGATTGTTTGAAAAGACATGGCGCTGCCGAGGATAATATCCAGATTTACTGGGTTCCGGGGGCCATGGAGATTCCACCGGTTGCCAAGGCAATCGCGGCGGCAAAAAAGGTTGACGGAGTCATTTGCCTCGGGGCAGTAATCCGCGGCGCAACGCCGCATTTCGATGTAGTAGCGGCGGAATCCTCCAAGGGTGTTGCCCGTCTGGCAATGGAAGCGGAAATTCCGGTAATCTATGGAATCTTGACCACCGATTCAATCGAACAGGCACTGGAACGTGCCGGCACAAAAGC
>CAZAKO010000056.1:0-7324 GCA_964485745.1 uncultured bacterium
TGTCAGTGGTTTTGGGAAGCAGCATTTTTTCCTGGCGATAATTTCGATTTTTATCCTAGTTGCAGTCGAACTTTTTCAGCGCCAGCATAAAGTAGCCGACTGGCTAAGAGCCCGCCCGGTCCTGGTGCGCTGGCTAATTTATTATGGCGGTATTATGATCATCCTGCTTTTCGGAGCTTACGACAATTCAAGAGCATTTATCTATTTTCAATTCTGAAAGGTATGATCGTTTCTTTACTTAAAAAGGCATTGCTTTTAGTTGGATTAATTACCGGCTCGATTGCCGTAATCCTCTGGCTGCCGCTTAATCGTCCGAATCATTTTTTGTTGGCAACGATTGATAAGGAGAACCTGCTCCAGCGCACGCCCTCGCCGAAAATAATTGTGATCGGCGGCTCGAATACTATCTTTAATATTGACAGCAAACTTGTCAGTGAAGCAACTGGTTTGTCAACAGTCAATCTGGGCTTGCATGCCGGACTCGGGCTGGAATTTATGCTGAATGAGATCAGACCGTATGTTAATTCTGGGGATGGAGTGATCATCATGCCCGAGTATGCCCAATTTTTCGGTGATCTGTTTTATGGGGGCAGGATTTTGACCCGCCTGGTTACACTGAATCCACACGCCTTTCAATATGTCCGAACCTGGGGGCAGTATTTGGCACTAATCAAAGGTGCCGGATTGGAAACACGCAGTAAGATAGTCTATTTGTTGGGGCAGCGCACCGAAGAAGAAACTTATAATCGAACGGCATTTAATACCTATGGTGATCTCAGAAGTGAAGTAATTGGCAATCAATCCGTGGTAAAATTACAGGTCGAAAATTACGAGATAAGACCGTCGCGTGAGATCAATTCCAAGTGCATCCGAGAGTTGAATAAATTTTTTACCCAGACGCAGCCGGTTGGAGTCCAGGTTTATCTTGTTTATTCAGCCATTCCGCTGGAGAAATATTTAAGCAACTTTGATCGGATTTGGGCGCTCAATCAATATTTAAAACAAAATCTCAAAATCCCGCTGCTGTTCTCTCCCGATAAAGTTCTAGTTCCAGCACATGAATTTTTCGACACTTTTTATCATTTGAATAGTATTGGTAGACAACGCTATACTGAAATCCTGATCAAATATTTGTCAAATCTAATTTTGATGAGGTAAAGCGATTAATATTCATAAGAAACCAGACTTTTTGGCGAATAGCATTTTGCGGATCTACATCCTGTTCATTTTGACGATGGTTCCAATCGTTTTAAGCGCTATACCGAAAATCAACATTAACGATTTCATTGCCGATACGTTGTTGATTTCACTGCCGGTGGATTCCGGTTCGTTTGAAGGCATAGCCAATCTCAAGGTTGTGGATGACCGAGTATATCCCGGCTCAATATTGGGTATTGAACAGACCAAAGTTTGGAAATATATCCCGGTCGATCAGTACATCGTTTTACAACACGATCTAGCGAATATATTGAATCGGTATATATTGCGCGATTCGCTGAATGTCAGGGGAACCTTATATATTAAAAATGTCACCCACTGGTACGATGGCGGTCCCATATTTAGTAAAGGACGGAAACTGAATGCTTATACGATTCTTGAAGACAGCAGCGGAAATGTGGTCAGTGATTGGCTATGGGAATTTTCCCTGAAGCCCAAAAAGAAGCAGAAGAACGAAATTGTAGTTGGAAACCTGATGGATCGCTGGCTTTCCGAGCAGGTAAAAGCTATTCGACAACAAGTCTTTCATCATGCCATTTATCCCTATTTTTATCGCAGACAATTGATAAACTGGTGGGATGTTGTCATTTTACAGGATGGGTATATCCTGAATACTCATCTGACCCTGGATTTCCCGGCGGATCAACTAAAGTCTTGGATCCGTGGTGCCCCGGGGGTATTTTATCGGAAAGGAAAATATCACCAGTCAATCGCGATTGGCGGTAAAGACCAGCAGTGGTATGCCCGGATCAACGAAAAACTGGTACGGCGTCTGAATGTCTGCTATCGTTTTGGCTTTAATAATTTTAATAAAGATAAATATAATCATCTGGACTTCTGGAATATTTTCCTGGTAAATATCAGTGCCAATGCCGCTGTCGAATACCGTCCGGTTTATCTAAAAGGGCTTTTCTTTGGCTTGGGGGTACACACATCCCTGAATATTTTACCTGAAATTATTAACCGGATAGAGCCAGGATTATTGTTGACCGCAGGATTTATTCTGCCATGAAAATCTATCGGATCATCGTCATATTCTTTTTAATGCTAAAACCCCTGCTGGCTGGGAATATCTCCGGTTATGTCATTGATAAAGAAACCGGTGAGACTATCATTGGTGTCAATGTTATGGAAGAGGGTTCCGGACAGGGCGCTGCCACTGACGTGAAAGGTTTTTTCATTATTCAAAATTTGGTTGAAGGTGCCCATCGTCTGCACTTTTCACATATAGCTTATGAGGAATTTACTAAAGAATATACCTTATCCGGGAAAAAACTCTTCATTCCGGAGGTTCCATTGACACCTCGTTCGATCCAGACGGAAGCGGTTGAGATTCTTGGGCAACGGGGGGTGATCATCCAAAAGGACATGGATATCTCGCCCTTTGAAGTGGATCCAGCTGTACTGACGGAGGTGCCGCAGCTCGGTAAAGATGTTTTTAAGTTGATGAAAATGTCTCCCAGTGTAACGATTTCCGATCCCTTTTCCCCGCAATATTATGTGCGCGGCAGCGATCCCGGTGAAAACCTGGTCCAGCTGGACGGTATGACGATCTACAATCCCCAGCATTTCATGGGATCCAATGCGATTTTTAATCCATATGCAATCAAGAATATCGAGATGCTGGTCGGTGGCTTTGACGCTGAATACGGCGGCAGAAATTCATCAATTCTCAATATTAGTTCCCGGGAAGGGCATCAGAGTGAGGTTCATGGTGAGTTCCGTCCATCAATTTCAGGGATTTCGGGAGCGGTTGAATTTCCGGCAGGGAAAAATGCCACGGCCATGATCTCTGGCCGCATGCTGACGGACCTGACAAGTATTGTGTTGATGGGATCACCTAACCTAATGATGGATTTCAACGGCGCCTACCTGACTAATATTCGCCAGACAAAACTCCGGCTGTCGGCGTTTTATGCCCGGGACTATATGGATTACAACGTCGATTACATCATGATCTATTTCCCCGAATCTATCTTTGCGGATTTTGACGAGGGCTTCATCACCAATACCCGGAACAGGGCGATAGGCGTTCAAACCAGTTCCGTACTGACCCCGAATTTGTTAATTGAATCCCAGGCCTATTATTCTGGTTCATCGGTGGATAATGAATCTTATTTGAGCTATTCCTTTGAAGATACGACCTACCGGACCAGTACAGTCCTGAATTACAGGACCCTGATTGAAAATTCAATCGATGACATTACTCTGAAATCACACCTGTCCTGGTATGTGCTTGGCAACCAGAGCCTGAAACTGGGGCTGGAACTCAACCGCCTGAAATTTACCAATCGGGTGGGCAGTTCTGCGCTGGAGACTGACCGGACGGATTATTTCACCACCTTCCAGGCTTTTTACCTGCAGGATAAGATCGAAATCGGCAAGCTGTTATTGAAAGTCGGTGTGCGAAATTCAAGGGATATTAAAAGACCGCAATGGCGGCAGGAACCCCGCATCTCGACGACTTTGAAAGTGGGTGATCTTACTTTTAAACTGGCTTATGGTCATTATTATCAATATCTGACAACCATGGATTCCAAGAACGCCGAGTTCGTGCAGTTTTTGGATTATTATAATACACTGAAGGGACTCGACCCGCAGTATTCGATTCACCATATCCTTGGGATTGAAGGGAAAATATCGGAGAAGATCGACTATTCCCTGACGACTTATTATAAGGATCTAAAGACCCTGTATCGCTATAGTTATTCATCGAGCGAAATCGTGTCGGATAGGACAAATACCATTGATCGAGGGTGTGGCGAATCCTATGGTTTTGAAATCCTTTTCCGGGGTGAGATCGGGAGACTTTCCGGGTGGGTCGGCTATACTTACAGTCACGGGACGCGGAGATATCCGACAATATTGAATGGAAAAACCATTCTCTTCGATGGTGATCAACCCCACAATTTGAAGTCCGTGCTGCTATATAAATTGACGGAGGATATTACAGCCAGTTCGACATTTCAATTTACCTCGGGTTTCCCGAAAACCTGGGAAACGGGGATGCTGATGCATTATTACTACGATCCCCTTAATAATGAGCTAGCCGAAACACCGACCATGATTACACCAACAAAGAACAATGTGCGCTATCCACCGCGGCTCGCTTGGGATATTGGCTGGAAGAAAAAACTGCGGAGTGGTTTCGGTTATCATCTCGCGGAATATATCGGGGCCGATGACGCCGTCTTTACCATGACAATTCGGAATATCCTGTTTCTGCATCGTGATCCCAAGTACTATTTTTATTTTCCCGGTTATGGCTATTACGGATTTGATTTTGATTTTCTGCCCAGTATCTCAGCGGGGTATAGCATCCGGTTTTAAGATGAAGACATTTGCACTCAAATTTACCTTATTCCTGATCGGCGCTTTAACGTACTTATTAGTACTTAACACCTGTGATCTACCGACCGACCCGGGCCCAATGCCGAAATCCATTATCGAGACCAAATTTGAGCCGGGATTGAATATCTTCGGCGTCCTTCGAGCCGACAGTGTCAGTGGCAGTTCCTTTATTCATGTGGAAACGGTCATGAAAACGGAAGAGCTGTATGAAGGGACCGGCGAAATTTTTGATACAACGGTGACTGTTCAACTGAGCGATTCGGCAACCGGGGAGGTCTTTACCTTTACGATGATCGAGGATACCAGCTATCGGGGTTACTACTTCAATGACAGTTTTCAGCCAGTAAGTGGACATAGATATTCCCTGGAAGTGCAGTCGGAAATTCTACCAACCCTCAAGGCTGAAACCCTTGTACCGGTGAGGCCAGAAGTTGTACTAAATTCATTACGGATTAGTAATACGACGCTTGAATTCCAGATATCCACAACCGCTGACACGTATCAATATAATTGCTATCTCTTTTTCGGTGATCAGTACTTGGAAAAGCAAATTGTGAACGACGGCAAGCCTCTGTGGGATATCGCTTTTGGTCTTTCGGGTACGCCAACCAAACTGGTCATTATCGGCTATGATCAAAACCTGGCTGAGTACCTAAACTCAATGCCGTCATTTATTCCCCAAACCTTCCATGAAATGGTTACAACCGTTGAAAACGGCTATGGCTGTTTTGGCTCATTAGCCGTGACGACAATCCAATTCTAAAATGGATTGAATTAGGGCTTACCGACCGAATATTTCTTCATCCGGTCTATTAAAATCCGGGAAATAAGGGTCGTGATTTTCCAGTTCAGCAATGTCCTGGCGATAGGCATTTGTCAAACCGGATTCCGCGAACATATCCAGGACCTGAAGGTATTCATTTTTTTTAATCCGTCTGCCAATCACGGGATGGTGGATTGCCTGGTAACAGGGGTGATACTGCGCCATGATGCTGACCGGAATTTGAGGATCAATTGCGGCAATCGTCTGGAAAACTTTCCGGCTGCCTGCGGTACCTTCCGGCAGAACCAGATGACGGATAAGTAGTCCTCTTTGAGCGACATGCTGGCTATCAAGCTGAAGTATCCCAACCTGGCGGTACATTTCTCTGATTGCCTGAGTGCTAACGGCAAGATAATTGGGCAAAGCCGAGAATTCTTCAGCCCAGGCATCGGCTCCATATTTCATATCGGGCAGGTAAATGTCCACGATTCCTTCAAGCAACTGCAGAATTTCCAGCCGATCATAACCGTTAGTATTATAAACCACCGGAATTGATAAACCCTTTTCGACGGCAATTGACAACGCCTCGACTAAAAATGGCAATTGGGGTGTTGGTGTTACCCAGTTAATATTGTGGCAACTTAGCGCCTGCAACTTAAGGTGTTCCTGTGCCAATTCTGTCGGAGTAACCTTATGGCCAATCTTCAGATGGCTAATTTGGTAGTTTTGACAGAAGATACACTTAGCATTGCAACCACAGAGAAATATCGTCCCGGAACCGCGATAGCCCGAGATGGGTGGTTCTTCACCATGATGAGGCAGAGCGCTGGAAAGCACAGCCTGCGACCCGACACCGCATTTACCTAATTTGCCTTTATCCCGATGGATAAGGCAGCGGTGCGGACATAATTGGCAAGGGCTGAATTGCCGGTACAGTTCCTGACTGCGGGTGTATATTTCGGCTGCGGATATGGTTGGCATGTTGTTCGCTTTTTGATAATTCTTGGAGAATTTAGATACCGGATTAAGTTCTGGCAAATTCTTTTTTGGTCCTTTTAAAGCGGAAAAGAACTGCTGAGTTTTTTAAATGCAAAAATACTTGTTAGATTATCTGGTGATTGGGGAGTGATCTGGAGGAAACAATTAATTTTGATAAGAGGAAACAACCATGAAGATGAACTGTTGTTTTCGAGTACTATTAATTTTAGGAGTTGTTACTTCATTCATTACGACATCGTGTGATTACCTGACCGAGAGTTCAGAGGAGACCTATACTTTAAGCGGCGTAATTACTAAAAGTGGAGTTGACGATAATGTGATGGTCTACCTAAAACTGGTAAGTAAGGATGGCAATTTTACCGATCATGCCCTGTTTTCGACGAGGGCTATTTTTAATGGTGGTGGTACGCCTTATTCGATAAAAAAAATCAAAGAAGGTGAGTACAGGCTGTACGCTTTGATTGATATTAACCTTAATGCGGTCGGAGATGAGACTTCAGTCCCTGATGCCGGTGATTTTGTTACCTCCACCTATGTAAATATTGATGATAATAAAACATTGGATTTTCGGGACAATACCTGGAGTGTTTATCAACCTTAAATCCGGCATCAGCTGATAGGAGTCAGCGATATGCGCCCTTTTAGGCAGCGATTATTGTATTGGACGCCGCGGATACTGACGATTGCCTTTGCGATCTTCATCAGTCTATTTGCGCTTGACGTTTTTCGGGCAGGCAAAGGATTCTGGGAAGTTACCTTAGCCTTGCTGATTCATCTTCTTCCAACGGCAGTAATCCTTGGCGTACTGGCACTCTCCTGGCAGCAGGAGTGGCTCGGAGCGATTATTTATATTGCAATGGCAATCTTGTATATCGTTCGTACCTGGGATAAATATAACTTAAACACTTATCTGGTTATTGTCGGTCCGCTGATCTTGATTGGTATTATGTTTATGCTGAACTGGTTACTAAGGAAAAAATTAGAGATGAGTCC
>CAZAKO010000056.1:7424-9125 GCA_964485745.1 uncultured bacterium
GAAGGATATGGTAAAACAAATTAAGATTCGGATCTCGACCCTTTGCCTGATTTTTCTTATAGTTATCATCACAAGTTGCTCGAAGGAAGTTGAAAAACCGGATTCCTCCAATGATATTTGGGATATTGATCAGAAGGGTATTCCGGAATTCGTTGCCACGAACTACATTGAGCTCGATCAGATTTACCGGATTTCAAAATTCAGGTCAGCGGTGGGGCACGATTATTCTGATGCGTTTGAAGACTGCCGCAGCATGAAGCATTATTTCGAACCGCGCGGCGATGTGGATTGGTCCACAATTAAAATTTATTCACCGGTTAGCGGGATAATTACCAGGGTTGAGAATGAGTGGGCGGGGACGAAAATCGAAGTTGCCTCCGATGATTATCCGGCGTTTCGCTTCTCCATTTTTCATATTAACTTGACGGCCGCCCGCAACGTGGGGGACAAGCTGGTTGCCGGTGAACAATTAGGTACGCATGTCGGTTCCCAAACTATGTCGGATATTGCCGTAATTGTCAACGATCCGACTCACCAAGGGCGAATGGTATCCTATTTTGAGGTCATTAAGGATGAGGTCTTCAATGAATATTCTAGTCGTGGGGTGACAAGTCGCGAAGACCTGATTATTTCGAAAGCACTACGGGATGCCAATCCGCTTGGGTGTAGCGGTGATACATTTGTTACCAGCGATACCCTTGAAAATTGGATTTATCTAAACTGATTGGCGATCCGACCGGGAGAAAGTTCTGGACTTTTCGGGAATTCGCCGCTAAATTCAGCCAACATTGAAGAAAGGAGCCTTTTAATCCAAACCCGTGAGTTGGAAAAGGCATAAGAAAAAGACCCAATCCGCCGAACATAGCGCGGATTTTTTATTTTGGAGATAAATATGGCAGTCAAAACAAAATCTGTGATTATGGATGAACTGGCTTTCAAACGAACGATTACGCGATTAGCGCATGAGATTTTAGAGCGTTGCAAGGGTACGGAGAGTATTGGTATAGTAGGGATCCGCACTCGCGGTGAATTTGTGGCTAAACGAATTGCGCATAAAATTGAAGAGGTTGAGAATGTGCAAATTCCGGTCGGGGTGTTAGATACCGTGATGTATCGTGATGATTTTCGGATCAAATCGCGGTTGCCCAAGATCGAGATTACGGATATTCCCTTTGAGGTTGATGACAAAATCCTGATTCTGGTAGATGATGTTATTTATACCGGCCGGACTATCCGGGCGGCGATGGATGCCCTGATGGATTTTGGGCGACCTTCGGCAATTCAACTGGCGGTACTGATTGATCGGGGACATCGCGAACTCCCGATTAAGGCTGATTACATCGGTAAAAGTGTACCAACGGCCCATTATGAAGAGGTTCGGGTGATGATGCAGGAAGTTGACGGAAAAGATGAAATTCTGTTAGTGGAGGTTGACCAATGAATGTAAGCATCAAACATCTGTTAGGTCTTGAAGGAGTTCCCCGCGATGATATCAACGCTATCCTCGATACCGCTTTTTCGTTTCGTGAGGTGCTTGAGCGCCCGATTAAGAAAGTCCCGACACTGCGGAATATTACGGTAGTCAATCTCTTCTTTGAGAGCTCCACGCGCACCCGGATTTCCTTCGAATTAGCGGAAAAGCGACTTTCGGCGGATATGGTGAATTTTGCGGCTTCCGGCAGCAGTCTGGCAAAGGGCGAA
>CAZAKO010000056.1:9225-12835 GCA_964485745.1 uncultured bacterium
TCTGTTTTTATTAGCCGGTGGCAAATAGGAGGTTCAAGATGCGCAAACAAGCTATAGATGTGAAAATATTATTCAAGAATGCCAAATTGATTGACCCGTTCAATGACCGGATTATCGAGACCGATTTACTGATTGAGAAGGGGCGGTTTAAGAAAATTGCTAAATCTATCGAGTCGAAAGAGGCTCAGGAAGTAGTTAATCTTAAGGGTTTGCATGTTGCGCCCGGTTTTGTGGATATTCACGTCCATTTGCGCGAACCGGGATATGAAAATAGCGAGACGATTGAGACAGGATGCCGGGCGGCACTGGCGGGTGGTTTTACCAGTGTCTGTTGTATGCCGAATACCGAGCCTCCCATTGATTGCAGCGAAGTCGTGCGTTTTATCTATGAAAAATCGGCTGCTGAATTAGTGAATGTCTATCCAATTGCCGCCGTTACCAAGGGTCGCCGGGGTGAAGAACTGACCGAGATGGTTGAGTTAGCCCGGGCTGGAGTAGTGGCTTTTTCCGATGACGGCACGCCAATTCAAAATTCCCAGATTTTACGCTATGCCCTCGAATATGCCAAGATCACCGGCAAACCGATTATCAATCACGCCGAGGATTCGGCGCTGAAAGGTGACGGGATTATCAATGAAGGAGTTGTCTCGACCCAGTTGGGTATTCCGGGAAATCCTACCATCGCCGAGGAAATTATGATCGCCAGGGATTTGAAGCTGGCAGAATTTTTAAAATCCCGGATTCATGTTCCGCACGTCTCGGCTGCCGGCTCGGTTGAATTAATTCGCCAGGCTAAAGCCCGGGGAGTAGCGGTAACCGCCGAAGCAACGCCGCATCATTTCTCGCTGACCGACGAATATATGCGGACTTTCGACGCCAATGGTAAAGTTGCTCCGCCGCTGCGCACCGAAGCCGATCGCCAGGCAGTCATTGCCGGGCTAAAGGACGGCACGATTGATGCGATTGCTTCCGATCATGCCCCGCATGTTTATGACACCAAAGAGACATCACTCGACTTAGCATCCTATGGAATGATTGGTTTGGAGACCGCCTTTGCCCTCGGAATGACCAACTTGGTTCAGACCAAGGTTTTGAGTCTTTTAGAGTTGATCCGGTTGATGACAGTCAATCCGGCACGAATTATGAATTTACCGCTGACTCCGTTCAAGGTCGGTTCCGAGGCAAATTTTACAATAATTAATCCGGATGAATGGTGGGTTTTCAGTCGTAATAATATCTATTCGAAATCGCATAATTCACCCTTTATTGGCCGGGAATTTACCGGTCGCGTCAAAGGTGTCTTCGTGAAATCGCATTACATCTCTTATTAATACCTGATTTCCTCGTCTAAAAAAACCTTGATTCTAAACTGACCCGATTGTAAGTTTACCCGCTATTTTATTAAAGGAATAAATCGGGATGTATAAGACATATTATCCGAAATTGGATGAGATTCAACAGAAATGGTATGTTATTGATGCCAATAACATGGCTCTGGGACGTTTAGCCAGCCAGGTCGCCGCGATCTTGCGTGGAAAAAACAAGCCCTATTTTACGCCGCACATGGACACTGGCGATTTTATAATCGTCATCAATGCCGAAAAGGTCAGACTAACCGGTCGCAAGGCGGAAACGAAGCGCTATTTTAAACATTCCGGATACATTGGTAGTGGGCGCTATGAATCCTTTAAGGAAATCATGGCTATTCAACCTGAAGAAGTTATCCGGCGAGCAGTCAAGGGAATGCTGCCCAAAAATACGTTAGGCAGACAGCTTTTTCGGAAATTGAAAGTCTACTGCGGGGCGGAACATCCGCATCAGGCTCAACAACCGGAACCATTGCAATTAGAAGGATAATTAAAATATGCCAAAATTAGAGTATATCGCCCTGGGACGCCGGAAAAAATCAGTCGCCCGAGTCAGATTAGCTGCTGGTGACGGCATCGTTACGGTTAATAAGCGTCCCTTAGATGATTATTTTGGACGGGAAGGGCTGAAGCAGCTGATTGTCCAACCGCTGCAAGTCTGCGAAGCCCAGGGTCAGTTCGATATCAATGTTAATGTGCATGGTGGTGGATTATCGGGTCAGGCGGGCGCAATTCGATTGGGGATTGCCCGGGCACTGGAGAAGTATGATCCGGAGCTGCGTCGTAAATTGAAGCCGGCCGGGCTTTTGACCCGGGATGCGCGGGTCGTCGAACGCAAAAAATATGGTTTAGCCGGGGCGCGCCGGGCTTTCCAGTTCTCCAAACGTTAATACAGGAAAGATTGGATGTATGAGTAATGTAACCTTTGAACAGCTCTGGAAATCAGGTGCCCATTTTGGTCATTTAACCCGCAAATGGAATCCGCGGATGAAGGACTATATTTTCATGGCTAAAAATGGCATTCACATTATTGACCTGCAAAAAACGCTGGATTGCTTGGATGAAGCCACCCGATTTGTCCGGGAAACCGTGCGCAAAGGCGGCGATATTCTGTTTGTTGGCACCAAAAAACAAGCAAAAGATATCATTCAAAAAGAAGCCGACCGCTGCGGGATGTTCTATGTCGTCGAGCGCTGGCTGGGTGGTACGCTAACCAATTTTTCGACTATCAAGAAAAGTATCCGTCATCTTCAAAAACTCGAAAAAGATAAATCTTCCGGCTATGGTGAAAATCTCACTAAAAAAGAGAAATTATCGCTCGAGCGCGAACGCATGAAACTGGCCGATCTGCATCGCGGTATCAAAGATATGAAAAGAATCCCCGAGGTTTTGATCGTGGTTGATATTCTGCATGATAATATTGCCGTCCGGGAAGCCCGGCGTCTGGATATTCCCGTGGTGGCGATTCTGGATACCAATGCCGATCCGACTCAAGTGGATTATCCAATTCCCGCCAATGATGATTCGATTCAAACGATTCAGCTCATCGTGACCGAATTGGCAAGTGCTATCCTAGAGGCGAAAAGCTCGCGTTTGGTCGAAGTTCCTGCGGCTGTGGAAGAAGAACCCGAAACGGTAAGCAGTTGAGTTGAACAGAAAGGTTGATTAATGGAAATTTCCGCATCCCAGGTCAAAGATTTAAGAGAAAGAACCGGCATCAGCATCATGGAATGCAAAACCGCTTTAGTCGAATCCCAGGGCAATATTGAGCGTGCGATTGAGATTTTGCGTAAAAAGGGCATCGCCAAAGCCGAGAAGAAAGCCGACCGGATAGCTACCGAAGGTCTGATCTGGGCTTATATTCATCCCGGCAATAAGATTGGGGTCATGGTAGAGGTAAATTGTGAAACCGATTTTGTCGCCAAAACCGAAGACTTTGTCACTTTTGTCAAGGATGTGGCGATGCATATCGCCGCTACCAATCCGGCGGCAATTCGGCGTGAAGAAGTTGACCTCGAACTGGTTAATAAAGAGCGCGAAATCTATCGCGAGCAAGCCCGCTATCAGAACAAACCGGAGAATGTCATCGAGCGGATTATAGACGGCAAAATGGACAAATTCTATCAGGATAATTGTCTGCTCGAACAACCCTTTGTCAAAGATCCGCAAAAAACCGTTAAGGACTATTTAACCGAGGTCGTCGCTAAAGTCGGCGAGAAAATCAATATCTCCCGTTTCGTCCG
>CAZAKO010000057.1:0-2330 GCA_964485745.1 uncultured bacterium
ATGAAATCTAAAAGAAAAAGTAAAATCATAAAGAAATATTTTGAACTGATCCAAAATAAATTTGAAGTAACCAATCGGCCGGAGAAGCTGGCAATCAGTGGCAATTATTCGATTAATTAAACCCGGTAAGAAATGTCAAAAACCAGTCAATTCTGTACCGGTTTTGCGTCACTTCCCCGGGAATCAATCACCTCTCGAATCTTTTTAAGAATTTCAATCGGCGAATAGGGCTTCTGAATATATCCTTTTACTCCGACCTGGCTGAGTTCCGTTTTAATCATTGGGTCAAGATAACCGCTCGCAATGATGAAATTTGCTGACGGGTCGAATGCTCTTATTTTTCGACAAACCTCGTCACCACTAAGTTTCGGTAATCCCAAATCCATCAACACCAGCGCAATCTGTCTCATTTGTTGCCGATAGATATCAATTGCCTGTTCCCCATTTCCCGCAATTAGCACTGTGTAACCATTCTTCTCAAGCAGTTGGCGGATAAAGCCTTGCAGCGCCTCTTCATCTTCGACAACCAGAATCGTTTCGGTACCCTTCGGAAGATCTTCATCCCTGAGTGCCTCCGGCGATTCGATCTCAGTAAGTTTTCCCTGGGCAGGCAGATAAATATAAAACGTAGTTCCTTCTTTAGGCTTACTTTCAAGATCAATGAATCCATTGTGAGCGTTGACAATCCCATGGACCACCGCAAGCCCCAGACCGGTCCCTTTACCAGCTATTTTGGTCGTAAAAAAAGGCTCAAATATCCGTTGGCGGGTTTGGCGATCCATCCCAACACCGGTATCGGCAACACTGAGAAGAACGTAACTTTGAGCTGCTGCTTTGGGAAATTTCAAATTGACTTTATTACAATCAACAGTTGTAGTGCTAATCGTCAGTGTGCCCCCGTTTGGCATGGCATCGCGGGCATTCAGACAGAGATTCATCAATACCTGATTCATCTGAGTAACATCGGCAATGATATAGGGTAAATCGTGCCCAACGTTCATTTTAAGTTTGATGGTTTTAGGAAATGTCTCGGAAATCATCCTGCTCATCTCTTTGACGAGCTGATTGACATCCAATGGTTCCTCAATTGTTCCGGTTTTGCGGGCAAAAGTAAGCATCTGGTTAACCAACGAAGCTCCCCGTGCCGTAGCATTAGAAATTGCCTCAAGATGTTTTGCTAACTTTGGTGGAGCGTCTTTGATGAGTTTAATGAGCGAAGCATGTCCCATGATAATGGCAAGGATATTATTAAAATCATGCGCTATTCCACTGGCAAGCGCACCAAGTGATTCAAATTTTTGAGATTGGCGCAACTGCTCTTCGGTAATCTTGCGCTTAGTATCATCAAACAGGTAGCCCTGGATTTCAATTAGCTGATTCTGCTCATTAAACCGACCGAGAATATTGGCGATAATATATAATGGTGTCCCATCGCACTTCTTCATTTCAATTTCATAATGTTCAATCCGGCGTTCTTGCAGTAAACGCGAAATGAGCCGCTGTCTTACCTCAGGCGAGTAAAACAGGGTAATGGAATTAGCCTGCAGTGCTTCTGCTTTAGACGAAAAGCCAAAGATATTGAGAAATGCCGGATTACAGTCAATTATTTTTCCATCGAGAGTCGTGGTAAAATCACCGGTCAAGTCTTGCATATAAAAACGCTCGTATTGCTCGTGGGAGCGGCAGAGCTCTTCCTGGGCAAGGTTAAGTTCAGTAATCCGTTCTTCCAATAAAGCCGTATTTTTCTGCAATTCATCTAACAATTGCATATTCTGTAAAGCTACCGAAATCTGGGCAGCAATACTTTCAAGCATGCGTTGATCATCTTCGGTATAAATATCAACTTGATTTGATTCGATGTTTACCACCCCAACAACCCGGTTTTGAATCTGTAATGGAACACATAATTCAGACCTAACATCCGGGCGAATTTTTAAATAGCGCGGATCCTTAGCCACATCGCCCACCCGCACACTCTGTCTATGTTCCACAGCCCAACCGGTTATTCCGGCTCTCAGCGGTGAAGCCTTAGAGCTAAATTGTCTTTTATTCTTTTTGATAAATTTTTCACTCTTACTTTGATCACTTATTGCAAATGGCTCAAGCCGACCGCTCTGCTCGTCAATCAATAACACTTCACTGTAGGTGTAATCCAGCGAATGTTCCAACGTCTCGAGAATCTTTTGGGCCAGTTGATCTGGAGTTAAAAGTTGTTGCAGACGTTGGGATGTTTCGTAAATCGCCGTCAGTTCCTGATAGCGCTTCTGCAAAGCTTTCTCTGACAATATGCGCTCGGTGACATCTTGCGCTGCTCCATAAATCTGCACCAC
>CAZAKO010000057.1:2430-6420 GCA_964485745.1 uncultured bacterium
TAAATTGCGATCAATCGCCTCAAGCAGCTCACTGTTTTTACCTTTCGCAGTTGCAAAAAATAATTCTACCCGATTGAAATTAATGTCGGTCTTTTTCAGACGATATTTTCGATAAAATAAATCTCCAAAAAAATTATTGGCGATTGCGACATCGGCAGAATGTTTCGCAGTAAGAGTAAATGCATCTGCAAAAGAATTAGCCGGAATTAAGGTCACATTAAAACCTAATTCACTCAATGATTGTTGCAACACTTCTTCCTGAATTGACCCCTGGAGTACTGCAATCCGTTTACAGTCGAGGTCAGCAAGCTGTTTGATTGGTGTTGCCCGCGAAGTATATACCCGTGACCAGCTGGCGATCACTGGAGTTTGATTAAAATCAAATTTTTCAGCGCGCAGCGGAGTATGTGCCATATCTGGCATCAGGTCAATTTCCCCCGCTTCGAGATTCTGCAAACAGGTTGCCCAATCACTCGAGATAAAATCAATCTCCCAACTTTCCTGAGCAGCGATTTGCTCCAAAAGCTCGATAAAGAAACCGGAAGGCTGACCTTTCTCATCGGTAAAGATCTTAGGCTTATTCTGATAAACACCCACCCGTACGGTCCGGTCGGCTGCCTCGACTTGATCTAAGTTAAAAAAACTGGCAATAATTATCATTAGACAGACAGATAAAATCGGTCTGCTTCTCAATAAACGGCGTATCTGCGCTTTTCTATTGGAGATTACCCTGAAAATCTTATCAATCAACTGGATTTTTCCCTTTAAATTGCCCATGCACCGCCCCGATTGTGAATTATTGGACAGAGAATAAATTGTGCCCCTACAATTTATTCTCTCGAAGGGCGATTAAAGCAGACGGAGAGTGCTCCTACTTTTTGAATCGGGATGTTTTTAAGGATAAAAGATTTCTTACCAATCAATAAAGTTAAAGTTAGCTGCACTCTTTTCATTAAATCAATTATCCCTCAGATTTTAGCAAAATCTACTATCTTTTTTATTGAAGTGCAATTCCAAGAAAGGTCAGATCCGTTTAGATAGATAATTTTTATACCTCATTTTTCATGTTTTAGCAATGCCTCTATGGCTTCCTCAACCGAACTCACGAAATTGATGCGACCAACTTTATTACTCTCGTAAATGAAATCTTGCAGACTTTGGCTGGAGTACTTCGAGAAATCACCGACAATGGCAAGCTCAACGAAATAGTTGGAAAATTTCTGGAGTATTTCACCGGCTAATCCGGTCTTTAAATCAAAAAAATCCGCAATGATATTTTTCTCATGCAGGATTATTTTCCTGGCCCCTTGATAGTCACAATCTGCCATAAGGTCTAAAACATCCTGTACTTTGCGGATTTCGACCCTGCCCGATTTTATTTCGGCAATGCCTACTCCTTTCAGTTTAATAATTTCTATCTTCATCGGTGTTATTCGATCAGCCTTTCAAATTTATTACCAACTTGTTTGGTGAATACTGTCAATTCTATTCCATTAACAAAATTCGCTTGAAGTCTTCAGGATGATTTTTTACATACATTTGCTGCATGCTAATAAAGATGCTAAAAACAAAAATACTCAATAGTAAACCGATTGCCGCTTCCCGGAATGAATTTGTTTTGAAAGTAAAAATGATCAACCATCCAAGATTCAAAGTCATAATTAAATGCCCAACTTGGGGGATAATATTCATCCCCTTCCAGGGCAGCACAAACATTCCCAAAGTGCCAAAGAAGAACATTGGGAGAAGTCCTAAATAAATTATCGTCAAATCATTAGTAATCAGCAAAACAACAAAACCGATTAGATAAGCAAGATTGGACGGTGCACAGGCATTGAAAAATAGCCATTCGATAAATTTTATTCTCCGGATAACTAAGTAATAAATGGTACTCTGGATCGTGATTAGAAGTAACAATATCGAAAATATAATTCCGATATCTTTCATCTTATTCTATCTCCGTTGATAATAAATGGACACCACATTTGGAATTTGGATAAAAAAATCCCTTGATCTATTTTATTCCCTTAATAAAATCGCTACAACTTTTTGCTTTTTTATTTTTCCCTCGCGACAATTCGACTCACGGAATCACTGTCGGTATATACTTGCCAATGAGCAATTTTACCCTTGCGGACGATGGCTAACCAGGCAGCCGGCACCTGCCATCTGTTTTCACTTTTAAGTTGTCCATCGCTGGTATAGGTTCCACTTGCTTTTCCAAAGACGCCCACAATATTTCCGACTTCAAGGATATGATCGGTGGTAATTAAATAATCAGGCATCATTGAGAAATAGCCATGCCAGGCATCCCGCATTCCTTTTCGTCCCTGGATCATAGCACCACCACCATCAATAAAAATATGATCCTCAGTCATCAGCTCATCTATGCCATCAACCGAGTGATTATTGATTTTTTCGATAAAGGCTTGCACAACTTCAGTCGGTGTCATTTTATTTTACCCCCTTTAATCAGGATTTACGACTAATTATCAGTTCAACTGATATAAATAATGTTTTAAATCTTGGATCAATCATCTCTTTTTGATTAATTCAATGCCTTCTCTAAGAGCAACTGCCAAAAGAGTTTCCCTCAGAATTTTGGCTCGAGTTTTAACATCGTTTTGATTGACATTGTTGGTTTCAACTTTTTGGACTGCTTCATCCAATGCGTCTTTTATATCGGTGATTTCAAGTAAATTCGCTGCTCGGCAGAAAAAACTCCGCGAGCGTCCATCATCGAAATTCGCTCTCATTATTTCGAGTAATCTGATCCGTTCTTTTTGCTGCTCAATGAATTTCTTAATTCCATACTCTTTGATATAATTAAAATTAGGCAAGACCTTTCTGTATGAGGGATAAGACGGAGATTCGTCTAACTGCTGATATTCTGCTTCACTCTTGAATTTATGACAGGGAAAGTCTGAGCATTCAACGCAAACTTCGAGATTCTTTTGCTTGACGGCACAAGTGATAAAGAAACAGGATGGATGCTTCTCGAAAAAACCGGGACCGGCACATCCGGGACATCGCGACGGTCCAACGGTATAATACCTCGGGCATAAACCGCAGTCAAGACCACAGACGCCAATTGTTGGGTATTGCTTGATCGGATTATTTTTTAAATCAGAGATTACTTTATTCATAGCCTGATCCTATTCTATTCAATTATGATTCCCCAATTATCAGTTCGAAAGCAGGATGCCGGCAAACCGGCTGAGTTGAACAAATTCGGCGTTGCGACATTATCCCAGGCAAATCGCACCGCAACCGGAGCCTTGACTTTCGGCGAAGAGACGACAATCGTACTGCCTTGAATTTCGGCGTCGGCGGGATAGAATTTCTGATCCTCACCCGCTATCTCAAAATCATTCAGCTTCCCTCCTTTTGCATCTAAGCCGTCGGCATAGTCGAAATAGATCCGGATTTTATTTTTCCCGATTTTGTAATCTTGATAAAGTGGACCGTAAATAGCAATATCCGATTTTCCATAGGTTTTGTTCAATGCCAGATTGGCTAAGCGGTTGCCTGCATCTATTTTATTGCGCGGGTGAATGTCATCAATATTTCCCATATCACTGATTACCACCATCCCAGTATTGGTAATTGTCAGAGTCCGGCGTTGGGCATCTCTGACAATTGCTCCGACTTCGGGAGTACCATATTTATAAGGTGCAATTTGAAAATAATAAAAAGGAAACTCATAGCCCCACAGTGAGCGCCAAGTCTGAATCAAAGTCGAAAATAACTCCTTATAAGTCAGCGGATTGTTAGTGTTGGTTTCGCCCTGATACCAGAGCACACCGGCAATTCGAAAGGGAATCAGTGGAGCAATCATGGCATTGTAGGCACGTCCGGGTTTAACCGGACACCATTTTTGCTCTTCTAACTTTTGGGCTGCTGCAGCTAAAACCGGATTTTGATTAATTCTATCAGCGGGTATCCAAACTTCGGCGGGTGTGCCGCCCCAACTGGCATTGATCATCCCAA
>CAZAKO010000057.1:6520-12796 GCA_964485745.1 uncultured bacterium
TTACCGACAGCAGAATTTTAATCAATTTTTATAGAAAATCACAGCATTGAAATTGTGATTATCAAAAAAGAACCCCGCCTTTTGAACTCAATCTAAATTCAAAATCGTAATAAAAATCACAGCAAGTATTCTCATTTCTGTTAAATTAGGCGGCGGAAATTGATTTTATCTGGATTATTCAAAACGAGTTTAGAGAGACAGTGTCAGATTGAAAGTAGGGTATTTAAAGATTAAACTCGTGCTAACAGCCGGAATGCTTTGCTTACTGTCAAGTGTTATCTCTTTTGCCCAGGACACTCTTGACGTACCTATTTTTTCGGTTACTCGGGGATTTTACTCTGAACCGTTCGAGATTGAGATTGCTAGCCCGGTTGCTGAGGCTTTGATCAGTTATACTCTCGATGGTTCTGATCCACGGACTTCAGCAGCTGCAATTACCGGAACTGCCCCGGTAACCGTTTCTATAAATCCGGAGAGTAATACTAACAGCGGTGGAAAAACCCCTGCCGTAGTTTTGCGTGCCTATGCCCATAAAGATGGTTATGGTCCCAGTCAGGTTATGACTCATACCTATATTTTTATTGAAAGTGTCAAACACCAGTCTTATCCCGGTGGCAAATGGCCCGCTGGAAGTGTCAATGGTCAGCGAATTGATTACGAAGTTGATCCGGATGTTGTCAATGATAGCCGTTATAAGGATTTGATTGACGACGCCTTGCTCGCCATTCCCACTTTTTGTATTGCAACCGAAATCGAAAACTTATTCGATCCCACGACTGGTATTTATGTCAATGCGATGCAACACGGAATTGAATGGGAAAGACCGGCTTCCGTCGAATTAATCTATCCCGATGGCATGGAGGGATTTCAGATCAATGCCGGTCTGCGAATTCGCGGCGGCTGGAGTCGCCACGGCGATTGTCCCAAACATGCCTTTCGCCTTTTCTTCCGAAATGAATATGGCGCCGGGAAATTGCGCTACCCGCTATTTGGCGATGAAGGTGTTGATGCTTTTGATAAAGTTGATCTGCGAACCACTCAAAATTATTCCTGGAGTTACAAAAGCGATGAAGGTAAATACAATACCATGAATCGGGATGTCTTCTCCCGCGATATTCAACGTGAAATGGGTGCTCCGTATACCCGCAGCCGCTATTATCACTTGTACCTGAACGGCTGTTACTGGGGTCTTTTTCAGACACAGGAACGTTCGGAAGCCTCATACGCCGCAGCATATTTTGGCGGCAATCAGGATGATTATGATGTAGTCAAGGTGGATATTACCAATAACAACAATATCGAGGCTACCGATGGCAGTCTCGATGCCTGGCGCGAGGTCTGGAACCTATGTCGGCAGGGATTTGATAACGACGAAAATTACTTTAAACTTTTAGGTTGCAATCCGGACGGCACTAAAAATCCGTCATCCAAAACTCTGATTGATATTGACAATTTGATAGATTACATGCTGATTATTTTCTATGCCGGTAATTTTGATTCGCCCGTTTCAGCCTTTGGAAGTAATGCCAGTCCCAACAATTTTTTTATAATTTATAATCGTAATGGCGACGAAGGCTTCAAATTCTTTATCCAGGACGCCGAACATACGCTGCTGACCGATCCGGTTGGTCCCGGTCATGGTCTGGAAGAAAATCGGGTTTCACTTAGTATGAATGTCACCAGTTTCGAAAAATTCCATCCCCAGTGGCTGCATCATAAGCTGACCAGCAATTCCAATTACCGGTTACGCTTCGCCGATCATGTCTATCAGCACTTTTTTATTGATGGGATTTTAGCACCGGCAGCCTGTACCCGGCGCTTTCAGGAACGGGCAAAGGAAATCGAAACCGCAATCATCGCCGAGTCTGCCCGCTGGGGCGACGCCAATGTCCATCCTCCACGAACCAAGGATGATGATTGGATTCCGGCAATTGATAACATCATCAATAATTATTTCCCCTATCGGACTGATATTGTCCTGGATCAGCTGCAGCAGGCAGGACTTTTTAGCAATCCAAATGCACCCAAATTTAACCGCAAACCAGGTCGAGTAGCCAAAGGAGCAAGTCTATCAGTTAGTGCCGTATCGGGTACAATTTATTATACTGTTGATGGAGCTGACCCACGCTCTCCGAATAACTCTCAGTCGGAAATAAATACTATCACTCTCCTTACCGAAAATGCCGATAAATATATACTCGTGCCGAGTCAGGACATCGGGACTTCCTGGTATCGCGATTATAATTATGATGTCTCCGGTTGGGGATTATGTACTGGCGGTTATGGTGGTGTCGGTTATGAAAATGACTCGGGTTATGAAAATTATATCACTTATGATGTCGGCGATCAAATGTTTAATGGCAATAACTCGTGCTATATCAGAATACCATTTATTATTTCAACAATTGACCTGAGTGATTATAATACCATGTATCTCCACCTGCGCTATGATGACGGTTTTGTCATCTATCTTAACGGAACGAAAATCGCCAGTACCAACGTTCCGGATCCACCAGCCTGGAATTCAATTGCAATCCAGTATTTAGAATCGGAAAACGAGGAAATATTCAATGTCTCTGGCTACTATAATCTTTTGCAAAATGGTAATAATTTATTAGCAGTCCAGCTATTGAATAGTACTAATCCCAGCTCCGACCTGCTGCTGACATTAAGAATGACCATCAGTAATGCCGGTTCGAGCGGCGGAGTCCCCGCTCCCACAGCCGTTAAATATTCTGTGCCTATTACAATTAACCAAACCACAACCATCAAAGCCCGGTCTGAGTTCAACGGCAGCTGGAGTCCTTTGAGTGAAATTACACTTTATGTTCTGGATGGATTGGCTAATCTGCGAGTTACCGAAATCAATTATCATCCCCTCGATAGTCAGGATACTACCGATTCCGAATATGAATTCATCGAATTAAAAAATATCGGTGAGAGTACCCTGGACTTGACATCGGTTTCCTTCAATGTCGGAATAAGTTACACTTTTCCTACGAATACATTCCTGAATGCCAATGAGTTCATCGTTCTGGCATCTAACTCCGAAATGTTCCAAAAACGCTATGGATTTGCACCGTTTGGCAGCTATACCGGACAATTGGACAATGCCGGAGAACTGATTGCGCTGGCGGATGATAATAATAACACTTTTCTGGCAATTAACTATGGCGACGACTACCCCTGGCCAAAATCAGCCGATGGTGCGGGTTATTCTCTAACACCCACAAATCTCAATCCTTACGAGGATCAAAATAATCCCTTCCTCTGGCGGGCATCCTCGGTCATCAACGGAACTCCGGGTAGAGACGATACTCTCGCAGCAGTTAGCATTACCCCTGAAAAAACAATTCCACAAAAATTTACCCTCTACCAAAACTACCCTAACCCGTTCAACTCAACTACAACCCTCCACTTTCAAATTGAACAACAGGGCAAAGTCAACCTTACCGTCTTTAACTTGCTTGGTCAAAAGGTTGCCCAACCCGTCAATAACTTTTATTTACCCGGGGAATATCGGATTCAATGGGATGCCTCGAGCTTTGTCAGTGGAGTCTATTTTCTTTGTTTTCAAACCGCTGGTTATTCGGAAATCAAGAAGATATTGCTCTTAAAATAAGCAAAGATTCCTTTCGGTAAAAATAAATTTCAAATCAGTCAAAAAACCACTTGACAAATTAAATATTTGCCTTTACTATTAAAACAGCAGAAATAGGTAATTAATGAATAGTAATTTTATTAATGCTGTTTTACCCATGATGATTGAATTCATTTCGGTTTACGAGGCTCTATACGATTGGCAAATATTTAAGAGTAATTATCACTTGGATAGTAAAATAAAACAAAAAATTCAAAGGGAGATTTAGTGATGAAAAGGAAAATTTCTTATCGTGTCATTTATGGTATTTTATTTTTTATCTGTTCTTTGAATGGACAAATAAAAGTATGAACAAATGGAAATTCTAGTATCGGATCGGTAACTATTAATCCAGATTATAAACTGTATGTCTACAACGATAAAGCAAATATGGGCAACTTTGCAATATGTTCTTATGGAAAAGGAGGATGTTATAACTATGGAACCAAGGGTAAGGCAGATAACGGAACATATAATTATGGTATTTATGGAGAGGCAGCTGTGGTGACAAATAGCTATGCAGGTTATTTTAATGGAAATGTAAGAGTTACCGGTACTTTTCAAAATCCATCGGATATTAAGTTAAAAGAGAATATTAAATCAATTAGCCCGGTCTTAGTCAACCTAATGAAATTAAAACCTTTAATTTACAATTTTAAAAAGGATGCTCCTGAGTTCAAATCGATGGGATTAGCATCTGGCAGGCATTATGGGTTCACAGCTCAAGAATTAGAAGAGGTATTTCCTGAACTTGTCAGCACCGAAGCCCATCCGCCAGAGGATGAAAAAGGCGAACCATTAATTTTCAAATCAATAAACTATATCGAGATGATTCCGATCTTAGTAAAAGCCATACAGGAACAGCAGGAAAAGATTGAGAATTTGAAGAAGGAGCTTGGTAAATAAGTGCAGACTTAACATTTAACAATCGAACAGGAATGATCGCAAATTATAAAAATCAAAAAAGTGAATACAATATCCACTAATAAAGAATTTGGAGCATCAAGGTGAAAAATAACTCTTAATTTTGAAGTGTGATTATGATAAAAAATATATCATGCAATATATTGATATTCATCGTTATCACTACTACCCTTCCGGCTCAGGAATTTTGGGAGCAAACGAACGGTCCTTATAGCAATGGGATCCAGGCAATAGTCGTAAATTCTAAAGGTTATCTCTTTGTTGCGGGCGCCGATGGTAATTTTGCAACCAGTGACAGTGGTATTTACTGCTCGACAGACAATGGTGATACCTGGGTACAAATTAATAATGGCTTAACAAGCAGGGATGTTCAATCACTTGCTGTAAATTCTAGTGATCATCTATTTGCTGCGGCGAATGGTATTTATCGTTCAATAGATAATGGTAACTCCTGGATAAAAATTAGTGATAATCATTCAGGGACACTTGCCATAAACTCTGAAAATTATATTTTTAGCGCTAGTTCATGTGGTATTTATCGTTCAACAGATGACGGCAATACCTGGGTAGAGATTCCATATATACAGAATGTAGCAAATGATGTAAGTTCAATTGCCATAGACTCAAATGACAATCTTTTTATTGGTACGGCTTGGGGTGATATTTACCGCTCAACTGACAATGGAGACACCTGGACCTTAAGTTATGAGTGGCAAGGTATTATTTTTGAATATTACCGTGTATTTACCCTTGCGGTGAATTCCAGAGACCACATTTTTGCGGGATACGAATATGGACATCTTCGCCGTTCAACGGATCATGGTGAAACCTGGCAGGGTTTATTTAATTTCTATCCTTATTTCGTTTGGAAAATCGAAATAGATTCGAATGATAATCTCTTTGCTACTACCGGAAGCGAAGGGGGTATTTATTATTCAACGGATAATGGTGAAACATGGAACCAAATTGTAGACAGCCTTACGACTAATGTTTATGTATCTGCTTTTGCCGTTGATTCAAAAAACCATCTTTTTGCCGGGACTAATAAAGGTATCGTTCTACGCAGCAGGAAACCCATTACATCAACCCAAAATTTAAAATATACTATTCCTACCTCATATGAGTTGGATCAGAATTATCCGAATCCATTTAACACCTCCACAACGATCGCATTTTCTATACCAAATAACTCAGATGTCTCTATAATGATTTATGATCATCTGGGAAAAGAGATTTGTCATTTATTGAACAAAAGATTATCTACCGGAAGATATGAAGTAAAATGGATGGCTACGGGGCTACCGAGTGGTGTGTATTTTTACCAATTAAAAGCCGGTTCAATTGTTAAGACTAAAAAACTCCTGTTGTTGAAATAGTTATTCTTTTACGTAATAAAGCATTTTAAAATGAGGATTTATTAAAATGAAAACAAAATTAATCTCACTTACGATCGCATTAATAATAGCAATGCTACTAATATTTAAATGTGAAACCTCAACTAATCCTAACTCTACTCTTATAACAAAAGATCTAATTAGTGGATATGTTCAAAAAGGACCTTTTATTAATGGGTCAAGTATTACGATTAATGAACTTGACGAAGATTTAACTCAAACCGGAAAGGTATTTAATACCCAGATTACTGATAATAAGGGGAGTTTTGAAGTAAGTAATATCACATTGGTATCAAATTACGTTTGCTTGAGGGCAGA
>CAZAKO010000058.1:0-12721 GCA_964485745.1 uncultured bacterium
TATTTATAAAGGATTTCGAATTTTGAGTCCTCGTTGATTGCCGCGTAATCGGTGCGGTTTTTATTATACATGGCAGTGCAGCTATAAATGGTATCTAAGTTAGGATTGTAGATTCCACTCAAATCGTTTTGTACAACCTGGAAGGGGCGCAGGTAGGGAATCCAGAGTTCGCCTGCCTGTAAATTCAGGATGGCGGGATTAATGTCAACGATTTCATCGGGATTGGGAGAGTTATTTTTATCGTATCTGTCCAATCCAAATTTCTGGAGGAAGCTGATGCCATCCAGCGGATCACGCTCCACCTTGCCCTCTTTGGCGTGGATATAGACTATTTTTAGATCAAAACCCTCCTTGTCAATGTTAGTAGCTCCCAGAGAATAAACGTTTTTAAATTCAAGATCCCAGCAGGGGTGAGCCGGCAGCATTTGCTGGGGTTTAAGCAACTTGAGGGTGATATCGCTGGTGTCGGTCAGGGCGCGATCCCAGTTGCCATAAGCTTTGAGCGTTTGCTTTTGGGAATTGACGATCCGGTAGGTCACGGCGAGAATTTCATTATCCTGAAGCATAGTTGACATGCGAATAAAACCTAAGTCCAAATTATAAATGTAATCTCTGTCAGGCTCCATGCGCATAAAAAAACGTTGCTCAATGTAATTGGTATCCGTATTCTGTTGATTGGGGTCTACATAAGCGTAACCATAGACACAACCGGCTTGCTCGGTGGTAATGGATTTATATACTTCTAAGTTCGAGACAACAAAATTAGGGTTGTACACAAAAACGCCACCGTTTTCGAGAAATCCCTGATAGAATTTGTCGCGGAAATCTCTATCCAGAAAGAAATACAGATTTTTACGATAGTCCGAATCTTTAATCGTCGCTTCGGTTTTCTGAGCTCCGCCATCAACACTCAACTTCTCTTTTTTACCCTTCTCCACACTGGCAATGGTGGTAATATCCAGTGCCCCTAATTTTAAAAGCGCTTTTAAACCGAACAGGCCATTATTTTTACCCGAGAAGGTTACAAATTGGGTTGAAGGTAAAGTGAGAGCCACGTTGCCAGCCTCGATCTTTTGGACAATATCATCTTCCTGCCCGGTATAAATTATCCGGAGATTATTTTCGAAATCGAAATCACGTTCGCTGTCCTGGTCAACTAAAATACTGATCCGGTCACCGATTTTTCCCTCGATATTCAGCTGCTGTTTCTGATCAACGATGAAGGTAGTCGAGCGTGTATCCCGATAGCCGGTGCGCACCTGGGACTGGTTCTGACTCTGCAGACGGCCATTGATATTGACATTTCCGGCGACCCGCAGTGAAACCCGCTGTCCGGCAATATCGGCTCCGATCAATTCCAGCTTTTCCGTTCGCACTGCCGTTTTCTTTTCGATATAACCCGTACGGCAAAGATCACTCAATTGAAGGTGCAGATTATTTTGGATTTTTAGGGTGTAATAATCTGATAAACTGACGCCCTGGGGATTGAGCAAGTCGGTACCATCCATCTGATTAGTGAATATGAGATTATTGCCGGTGACGTCAATTTCATGGGTGGTTTTGAGCCCGATGAAATTGATTTTGAGAATATTGGTATTTAGCGCAACATAATCTGGTGAAAGTAAAGATAATCCGCGCGGTCGCTCGATCCCGATCGGGCTGGAGCGTGCGGAAAGCCAATCAATTTTCATAGGAAACGCGACAGCCTCAGCAACTGGAGCTTCCTCCTGTGCTCTAAGGACGCCGAACCCGAACAATATGATTAGCCGGACAATGTCTTTCCACCAACGATAATGTATTGCCACCCAAATTTTCTTTCAATATGGTTCGATACTAACTGCTTTACAAGTAGCAAATTTGGGGGTTAACACCTCAGCGATTTGGGGTTAAGGCAGTAAGCTTTTGTTGAACTGCTTGATATAGATGCCGAAATGCCTGTCCGCGATGACTCAGGGCATTTTTTTCGGCGGGAATCAGCTCGGCGAGAGTTTTACCCTTGCCGGGCAGGAAGAAGATCGGGTCATAGCCAAAGCCGCCTGTTCCACGGCGGCTGGTCAGGATTATGCCCTCGAGCCGGCCCTCTTCGGCAAGCATTAATTGGGGATGGAAAAAGACCGCCACGGTTCGAAAGCGAGCTGTTCTTTGAGGTGCCGGAAATTGGGAAATTTCACGAATTAATTTATCAATGTTATCATCATAGGTAGCACCTTCGCCGGCATAGCGCGAGGCAAATAAACCGGGTTTGCCATCTAAGGCATCAACTTCGAGACTGGTATCATCGGCAATGGTAGGTAATCCTGAAAATTCTGACAGCATTGATGCTTTTTTTAATGCGTTTTCGAACAGGGTGTTCCCATCTTCAATAATATGCGGGGCTCCAGCCAATTCAGCTACCGTCATCAATTGTAATTCCGGCAATTTGAAAATATTGCGGATTTCCTGCACTTTATCCTGATTATGGGAGGCGATAAGTATTTTCACGGTTCCGGGACAAAATTTTAACTTCTCTCTTAAATCAAATGCCCAGAATGTTATTGAAAAATCCTGTCAATGTCAAGCGAATTGACAGGAGTTGCAGACGGGAGTGGTTTATCGGGAGCTCAGGATTTGCGGTGGTGAATTGATACCGCTCCGGATGATTCTATATCTTGTGTTGTTACATTACCATAATACACTATGGAAGATGCGCCGGCTGCCTGACCGGTTAGGCTGCCGCCATCCATGGTCAGGATTACCCGGCTGGCGCCCTTGACATCCAGGTCGGCATTTACGACCCGGGCATTTTTGAAATTGATATGCGTGGCGCCTTCGCATTCTACCTTTAAATCGGTTACCAATGAATTGTCGGCTTTGATTTTAGCCGCGCCGGTAATATGGATATCGAGGGTTGGACATTCAAAATCGGTTAAGAAAATTGAGGTTCCCTCGACAGCTTTAATATCGGTAAGATCCGGCATTACGATCTCAGCCCGGATTGCATTTTTATGATTAAGCCCCTTGGTATTGTACTCTAAAGCTAATTCAGAGGAATGCTGCTCTACCGTAACTCGATCGGCGAGTTCGGGGGGATATTCGAGCCGGACGGCATATTCGCTACCCTGACTGACATTGATCTTCCAAACTCCGCGAATCTGGAGAGCAGTGAAATTGCTGAAATTGAGTTCTTGCTGGTTCAGATCGCTACTCCAATAATCTTCGGATTCTGGAGCGGTTCGACTCAGCACAATCCTGGAGGCGATGATTATCCCGGTTATTGATAGGAGAAAAATGATTAAGATTATCAATAAGATTTTGCTGCTTGTTTTCATGGTATCATCCTGTCTTAGTGTAATTATGGTAAAGTTTCTGGAACTCATTTAAGTCAATCTGCAGCAGGTTCATCATTTTAAAAACCTGGGGCAGCCAGGCATTGATGAAATCCTCGCGCTTCAACACCCGGGTGAGCTCCCTGGCTCCGGCTGCCACGAAGTAGCCGATGCCCCGCTGATTATAGATAATCTTCTGATCCTGCAGGTAGGTGAAAGTACGCATCACGGTATTGGGATTTACTTCGAGCGAAATCGCCAGTTCGCGCACCGAAGGTAGCCGCGTTTCTTCCTGCCACTCCCCGGAGAGAATGTTCTCGCAAATCAAATCGGCGATTTGCAGATATATTGGTTGATCCTTTTGAAATTCCATCTTAGACCTCGGTTTCACTCAAGCGCAGATAGGTTAGCACCCAGCATAAGGGAGCCAACACAATCCAAAAAAGATATTTGAAAATGGAAGCTAGTGTATTTCCAAAATCATTCATGCAGTTGAAATCCGTGAACATACCGTTGTCAATAAAATTCATCCCTTGGAAATAATCACTGTACACGATCCGGAAAACGATGCCGGCAAACATTCCCAGAAAAACAGCCAGGGCAAAGAGCGACACGCCGGTTTTCATGAAGGGGTGTTTTTTGAAATAGACACTACCAAACAGGAAAATTGAATGAGTGACCAGATAAACGGCGATGGTTAGGAGCATATCTCTTGTAAATGGATTAAAAGCCGGGCAACTGCCCCAATCATAGATCGCAGCAATGCCACTCGAAATAAGTGAAAATAGATAATAAACCAGGATACTAATCAGCGCGAAACAAATCCCCGAACCAAGCAGACGTACCAGCATTTTCTCGAAAAGCGAAGCGGGCAGCAGGAAAAAGTAAGCATTCCGAACGGGTTTGTGAATTTCTGAAAAAACTCCTGCGCTGAACAGAAATCCGGCGATAAATAACATGGTAGGGAAAAAACCTTGATGAAAATCGCTGTCAATCCGGTGCGGCGGAAACAGCAGCGGCGGAATCGTGCTGACGAAATATATCGCAGCTGCAATTCCGGTGCCGATTAGAATCGTGCGGGAATATTGCTGAATATCGGCGCGCACCAGCAGAGCAAACCGTTTGGGATCGAAAATAGACTTGATTTTCATTTAAGCCTCCTGTTCAAAAATAGCCCGGATCCGCTCCTGATTGCCGATGACTGCATTGAAGAGCAGCTCGATGTCCAGATTGCTTTCAGCCGAACCGTCATTTTTGGTAATAACCAGATAACCACCTAAGGTCTTTTCGGCATATAAAGCCGCAGCCTGATCCGGCTCCTCTTTCTGTAATTTTACCATCAACTTCCGCGCAATTGATTCAATCGTTTGCTGAAAGATAATCTTACCCTCGTCCAGAATTACAATTGGGTCAATCAGGTTGCCAATGTCGCGCACCTGATGAGTGGAAATGATAATGATCCGGTCTTCACTTAGTGTCGCCGCTAACAGTTTGCGAAACTGGCTCTTACTGGGAATATCCAGTCCGTTGGTTGGCTCATCGAGAATTATTAGACGGCAATTGGTTGCCAGCCCGAAGGCGACCAGAAATTTTTTCTTTTGCCCGTAGGAGAGGGAGGTCAGCCGATCGTTAACCGGAATTTCGAAGGTTTTGAGATAATCTTGAAAAGAATGCCTGTCGAAGCGCGGGTAAAAGGGAGCGTAGGCAACAATATACTCGTTGATCCTCAGTGGCGGCGTATAAAACTCCTCAGGCACGAAATAGATTTCCTGCAGCATCTCGGGATTACGCCGGGGTGGCAAATAGGAAAAAACCTGACAGTTGCCCTGCTGCGGGAATAACAAGCCGGAGATGATTTTCAGCATGGTGGTCTTGCCGGCTCCGTTTTTACCTAATAAGCCGTAAATATTGCCATCGCTCAACTTTAAATCCAAGTTATTGAAGAGCGGCGACTTCTGGCGATAGGCAAAGGTTAAATTTTCGATTTCGATCATAGTTGCTCCGTTTCAGTGTATTAATTAACTATCACACTAATAATGTAGGCAATAGTTAAATTGTTGTCAAGCTTTTTTATTGGCAGTTTGGAAAATATTTAATTGAAAAAATCCCACAATGCTTAAATAGGGGTAATTCGTTCATTAATAATTCTTTTATCAAGTAACGATTGTGTTAGTCCTGAAGACAATTCTGTATTCCTAAGGTGCCCAATTCTTGTTGTATTTGTTATCAGATCCAGATGATTTTTATTTCAGTTTCTACTTCCTGAAATTCCTTATCCCCTGTAATTAATTCAGCTTTATTTGTTTTTGCTAAAGCGGCGGCAAAACAGTCAGCATAAGAAAGGTTTTTAAATGCCTTATACTGAGCAGCTTCTTTAGTCAGGTTTACGTCAACATCAACAATATCTATCGGGAGAGTTTGGATGATTTTCTCTATTTCAATTGCCTTTGCTAATCCATATTCCCGCAATACGATGTAATAAACCTCTCCAAAATTTAGGACTGACATCAGTAAATTCTGGTCCTTTTCGTTAGCCGTTATCAATGCGGATTCGACCTTTTCAAATCCCGGTTCTTTTTCAAAAAACGCCAGGAGGGCATAAGAATCAACAACTCTCTTCATCGATTCACCTCTTTTTGCTTGTCATTGGAGCGTTCTTCAAGAAGTGTTTTTGTAAGTTTACCGTTGGTTTCCAGCATGCCTGCTATCTTTTTGATGTATTCAGATGTAAGGGGTTTCAGGATAATTTCATTGTCCTTTTCCTCGATGTAAAATTTCGTTCCGCTTTTAATGTTCAGTTTGCGGCGAATTTTTGAAGGGATCACGATTTGACCTTTCGAAGTTGTAATCGTTGTAGCCATTAAATCCTCCTATTTTTTCATCTAAATATAACATTTTTTCCTTATGCATCCAAAGAAAATACATCTTACATTTATTAGCACGTCTTACTTTAATAGCAATTCTTTATTCAAGTCCAATTGCTGAAACCTTACGACTCGGTAGTTTTATATAACCGCCTGAAAATTGTAAGTTGAAATAATCTCGGGTAGCTCTTTAGAAAAATGCCTGGATCCCGACCAATCCCATTTTATGGGTATTGTCCAGGATGCTGGTGTCGTAAAGGGTATAGCTGTAGTACAATCCAAGAAAATTGGTAGTCCCGCGGCAGTAAAGATTCAGACTGACACCGATTTTATGTTCGGTGGAGGAATCTGTAAGAAACCAGCTGTGTTGATCGAAACCGAAGGCAGCCGCCCATTTTCGGTAAGTCCCGATATTATATCGCACGAGGCTGAACAGCTCGGATCTGAAGTGGTGATTAAGCCCGCTGAAAACGGTGCTTCTCGGTTTGTTGAAAATTCCGACATTAATTTGAGCGTCTACGGTATTCAGAAATTGATTGGCTGCTGGCTGGTATTCTTCGATCGGTGTGAGATTATCGGCATTCTTTGTTCCGACACCCAGTTGATAGCTGTTGAATAAAATTGGTTTGCCCGCTTCCGGGGCACTGACTTTATGCAGGCTGCCGTGGGAAAAAGCGCCGTTGATTAGCCAGCCATGAAATTCCTGGCGGGCATTCAGGACAAAATCGCCGCGAAGGTAATCTATGGTAAAACCAAATTCTTTCTGGATACTCATCATTGAAGTCGATCCAATATTACTGTAGATGGTTGTTGCGCCGATCCTTAAAACATCTACCTGGGCGAAAAAATCGCAGTGGTAAGCCGGATAAGATTGCCGCTCATAGGGCACACCGGTTACATAGTTTCCATAATTGAGGTAACCAGCGGTGTTGAAGAGCCATTCGGCAGACTCGATTCGGATCACTTGAGTTAAGATGTAGATAAAAACAAATGCCCGCTGAATTTTCATAATCAAGTAAGTTTTAATAGACGATTTTTATACCAATGGCACCAAGCGCGTCCTGGTTGTCGAGTCGAAAAGTGTCATAAAAGGTATAGGAATAAAAAATTCCGATAATGCCAAGATTACCTTGATTGAAAAGATGAATGTCAAGATTGATGGTATGTTCGACAGATTTAGCAGCTGTCGTCCACAGGTGCTGGTGTAAGCTGATGCAAGCCGCCCAATTTTGATGGATTCCAAGATTGTAGCGCAATTGGCTGAAAACTTCGTGGCGATAAGTCTGACCTTGTCCGGTGGAAATAGTATTTTCAGCCGGGATATAATAGCCGTAATTAATCTGTCCATCCCAGGTGTCGAGAAGTGAGGTGCTCTTTTTAAATAGATTTTTGGGGTATAGGTGATAAGCGCCTTTCGAACCAATCCCGATTTGGTACGCATTCCACCAGATCGAGCCGCGTCCCAGGCCGGGTAAAGGTATATCATATTGATTGATGCGGTGGAAACAATCATGGGAGAGCGCACCCCTGATCAGCCAGCTTTTGAATTCGATTCGGAAACCGGGATTCAGGACGTAATGGATCCGGTCTACTGCCCATAGAGCAGAGTCCGGATGAGTCATCATCAGCATATTGCCCAACAAGCCGTCGAGGTAAAACTGGTTCCAGCGCAGGAAATTGATGTTGACCATGAGTTCGGGACGATAACCGCGATACAGCTCGTCCTTTTTGGTTTGTGCCTGGATGTAGTTTTGGAAGGATAGATAGCCGTGAGTTCGCATTGTCAGTTCCGGGCGTGAAAGCAGAGCGGTACAGCAGCAAGTTATTAATAATATCAACCAGAGTGATTTATTCATCCGGTTATTGCTTGATTTAGTGGAATAAGAAAACATACTACTGGTTGGGCTTCACTCTAAGCTAAAGTATTTTGCCTGGGGATGGTGGATGATAAAAGCGGAGGTGGTCTGTTCAGGAACCATCTGTTCTCCCGCAGTTACAGAAACGCCAATGCGAGCCGAATCGAGCAGCTGCAAGAGCTTCCGGTTTTCAGATAGACTGGGACAGGATGGATAACCGAAAGAAAAACGTTTGCCCCGATATTTTTGGGCAACCAGATCCTTAATATCTGCTCCGTTTTTTTCCGCGATTTTTAATTCCAGGCGAATTTGCTGGTGCCAGTACTCGGCTAAAGCTTCAGCTGTTTCCACACTGAAACCATGAAAGAGCAGGTATTCTCTATAGGCGTTTGCTTGATAGAGACGTTGGGATTCCTGTGAGGCGATTTTACCCACAGTAGCAATTTGGAGCGGCAGGACATCCCTTTTGCTCAACTCGATTGGGAGGATATAATCGGCAATTGAGCGAAAAGGCGTCTTTTTCTGGCGGGGAAAATAAAATCGGGTTAACTCGCGCTCTGTATCTGGTTCAAATATGATGACTTCGTCGCCGGCGCTATTGCACTGGAAGTAGCCATAGATAACTTGTGGTTGGAGTAAATGTTCTGCACGGCAGCGCAGCTTTAAAGATTCGAATTCGGGTTTAACAATTTTCTCGATAAGCTCTTCATATTCCGCACGAGGCAATTTTCCTTTTTGATAGCCCCAGCGGCTGTGAAACAGGACCGATTCGGTCAGAAATTTGTAGACGTTGTTGAGCTCGATGTCGGTCACGACCCGGGTACCCCAGAAAGGCGGGGTGGGTATCTTAATATCGCGACTGACTATTTCCGGGGTATCGCCTGTTTTCATGATACTGGTTTTAGTTTGTTATGATTGCTTCCTTGATTAATTATGGGATACTGTTCCTGATTTACTCGAAAATATAGATATGAAAATGGAGAATTTAAAGAAATGTCTAAGATTTGGGATTAGATTGTGCTTGCTTAATTAGGTGCGCCTAATTAATTTAGGAGCAATTAAAAGGAGGACCAGATGCAAAAAACAAATGTCTCGGAAAGTCAGCAGGACTACCTCAAGATTGTACTGGACCTGATCAATTTAAAAAAGGTCGCCCGCATTAAGGAAATTGCCGACCGAAAGAGGGTCAGTATGCCCTCGGTGACCGAAGCCATGCGCAAGTTGGCTAACGAAAATTTGATTCAGTATTCGGCACATGAGTTTGTTGATCTGACCCCCAAAGGGGAGGCAGCTGCTTTACAGCTGATCAGCAAGCATACCTTTTTGAAACGTTTTCTGATAGAGGTACTGAATATTGAATCGGATCGGGCTGACCAGGAAGCCTGTGAATTGGAGCATCATTTGAGCGGGGCGACTTTGGATCGGTTGATCCTGCTTTATCAGTTCCTCAGTGTTTGTCAGAAAGATGACCAAATGATACTGCAGCGTTTTCACGAGTGTATTGATGCCGCCGAGGGAAAACCGGGGATTGATTCAACCTGCGAGGCTTGTTTTGTAGCCAATAATTTTCCGCACTATCCGGAAGATAACACGATGCATAACCTGCTGTCGAAGTTAGAGCGCGGTCAGCAGGGCCAAATCGTCATGTTGGGTCCCGATACCGAGATTCGCCGCAGTATTATCGCCAAGGGGTTATTTCCGGGGAGTACTTTTATTGTCGAGGAAATTGGGAATAAGAATCATCCTTTTGTGCTGCGGGTTGACGGTTGTGCGATTGAATTGGATGAGGGTTCCGCCAGGATGATTGAGGTGGCGGTTGATCAGGATCAATAAGTTGGAATAAATATGAGTGCAGAAATTACTGAATGCAGGGTTGTCCAGCTATCCGAGATCGAATCGGGGAAGTCTTTCAGGGTTGTGCGAATTAACGCCAGTGGTGAAATTCGCCGGCGACTGCTGGATATTGGTTTTATTAAAAACGAACCTGGCAGAGTTATCCGGGAAGCTCTCTTGAAAGATCCGATTGAAATTGAGATCAAGGGTACAAAAGTTTCGCTGCGCCGTTCGGAGGCACGCTTGATTGATGCGGAGGAGCTGGATTGAACTTTCCCGCTAATCGGGTACATCGCCGATTGCAGCGGCGTCATGGTCGTTCGGGATTGCCCTCCGGACAGAAATTTTACCGAATTGCCTTGGCGGGTAACCCTAATTCCGGTAAGACCAGCGTATTCAATGCCTTGACCGGTCAGCATCAGCATATTGGTAATTATCCCGGAGTTACGGTCGAGAAAAAATCCGGGATTGTGCAGGTTGATGACAACCTAGTCGAATTCATAGACCTTCCGGGTACTTATAGTCTGAGTGCCTATTCTTTGGAGGAGGTCGTATCGCGGGATTTTGTGCTCAACGAAAAACCGGATGTGGTAATAGATATTCTTGATTCGACTAATCTAGAGCGGCATCTCTATCTCTTACTCCAGTTTCAGGAATTAGGCGTTCCGATCGTTGGTGCATTGAATATGACTGACGAAGTTGAGGCAAAGGGAGTCATGATTGATAGTGAACAGCTGAGTTCGATCCTGGGAATTCCCTTTGTAAAGACAATTGGTAGTACCGGTGCCGGGATTGAACGATTGTTGGAGGTGGCGCTTAAAGTAGCCGAAGGGCAACTAAGCTCTCAAAAACGGCATTTGAATTATGGGAAGCAGGTCGAGTTAGCCCATGAGGCAATTATTGATGCTTTGATGTTAGATGAGTCTTTCAAGGAACGCTATTCGCTGCACTGGATTGCAATCAAGCTTTTGGAAAAGGATCGGGATGCAATCCGTAAGATTGAAAATGAGCACCGCCTTGCTGCAATTGTACTGCAGGCGGCAAAGGATTGGCGGGAGCGATTGGAAAAGGAGTTTGACGAGGATTGCGAAGTAATTATCGGTGAGCAGCGCTATGCTTATATCCATGGAGCTATTAAGGAAACGGTAAAAATTGCCAAACGCCGTCAGGTTGTTGATTTTACCGAGAGTATTGACCGGATCGTGTTAAATCGTTTTCTGGGAATTCCGGTTTTCCTGGGTATCATGTTCGTCATTTATCAAATTACTTTCAAATTGGGGAATCCACTTTCCGATGGGGTTTCAATTGTTTTTACCCACCTGTCACTCTTCTTGACCCGGATTTTGCCTGCAGGTCCGCTGCGGGAATTATTAACCAATGGGATTATTAACGGGGTCGGCGGCGTTCTGACCTTTCTGCCGCTGGTGGTTTTGCTATTTTTGGGGCTCTCATTTCTGGAAGATACTGGCTATCTGGCACGGGCGGCTTTCGTTATGGATAAATTTTTTCACATTTTTGGGCTGCATGGTCGCAGTTTTATCCCATTTATGATTTCGACCGGTTGTGCCGTACCGGGTATTATGAGTGCCCGAGTGCTGGCTAACCAAAAAGATCGTAAAGTTACAATTTTAGTTTCGCCGTTAATGATGTGTGGAGCTAAGGCTCCGGTAGTTGCCATGTTAGTGGCGGCGTTTTTCCCGGAGCATGCCACGCTTATTTTCTGGAACATCTGGCTCTTCGGCTGGCTAATGGCTTTTGTGATGGCTTTGATTTTCAAACAATCATTATTTCGGGGAGCTCAGACACCGTTCGTGATGGAGTTGCCACCTTATCGCTTGCCAACGGTGAAGAATGTTTTCATCCACATGTGGGAAAAGTCGTCGGAATATATAAAAAAGGCGGGCACCGTAATTTTAGCTGCTTCAATTATAGTCTGGTTTTTATTGTCATATCCCAAAGTGCCAACGAGAACAAGTGATTTATCGGCAGAGAATGTTCCAGCGATAGAATATAGCTTCGGCGGTCAGTTGGGTAAAATGGCGGAGCCGGTATTGCGCTGGGCTGGGTTTGATTGGAAGATTGGCATCAGCCTGATTGCGGGAGTAGCTGCTAAAGAGGTAATCATTTCCACCTTAGGTATTTTGTATGGGATCGAGGCGCAATTATCCAGCGATCAGCTGCACGTAGATTTTATGGTAAAAAACGAGATTAAAAATGATCAGCAATATTCACCCTTAATAGCAATTGCACTGATGGTCTTTATTATGATCTATATCCCCTGCATTGCGACCCTGGCGATGGTCAAAAAGGAACTGGGCTCATGGAAGTGGCCGCTTTTTCAGGTCGGCTACACTCTGCTGGTGGCTTTTATTATAGCAGTTGGGATTTATCAGATTGGCGGCTTGCTAGGGCTGGGAGGATAGCGATGGACTGGCAGGTTATTGTTGTTGCGATTGGGGTGATTGTTAGTGCAATTGCTCTGTTCAGACACTTCGGTAGGGCTGTCAAAAAGCCCGAATCCGTGTGCGATTCCTGTCCGATAAAGGAGAATTGCACAGCGAATTGTGGGTATCAAAAAGTTAAAACGATCACTCCTGATTGTTAATTTTAATTGAATTAGGTTGCCTCAGACGGGAGCGTCTGAGGTACATAGTCTTCAGAAACTTATTTTTAACCTTAAATACGGCCAGAGGTTTTCCATCAGATCGATCTCTTTTACATCGTAAAGGGTATAACGACCGTCAAATTCCGAACCTCTGGGTCCGCCAAGCAGGAAAGCGCCGACGGTGATATCGAAGTTATTGTAGGGTGAATAGCTGTATCCCGGCAACAGCGCATAACTGCCGTCGTCCAGATTATTGAA
>CAZAKO010000059.1:0-3598 GCA_964485745.1 uncultured bacterium
TAATTACCGTAGTAGGTCAAAATTTTGCCTCCACTTTAGATAGTAATACCATTTACTTCGATAGCTACATTGCCGAGAAAGTTGATGGTAATGACTCCTCGGTCACGGTCCGCCGTCCGAATCTGGTAAGTGATTCAGCTACAGTCAAGGTATTAATTCCAAATGCCCTGATCGTAGCGAAATATTATCCTTATAAAATTACATCAGTGTATTCTGTTGTTGGTAATTTTCTCGAGGCTCGACCAATCAGGGGGATTGCGATAGATGCTGACGAAAATCTGTATGTCCTGCAATATATACCCAATGTAAATCCGGTTTTTAAAGTTACTCCCACGGGTGACAAGACAGATGCCGGAAAGACTATCAAAGCAGTCACCGATGCTAAAATTGCTCCTTCTGGATTACTGATATGTTTGGCTAATGACACAATGATAACGCAGGTTGATCCCGCTACTCAGACGGAAAGTATCTGGGCTTATGTTGACGAATTTGTAGCTGGTAGTAAACGTAGTAAGAAAGTCCAATATGGTGATTTTGATCAGAATGGATACTTTTATGCTGGTGGTAATAAAAGCGGTATTTACGTGCTTGCCCCGGGAGATTCGATAGCCCACCCTAGCGGTTTGTATGGAACTGATAAGGTTCTCTGCCTACGAGTTTATCAAAATAGCATCTATATTCTGTTGAGCACCGGTATTTATCGCACTGGCTTTGATCAAAACGGGCAGCTAACTAATGAAAAAGTTGAGGTTTTAAAATGGTCAAATATGGGAGATTATGCGTCATCTACTGCAAATTGGTTTGATTTTTCCAGCGATGGGAAAATCTTTGTTGCAACTGATAACGTTAATCCGATTATGGTTTACAATCCTGCCGATGGTAGTCAGGATGTTTATTATAAAAGTATTCTGCCGACTCCGGCAACGAAAATTGCCTGGGGAACGGGCAATTACCTCTATCTGGCGGTTGGTTCTCAGGAGATAATGCTAAAAATTAATATGGGCATAGCCGGTGCACCTTATTGGGGGCGTTAAATAGGGTAGTATTTTCATTTTTATAATCAATCCAAATAGTGCTCTATCGTTACAGGTAGAGCCTATTTGTTTTTACAGGTGAAAATTTTGATAGATTTTTTTTCAATTTAGAAATATTAGGTATATTTCGAATAAATGATGGCAATATTTGATATAAACCAGATAATATCGCAGGAGCAGGGAATGAGATTTGGGACTAAGGCAACAGTTTTCTCATTGACGTTTTTAATGGCAACCTGCCTTTGGGCGCAGGGAAATCCTGACTGGTATTCGATAAATTTTAAGACTAAGGCTGCAGTAAAACCTGTTCCCGGGATGCTAATAGGTTCAGAACCCGATAGTATTCCACCGGACACGACCGACATGCGTGATATTACCTGCGTCGAGCTGGCGAAAGAAATGGTTCCGGGATGGAATGTTGGTAATTCACTCGAAGCCATTGGCGGTGAGACTGCCTGGGGCAATCCGCTGATCAGTCAGACCCTGATGGATTCCATTAAAGCTGCCGGATTTAATGCCGTCAGAATTCCGGTTGCCTGGGGAGAGCATTCAGATGAATCTACTTTTACGATTCAAGAATCCTGGTTATATCGGGTCGAAGAGGTTGTGGATTATGTCTTGGGGAGCGGTATGTATGCGATTATTAACGAACATTGGGATAGTGGTTGGATTCAGCCGACATACGAAGATTCGGAATATGTCAGCAACCGTTTAGGTGCGATGTGGAAACAGATTGCCGTCCATTTTCGGGATTACGATGACCGCCTTTTATTTGCCGGAACCAATGAGGTGCATGTGGAAGGTAATTGGGGCGCACCAACTAAAGAGAACTACACCGTTCAGAATATGTACAACCAGGTCTTTGTCAATGCCGTCCGTGCGACCGGCGGACGAAATTATTATCGTCATTTGATCGTTCAGGGCTATGTGACTAATATTGGTTACACCTTGAATTATTTCGTGATCCCAAAAGACGTAGTCCCCAATCGTTTAATCGTCGAGGTTCACTATTATGATCCCTATAATTTCACCATCAACACGAGCAGTAATATCACCCAGTGGGGCAGGTGGGCAACCAATCCGTCAAAGACCGAGACATGGGCGAATGAATCGTATGCCGATAATCAATTCAATAGAATGAAAACCAATTTTATTGATAAAGGTTATGCGGTGGTTTTGGGTGAATATGGCGCCATGGCGCGGTTGAATCTCGGCAGCGACGAATTGAATGCTGAACACACTAAATACCGCCGATATTATATATTCTATATTACTCATTCACTTGTCCGGCACGGATTGGTTCCTTTTTATTGGGATAACGGCTATACTGGGGATACGGGTATGGGAATTTTTAATCGAGCTACCGGTGCACAGGTTTATCCTGATATCGTCAAAGCAATCATGGATGGCACCGATACGACGATTGTCGGTATTGAAGATGAAGACGAATCTTTAGTGCCCGGTGAATTTAACCTATCCCAAAATTATCCCAATCCGTTTAATCCGCATACTCAGATTTCTTATTCATTAAAAGACAATGTCCACGTTTTTATCAGGATTTATAATATCAAGGGTCAATTGGTCAGAATATTAGTTGATGAGCGCCAACCTGCCGGGACTTATTGGATTGATTGGGATGGACGGGATTCGCATCGCAATTTGGTCAGTAATGGCATCTATTTCTGCCAGCTGCAGGCAGGCAGTCACGTCGAAACCCGGAAAATGGTTTTAACTAAATAGTCACGGAAGTTTTCCGTCAGAGAAAATTAATTGACATCCGGTGTATTTAACCTGAAATATTGCATTGTTACATTACAGTTCGATTAAAATTGAATTAAGGGAGAAGTTTAAATGCGAAAACTTATTCCGGGGATTGCCTGGTTATTCAGTATTATTTTAATTATGACTTGCAGTCGGGATGGATCAGAATTTTTTCCGGAAAGTATATCAGCAAAACAGGCGGTAATTCCAGCTTACGTTGAAGGCCAATTGTCGAAATCCAAGCCAGCGGTTGTGGTGACGGTCAATTATGCCAATACAATCGCACCGGTACCACGATATATTTACGGCAACAACGCAAATGTCTATATGACTCAGATGGTTAACGAACCGGAATTAATCCAATCTATTAATCAACTTTCGCCGCACATTTTGCGCTATCCGGGTGGAAATCTGAGTAATCTTTTCTTCTGGAATGCCAAACCCGGTCAGTTGCCGCAAGGTGTTCCCAATCCACTCTACGGCGGGGTGGAAGAGCGATACCGGGAGGAATTTTGGTTTGGGAGAAATGATACTTCCATTACCCTTTCGATTGATAATTATTATAAAGTGCTGGAGATGACACATTCCACCGGAATTATCTGTGTGAATTACAGTTATGCCCGATACGGCACCAGTGATGATCCGGTCGCAGTAGCGGCAAAATATGCAGCCGATTGGGTGCGCTATGATCACGGTCGAACAAAATATTGGGAGATCGGCAACGAAAATTTTGGTAATTGGCAGGCGGGATATAGAATAAATACCGTCAATAACAAAGATGGACAACCTGAAATCATCACCGG
>CAZAKO010000059.1:3698-12512 GCA_964485745.1 uncultured bacterium
TCGGTTGCCACAATCCTGAATTCGGCTGCGCCAGTAACCCGGGAAATGATGAAATTTATGCAGGTGACTGCTCGGCAGAATAAGGTTGAGATGAAGCCGGTGGGTTTGACCGAATGGAACATTTTTGCGGTCGGTTCGAAACAGCAGGTCAGCTATATCAACGGGATACATGCAGTTCTGGTATTAGGAGAACTGATTAAAGAAAAATATGCAATTGCCTGCCGCTGGAACCTGGCGAATAATTGGGGTGATGGAAATGACCATGGAATGTTTTCGCAGGGTGGTGAACCCGGTGTGCCGCGCTGGAATCCCCGACCGGTTTTTTATTACCTGACCTATTTTCAGCGGTTTTGTGGCGATCATCTGATAAATGCACACGTCAACGGAGATAGTAATATCGTCGTTTATGCTTCGGGATTCAATTCCGGCGAGGCTGGAGTGATCCTGATTAACAAGGGTAAAACTGCCCAGTCGGTGCAATTGAAATTTGACCGATTCAAGGTTGGCAAGCGGTGCTATTGGTACCTCCTGACTGGAGGAAACGACAACGGCGATTTTTCCTTGCAGGTTTTTATCAATGGTATTGGTCCCCAGCTGCCGGCAGGTGGCCCCACCAATTTTGAGGAAATTAAAGCCTTCTCGGTCGAAATTAAATCCCAACTTGTTTTTGATTTACCGCCGTATTCGGTGCAGTATCTTCTCATCGAAAGTAATCCTAAAACTTCAAACTAAGTCGTTAAGTCTAAGTAATTTTGGAGATATTGGATAAAATGAAAATCATAACTTTAGGTGTTACGGTTTTAATCTCATTTTCGGCTTTTACAATAATGAAAAGTTGCGAGGGAATCGACAAATGGAGTCATTGCCTGACAAGTCCGGATGGCAATATTAACGTCAAATTTGATTTATCACCCGAAGGTAACGTTACTTATCGAGTTACTTGTCGCGGTCAGGAAGTTATTCAATCTTCGCGACTGGGTATAGTACGAGAGGATGCTGATTTCGCAAGTGGTCTGATTCTCGATTCGGTGTCAGCGATTTGCCCGATAAATTACGAATATGAAATGCTCCAGGGGAAAAAACAACATTACAGCTACGCTGGTAGTGAGCGGCGTTTTTATCTGACAAATAGTACCGGTTTAAAGATGGATATAGTCTTCAGGATTTCCAATGATGGGATCGCCTTTCGCTATATTTTTCCGGAGCAATCGAAGGACTTGAAAACGATTAACAAGGAAATCAGTGAGTTTCATTTTGCGCCGCAGACTAGGGTTTTTATTCAGCCGATGCAAGCGGCAAAATCGGGCTGGTGCCAAGTCAATCCAGGCTATGAAGAATACTATTTGCAGGGTGTATTATTAGAAGAACTCCCCTATAGTGTACCAGGTTGGGTTTTCCCGGCACTCTTTCAGAATGGCGATATTTGGCTACTGATCAGCGAAACAGCCCCCGACCGAAATTATTGCGGTTGTCGTTTACAGCAGGATACGACAAATAATGCCTTTTATGTTGATTTCCCCCAGCCGACGGAAGTTTTCCCAGGAAGAATTTTAAAACCAACCTCATCCTTACCCTGGAGTACGTCCTGGCGGATTATTGCCATTGGCAAAGGCTTGAAAAATATTGTGGAATCAACCTTAGGAACCGATCTGTCTGATCCAGCTAAATTTAGTGATATTTCTTACGTGAAGCCCGGACGCTCGTCCTGGAGTTGGGTGCTTTTAAAAGACGATTCGACGGTCTATGATGTACAAAAGAGATTTATCGAATATGCCGCCGAGATGCACTGGGAATATTGTCTGATAGATGCCGATTGGGATCGAAAAATCGGTTATGAAAAATTAGGTGACCTAACGACCTATGCCAAATCGAAGAATATCGGCATAATTGTCTGGTATAATTCTTCGGGCGACTGGAATACAACAACCTATAGTCCAAAGAGTAAACTACTGACTCATGCCGATCGTTTAAGGGAATTCAGGCGACTTAAAGAAATGGGCATCAGTGGCGTTAAGGTTGATTTTTTTGGTGGTGACGGGCAATCTGTGCTGGTTTATTATCAGGATATTATCGAAGACGCGGCAGAGTTTGGGTTACTGGTCAATTGCCACGGCGCAACTCTACCGCGCGGTTGGCAGCGTACCTATCCAAATTTGCTCACCATGGAGGCAGTCCGTGGTTATGAGTATGTCACTTTTGAGCAGGATAATGCCGACCTTGAGCCCAATCATGCCTGTATGCTGCCATTTACCCGCAATGTCTTTGATCCGATGGACTTTACACCGGTTTGCTTTTCCGAAGTGCCTGGCATTCGCCGGGTGACTACCAATGGTTTTGAACTGGCAACGTCGGTTATTTTCTGGTCGGGAATCCAGCACTTTGCCGAAACTCCCCGCGGAATGGCTGTGGTTCCGGATTACGTTAAAACCTTCATGCAGGAGGTGCCGGTAGTCTGGGACGAAACTCGCTTTATTGATGGATTTCCCGGAAAATTGGTAGTCCTTGCCCGCCGGTCAGGCAAGATCTGGTATATCGCCGGTATCAATGGTGAAAATAGCGAAAAAATCCTGCGTCTCGACTTACCGTTTCTGAACGATAACCAGACTGGTACGATTATCACCGATGGTGATGATAATCGCTCGTTTTCGACAAGTGAAATTACCGTAGTGTCTGGAAAACAAATAGAATTGACTATCAGAGGGAATGGAGGATTTGTAATTAGATTTAATGCGAATTAATGATAATTATAATGGCTAACTGAGAGGTACTACATGAAACCGATTTTTACACATGTTTTAATTCTGCTTGTTATTTGGATGATGATTGCCTGCAGCGGTGCCGGTTATAAAAAACTGCCGGACGGTATTCAAATAGAACCTGAAAAAACGACCGAAACTGATGCCAGTATGGTGAAAATTCAGGTCTGTGCTGACGATATCATCCGGATTGTAGCCACTCCGGGCAAAGAGTTTTCGGATCGTCCGAGCCTGATCGTTGCTAAAACTGAGTGGGCGCCGGTTGACTGGCTGTTGACTGAAAATGGTGATACCATCATCATCACGACTGAAAAGTTGCTGGTAAAGGTTTCAAAATCCAGCGGTAGAGTAGCGTTTTTCAAAAAGAATAGTGAATTACTGCTCCGTGAGAGCAGCAAAGGTAGTAAAGTCATTACACCTGCAGTTGTCATGGATGAGAACACCTTTCATATTCAGCAGTTATTCGATTCGCCGGACGATGAGGCATTTTATGGGCTTGGTCAGCACCAGAACGGGGTGATGAATTACAAAGGTCACGATGTGGATCTATGGCAGTATAATATTGTGGCGGCAATACCATTTCTGGTTTCCAACAAGCATTATGGTATTCTGTGGGATAATAATTCGCATACGAAATTTGGTGACATTCGCGATTATGAAGCGATTTCGTCGCTGAAATTGTGGGATAAAAATGGGAATGCCGGTGGGCTGACTGCCGAATATTTCAAAACGGCTGACTTCAAGCAATTACAGACGACTCGCCCTGAAACGAGAATTGCTCATGAGTTTACCGATGTGAATGATGAATATCCCGCAGGTTTTGACCTTAATCGGGGCAGCATTCGCTGGAGTGGCGAGATCGAAGGAACAGAAGCCGGTATTTACAAATTCAGATTGTACGGTTCCAGCTTTATCAAACTTTGGCTCAATGGTGATTTGCTGGTGGATCAGTGGCGCCAGAATTGGTTGCCCTGGACTCATATTCTGAAATTACCCATGGAAGCCGGCAAACGTTATCCGCTTAAAATTGAGTGGATCCCTAATGGTGGATTTATCGGATTGAAGTATCTTCCTCCCGAACCAGAATTTGACAAGAACCGGCTATCGCTCTGGTCTGAAGTTGCTGACCAGCTTGATTACTACTTTGTCTATGGTGAAAATCCCGATGCGGTGATTCAAGGCTATCGGGAAATAACCGGCAAGGCGCCACTGATGCCGAAATGGGCAATGGGGCTATGGCAGTGCCGCGAACGCTATCAGTCACAGCAGGAATTACTCGCAATTGTCAGCGAGTTTCGCAAGCGGCAAATCCCGCTGGACAACATTGTCCAGGACTGGTTCTACTGGCCGGAAGATCAATGGGGCAGCCACGAGTTTGATCGTAGCCGCTTCCCTGATCCGGAGGGTATGGTCAGAGAGCTGCATGAAAATTTACATATCCATATCATGATTTCAGTCTGGCCTAAATTTTATGTCGGTACCGAGCATTATCGGCAATTTAAGGATCAAGGCTGGTTGTACATGCGCAATGTTGAGAAAGAGCAGCGTGACTGGGTTGGGAGAGGCTATGTCTCGACTTTCTACGATCCTTACAGTGAGGGGGCACGTGAACTTTTCTGGCGGCAGATCAAAGAGAAATTATTCAGCAAAGGTTTTGACGCCTGGTGGTTAGATGCGACCGAGCCCGACCTTCAATCGAATTTGTCCCGAACCGAAACCATTCTACGCAACGGCCCGACGGCACTCGGCAGTGCAGCGCGGTATTTGAATACCTATTCACTGATGAATGCAAAAGGCATCTATGAGCATCAGCGCCAGACCGAGCCGAATCAGCGGGTTTTTATCTTGACTCGCTCGGCTTTTACCGGTCAGCAGCGCTATGCGGCGGCGACCTGGAGCGGCGATATTGCCACCCGTTGGTACGATTTGAAAATTCAAATTCCGGCGGGCTTGAATTTTTGTCTGTCGGGAATTCCATACTGGACGACGGATATCGGCGGTTTTGCCGTCGAGCCACGATTTGAACGGAAGGTCAAGCCCGCAGATCTGGAAGAGTGGCGTGAACTGAATGTACGCTGGTTTCAGTTCGGGGCGTTTTGCCCGCTATTGCGGGTACACGGTCAGTACCCATACCGCGAAATGTTCAATATTGCACCTCCCGAGCATCCGGCTTATCAAGCTATGCTAGCTTATGATAAATTGCGCTACCGGCTAATGCCTTATATTTATTCATTAGCCGGTATGGTTACGCACCAGGATTATACGATTATGCGGGCATTGATGATGGATTTCGGTCAGGATCAGAACGTTCTAAATATCGCCGATCAGTTTATGTTCGGTCCGTCGTTGTTGATCAATCCGGTATCTGAATATCGAGCCCGCAGCCGGCAAGTTTATTTACCGGCAGGAGTAGGCTGGTATGAGCTGCAGACCGGTCGTTATCAGCCAGGTGGTCAAATTATCCGGGCTGACGCTCCGCTGACTAATATTCCAATTTTTATCAAAGCCGGCTCGATTGTTCCGGTTGGTCCGGAACTTCAATATACCGACGAAAAGCCTGCCGATCCGATTCGGCTATTAGTCTATACCGGCAGCGACGGCAGCTTCCGGCTTTATGAAGATGAAAAGATCAATTACAACTATGAGCAAGGACTTTTCACTGAAATTCCATTTTATTATAACGACAAAAATGGAACTTTGACAATTGGTAAACGGGAGGGGGAATTTAATGGAATGCTGCAGGAGCGGACATTCGAGATCGTCAAAATTACTCCGACCCAGCCACGTGGATTTGACCCGATTGGGAAATCCGATCAAATTGTCAAATATGACGGCGATGAATTGGTAATTAAGTTAGGAAATTGAGGAATTAAGAATAGGGGAGCGGTACTGAACATGAAATCGAATTATATAATTATTCCGTGGTTGATTTTATCATTGGTTGGTTGCCGGAAAAAAGAAACCAAGAGTGCGCCAAGTATTAAAAGAGAACCGCTGGCGATCGAATCGGCGGTAATTACCGGGAAATATACAATTCCGCCCGGTCCCGCCTGGCTGCATAATGCGGTATTCTATCAAATCTATCCGCAGACCTTTTACGATTCCAATGGCGACGGGATTGGCGACCTGCCGGGAATCATTGAGAAATTGGATTATGTAAAGAGTCTTGGAATTGACGGCTTCTGGATCAATCCCTTTTTCGAGTCGCCTTTTCATGATGCTGGTTATGACGTGTCGGATTATTATCAAGTTGCGCCTCGCTATGGCACCAACGATGACGCCCGGCGGATGTTTGCCGAAGCCGAGAAGCGTGGGCTGAAAGTTCTTTTTGATTATGTGGTCAGTTATACCAGTATCGAGCATCCCTGGTTTCAGGAATCCGCCAAACAGGCAAAGAATAAGTATTCCAGCTGGTACATCTGGACGAATAACACCTGGCTCGATCCGCCGGCGGTTTATCGTGATGCTTTTATCAAGGGCTACAGTTGCCGAAATGGTCAATTTATGCGCAATTTCTACTGGAGTCAGCCGGCTTTGAATTTTGGATTTGCCAAACCCGAAGCGGATTGGATGCTGCCGATTGATCATCCGGATGTGCTTGCCCTGCAGGAGGAATTGATTAAGGTTTTGCGTTTCTGGATGGATCTGGGCGCCGATGGTTTCCGGGCGGATATGGCAGGAGCATTGGTTAAAAATGCCAATATTAAAAGTGATGATCCGCTGTATCCCACTCGCGATGAGGGTTCCAAAAAGTTCTGGCGCAAGATTCGGGAAATCATCGACCGGGAGTATCCCGATGCCTTTATGGTGGCGGAGTGGTCGTATCCCGAGGCAGCCCTTGATGGCGGTGGATTTCATGCCGATTTCTATCACTGGTTCCAGGGCTATAACGATTTGTTGCAGAAAGAGAGCTGGCGGATTCTCAACGGCTATTCGGAGGGTCATAGTTTTTTCGACCGTGAGGGGCTGGGCAATATAACCAACTTTCTCGAAAGTTATCTGGATCAATATCACAAAACCGCCGGCAAGGGCTATATCAACTTGCCGCTGGGTAATCACGACCTTTCACGCTTGAACATCGAACGTTCGACCGCCGATCTCGAAATCATATTTGCCTTTTCGCTAACCATGCCGGGGATTCCGTTCATTTTCAATGGCAATGAAATTGGGATGCGTCAGTTGGACGGTTTGCCGTATGTTGAAGGTGCCTATAAACCGCGTGCCGGTGGTCGTACTCCGATGCAGTGGACGTCGGGAAAAAACTTAGGCTTTTCGACCGCTACGCCGGAGAAATTGTATTTGCCGGTTGATCCTGCCGATGATGCACCCAATGTAGCGGCGCAGCTGGCTGATCCCAATTCGCTTTTAAACCGGGTGAAAAAACTTATTCAGTTAAAGAAGGGTGAAAAAGCGCTGCGGGCGTATGCGGAATTTGTACCGGTTTACGCCAAGGAAAATACCTATCCCTTCATTTATGCCCGGGCTTGCGACGAAGAAATACTGCTGATTATCCTGAATCCGGCGGCGAGGGCCGCACAAGCGGAATTTAAATTGGAACCGGCAATTTCACGCTGGGAGCTACTGGCTGGGAATCAATCGGCGATCCAAAAAGCAGGCAATCAGTTTCAGGTGACGCTGTCCGGACAAAGTTACTCGATTTATAAATTATTCCGGTGATATATCAAATTTTCGCTCTATTTTTAAGGCGCGATTGATTACTTATCATTGATTTCGAAAATTGAATCAGTTATATTGGAAACGGACATTGTGACGATGAATAAAGGAGGTATTATCATGAAAATTAATTGTTACCCGATTCTTAAAAGTTGTGCTCTGGTCGGGCTGTCGTTGGTTTTAATCGGCGGATTATTGAATGCCAAGAATCTGATAAAGAATGGCGAATTTGATGATGGTTTGAACTTCTGGACCAATGGTTGGATTAATACCGGTGGTGGAGCATCGGTGACCTTTGCCGTGAATTCCGGTTTCTTACTTTCGGGAGAGAATTGTTTTGAAATGAATATTGTGACTGGCGGCAGCAATTCCTGGGATATCCAGCGGACGCAGGATTTGCCACTGCAAGCCGGGATTAATTATACCCTGACTTTCATGGGCATGCAGGAAGGTTCTTCGGAACCAATTAGCATCTTTGTTGCCTTCGAGAACGGCGATCCGGACTATTATAAATATTTGTATGAAGAAATTGTCCTAACCGGATCACCAACCGAATATGGTCCTTTCGAATATCAGGCTGAGGAAGATGATCCGGCAGTTGCACTCAAGTTTTTTCCCGGTGCCCACGATGCCATTTATGTCTATCTGGATGCGATTGTGGTTGATGATGGCGAACCCGAGGAAAACGAAATCGCGCTCCTGCCCGATGTTAGACCGGCTGCCTTTGCGCTGCAACAGAACTATCCCAATCCATTTAACTCAATGACGCAAATCCAGTATGCCGTAGCACATGAAGCTATGGTCTCCTTAACGGTATTTGATCTGTTAGGCAAAGAGGTCAGAACGTTAGTTAACGAAAAGCAGCCGGCGGGAATGTACAGGGTGGATTTTAATGCGCAAGATTTACCGGGTGGCGTCTATTTTTACCACTTTCAGGCAGGTGATTTTTCCGTTACCAAGAAAATGATTTTTCTGAAATAGATAATGTCCTGAATTTGGTTGGTCATCAGGCGCGCTGACAGCGGATCGAATGCGGTTGCATCAGTCCGTAAGCTTTTTATAAGAGAACAGTATTTTTGTTAAAAGAAACCGCGTTGAGGTAATTTCTCGGCAAATTTTTGAGACTCGGATGAAAAGAAAAATAACTGCATAATGAATTATAAATCTCGAATTTTGATTAAATCCGGTGACAAATTCTCAGGAAAATAGCAGGAATTTTACCGTAGTGCATCGCTCTCAGGTAGGAGGATGGTGGGACTGACGGAGCGCTAGCTTGAGAGAAATAGAATTAAAAAGGATCATGACAGTTAACAAAAAATGTAGGTTAGTAAAAATGGGTAGAAAACTTTTTGGATTGAAATTTTTATTGCTTTTTAGTCTGTTG
>CAZAKO010000060.1:0-12390 GCA_964485745.1 uncultured bacterium
TTCTGGTTTCTGAATACCAAAACTGAGTCCGATATCAAAGCCAAGGGTGCAAAGAGCTGGACACGTTTCCGGCTTGACCAGATGGAGGAGGCTTCTCAAAAATTAATCATCGAGCCGGCGAAAAAGGTTAATCCCAAAGTAAAAATAATCATCAAATATCCCAACTGGTATGATCATTTTCAGTATTGCGGCTATAATTTGGAGAAACAGCCGGCACTTTTCGATCTGATTTATACTGGTACCGAAACCCGCGATCCGATTTATACTCATCAGCATCTCCAGGCTTATGAGAGTTATGCCATCATGCGCTATTTTGAAAATGTCGCCCCGGGTAGAAACAGCGGTGGCTGGGTGGATCCATTTTCGCGTGGGACACTCGACCGTTACGCCGAACAGATCAATCTGACCATGTTCGCTAAAGCCCGGGAGCTGACTTTATTTTGCTTTGGAATTCTACTAGAAGAAATTCAGCAGGATGGCGGATCATTTAAACCCTTGAGTGCGGTTGCTCCGGTAGCCGGCTATAGCTTAGAAAAACTTGACTGTTTCCTGGGTCAATTGGGTAGGCCGGTCGGGATTAAGAGCTACAAACCCTATGATTCAAATGGTGAAGACTATCTCCCCAATTTTATGGGGATGTTAGGCATTCCGATGGATATTACACCTGAATTTCCCGCGAATGAAGACCTTGTCTTCCTGACCGAGCAAGCTAATTTTGACCAAGACATCCTCGAAAAAATCAAGAAGCAGCTGCTCCAGGGTAAGGAGGTAGTGATCACATCCGGGCTTTATCGGGTGCTTCAAGGCAAGGGCATCGAAGATATTGTCGAGTTGGAGTATACCGATAAAAAGGCAAGAGTGCATGAATTTTCTGATTGGCGGAATGTGTACATCGCGGAAAATGAGATTATGATTCCTCAGATTCGATATGCCACCAACGATTCTTGGGAACTAATCACAGCTTTGGATAATGGTGTTGGATACCCGATTTTTCATCAAGCTAGTTATGCCAAAGGTAAACTCTATATCCTGACCATTCCGGATAATTTTGGTGAATTATACGAATATCCGCGAGAGGTTTTGACCGCCATTAAAAAAGTGATGCTGAAAAATTACTTCGTCTATACCGATAGCCCCAGCAATGTGAGTTTGTTCGTTTACGACAACAATACCTTTATTATTCATTCTTTCAAAGAGCATAGTACCGACGTGAATATTATTCTGAATAAAAAGTTCAAAAAAATTACCGATATACTTTCCAACCAAGAAATATCTGGTCACATAGAGAATGATAAGCTGGTATGTAAAATTAATATTTTACCACACTCATATCGGGTGTTCAGGGCCGATGAGAAATAATCGAATCATGAAATCCTTTGAGTGACAGGAGAGCGAGATAATGAAAAAGTTGATCTTTATTGCATTGCTATTTTTAATGGCTCAGACCTATGCTCAGAAGTATGAGGGTTTAGCGTTAAAGCCGCCGATGGGCTGGAATAGCTGGAATGGATTTCACTGTGATGTGGACGAAAAACTGATTCGGGAAGTTGCCGAGGCGATGGTTGTTAGCGGGATGAAAGATGCCGGTTATCAATATGTAGTTATTGATGATTGCTGGCAGGGTGAGCGGGATAAAGATGGCTTTATTCAGCCTGATCCGGAGCGCTTTCCTTCGGGGATGAAAGCTTTAGTGGATTATATTCATTCCAAAGGACTGAAATTTGGGATTTATTCGGATGCCGGCTGGCGAACCTGTGGCGGCAGACCGGGCTCAAGGGGCTATGAATATCAGGATGCTTTGACATATGCTCGGTGGGGTGTTGATTACCTTAAATACGACTGGTGCAATACCGAAGAATTGAATGCTAAGGGCGCTTATTTAACGATGCGGGACGCTTTGTATAAAGCCGGTCGCCCGATCGTGTTCAGTTTATGTGAATGGGGCAACAATGAACCCTGGTTATGGGGTAAAGAAATCGGTCATCTGTGGCGCACGACTGGCGATATTGCCCCGATATTCGACGGCGAAGTCGGGCATGGTAACTGGACTTCCTGGGGTATGCTCCAGATTATTGATATGCGAGAAGGCATTCGCATTTATGCTGGTCCGGATCACTGGAATGATCCCGACATGATGGAAGTTGGCAATGGGATGACGGTTAGCGAGGACCGGGCGCATTTCTCGCTGTGGTGTATGTTAGCCGCACCTTTGATCGCCGGCAATGATCCGCGCAACATGAGTCAAGCCACACGCGAGATTCTGACTAATAAAGAGGCAATTGCGGTAGACCAGGACGAACTTGGGATTCAGGGATTTAAGTATTTGCGACTGGACGATCTGGAAGTCTGGGCAAAACCCTTGAAGAATAATGAGCTGGCGGTCTGCTTCCTCAATCGAAGTATAGCAATTCGCCCGCTAAATTTTGATTGGGAAAAACAGATTATCGAAGATAACTTTTCGCATCACTATTATGATTTTCGACAAAAAGAGTACAAAATCCGCGACTTGTGGTTAAAGAAGGATCTCGGCACAACCAAAAAACCGTTGAATACCGAGCTGGGGGCTCATGATGTCATTTTGCTACGATTGAGTCCCAAATAACTAAACTCTATTAATTTTAGGAGTACAGATTTTTGGAATTTATTACAGGAGTAAAATAAAATGCACTTGTCTTGGTTAGATTTGATGGTCTTTTTAGGCTACCTTGTGATCATTGTCGGTTTGGGACTTTGGGTTTCGCATGAGAAGAAGGGGCATCAGAAAAGTGCCGAGGATTATTTTTTAGCCGGTAAGGCACTGCCCTGGTGGGCGATCGGTGCTTCGCTAATTGCGGCGAATATCTCCGCCGAGCAATTTATTGGGATGTCCGGGTCTGGCTTTGCGATCGGATTAGCAATCGCTTCTTACGAGTGGATGTCGGCATTAACCTTGATTATTGTTGCCAAGTACTTTTTACCGGTATTCCTCGAGAAAAAATTGTATACTATTCCCGAATTTATTGAACATCGTTTTAATACCAATTTAAAAACTATCTTAGCAATCTTCTGGATTGCCCTCTTTATTTTTGTGAATCTGACTTCGGTACTTTTTCTGGGGGCGAAAGCCGTTGATACGATTATTGGCAACGGCGATGGCAGTTTGATTATCTATGCAATTATCGGATTGGGATTGATCGCCATTGCCTATTCACTCTATGGTGGGTTAGCGGCGGTTGCCTGGACCGATGTGGTTCAGGTGATCATGCTAATTCTGGGTGGCATTATTACTACAATAATCGGGCTTAAACATGTCACTCCCAGTGGCGGTGTTTTCCCTGGGCTCAGCCATATCTATAACGTTGCCGGTGATAAATTTCAGATGATCCTGAGCCGCTCGCATCCGCAATATTTCAATTTGCCTGGAATTGCGGTATTGATCGGTGGAATGTGGGTGGCGAATCTCTATTACTGGGGATTTAATCAGTATATTATTCAGCGAGCGCTGGCGGCAAAGTCAATTCGCGAATCACAGCGTGGTCTGGCTTTCGCCGCTTTTCTGAAACTCATTATTCCGCTGATCGTGGTCATTCCGGGCATTATCGCCTTTGTCATGTTTACTCAACCGGAGGGCACAACCCTGATTCCCGGGGTGCAAGCGGCTTTTACTAAATTGGACGGCGGGATAAATTATGATAAAGCCTATCCCTGGTTGATTAGTCAGTTTATTCCAACCGGACTGAAAGGGGTTGTGATTGCCGCTCTGGTAGCGGCGATTGTCTCCTCGCTGGCGTCTATGCTCAACTCGACCTCGACCATTTTTACGATGGATATTTATAAACCATATCTGAATCCCCAGGCTTCCGAAAAACAAGTCGTTCGCGTTGGTCGGATTACTGCTTTTGGGGCATTGATTATCGCCGGCTGGGTTGCTCCCCTGCTGGGTAATATACCGCAGATGTTTCAATATATTCAGGAATATACCGGTTTAGTGAGTCCGGGAATTCTGGCGGTATTTCTAATGGGTTTATTCTGGAAGAAATCTACTAGCAAAGGGGCGATAATCGGTGTCGTGGCTTCAATTCCAATTGCCCTTTTATTAAAGACAAAAGTGGTGGATTTACCCTGGATGGATCAGATGTTTTATACGATGCTGCTGACGATGGTAACCATTGCCGGAGTGAGCATGAGTACCTCCAAGGATCTGGATGATCCCAAAGGCATCAAGCTAACTGCAGCGACTTTTAAGACTGATGGGGTATTTAATATCTGCGCCTATGTGGTTATTTTAATCCTGACTGGATTGTATGCGATTTTCTGGTAATCGAAAATGATAAAAAAGATCAACGTCATGCCGCATCGCCGTTATAATCCACTGAATGGGGATTGGGTGTTAGTTTCACCGCAGCGCACCAATCGCCCGTGGCAGGGGCAGGAGGAGAGTATCCCCCAGGAAGAGCGTCCAATTTATGATCCCGAATGTTACCTCTGCCCCGGTAATCAACGTGCAGCCGGCAGGCAGAATCCCGATTATCAGAATACCTTTGTTTTTACTAACGACTTTGCCGCCTTAGTGCCTGAGACACCCGATATTTCGGATTTGAATCAGGAATTTTTTAAAAGCCATTCGGTTTCCGGGACTTCACGAGTGATCTGTTTTTCGCCGCGCCACGATTTATCATTAGCCGAAATGGAAATTGATGATATAAAAAAAGTCATCGAGGTGTGGATCGAGCAAACCCGTGAACTAAGCGAGCAATATCGGTGGGTTCAGGTTTTTGAAAACAAGGGTGCAATAATGGGGTGTTCTAATCCTCATCCTCACGGTCAGGTCTGGGCTGGGGATCAGCTACCGACCGAACCTGCCAAAGAGGACCGCCAGCAAATGAGTTATTATAAAAAAAACGGCTCGGTACTGCTACTGGATTACGCTAAAGCCGAGATTAGCCATAATCAGCGGATTATTTTAGCCGATGAGCATTGGTTAATTATCATTCCTTTCTGGGCTGTCTGGCCATTTGAGACGCTACTTTTACCGCGGCGTCACATTCTGAGACTACCTGAGCTAAACGAGGCAGAGGTTTATTCACTCAGCCGAATTTTAAAGTCTCTTTTGGGTAAATACGACAATCTATTTCGGATTTCATTTCCTTACTCGATGGGTTGGCACGGGGCACCTTATGGCAATGATAATTATCAATACTGGCAGCTGCACGCGCATTTTTATCCGCCCTTGTTGCGCTCTGCTTCGGTCAAGAAATTTATGGTGGGTTATGAAATGTTAGCCGAACCCCAACGCGATCTGACCGCCGAGCAGGCAGCCGAACATTTACGCGAGCTATCGGATATTCATTATAAATCTGTTAAAAAGTGAAATTTGGATGAAACAGTGAGTACTCAAATTGAAAAACTGAAACCTGCCTTGCGGCAGCTCTATGGCGTGGACAATCAAATCCTTTTAGAGCAGTTGGAGCGATATCGCCGACTGGATCATGATTTTATTCAGAAGTTTGGCGATCAAGAACGTTTTTACTTTAGTACTCCCGGTCGAGTAGAGATCAGCGGCAATCATACCGATCATAATCACGGACGGGTGCTGACTGCCAGTATTGACCTCGATTCGATTGCGGTAGCCGCCCCGTTGGATCAGCCGCAGATCACGGTTTGGTCAGCACAATACGAAAAGCCATTTGAGGTTTCGCTTGCGGAATTGAAACCACAAGGGAAAGAAGCCGGAACAACTTCGGCATTGATTCGCGGAATTGCCGCCCGGTTTCGGCAATTGGGATATCAGATTGGTGGTTTTGAAGCCTGCCTGACCAGTTCGGTTCTGCCCGGTTCGGGTTTGAGTTCATCTGCTTCAGTTGAGGTTTTACTTGGCAGTATTTTGAATGCTATGTACAACAAAAATCGGATTGCTCCGGAAATAGTTGCTAAGGTTGGGCAATATGCCGAAAATGTCTATTTTGGTAAACCCTGCGGTTTAATGGATCAGATGGCTTGTGCAGTCGGAGGCTTGCTGCTAATTGATTTTAAGGAGCCTGAAAATCCAATAATTCAGAAAATTGATTTCAATTTTAGTCAGACAAGTTATCATCTGTTAGTTGTGGATACCGGGGGAAGTCATGTCAATCTAACCGAAGATTACGCAGCTGTACCGTTAGAAATGAAATCCGTTGCGGCAATCTTTGGAACTGACGTACTCCGCAATGTCAGTGCGGCTGATTTTTTTAATCGGCTTCCGGATCTACAGGGAAAAATTAGCGATCGGGCAATCTTGCGGGCGATTCATTTTTTTGAGGAGAATGATCGGGTTCTGAAACAGGCGCAGGCACTCAATGCGAATGATTTTCCAGGATTTTTAAAAATGGTTAAGGCGTCCGGTGATTCGTCCTTCAAGTGGCTGCAGAATATTTATTCAATCTGCAATGCCGCCGAACAAAGGATAACTTTGGCACTGGCATTGACTGAAAAATATATCTCGGAAGTAGGCGCCGGAGCCGGTCGGATTCACGGCGGCGGCTTTGCTGGTACCATTTTAGTATTTCTGCCTGAGGGATATGTTGAGAATTATTCAAAAATGATGGTAAAGCATTTTGGGCAAGATTGTGTTACGGTCTTGAATGTCCGGAAGAGGGGCACCACATTGGTTAATACTCATCAAAAAAAGGTGAATTGACCCTTGATTATCGAAGGCGGATTACATATATTTTTATGGGATATAAATTCAATATGTTTGATTTTAATTTGGGATAGATAACATCATGTTAGGCATCAATGCCTACCGGGACATGTTCATTTTTAATCTTAGGGAATTTCTTTATTAATGAGGAGGGATCGAATATGAGACAGATTTCTCGAGTGATGATACTTTTAATTCTTTTGGCACTATTTTTTAGTGTTCCCATCTGGTCCGGAACTACTGGAAAAATTGCCGGTATTGTTACCAACAAGGCGACCAACGAGCCTTTAGTCGGTGCAAATGTAGTCGTGATCGGAACCAGCTTAGGTGCGGCAACTGATCTGAATGGTCAGTTTACCATTTTGTATGTATCGCCCGGAACTTACGATGTGCAGGCTTATGTAATTGGTTATCAAAAAGTGACGATTAGTAATGTCGAGGTAATAATTGACCAGACTGCACGAATTGATTTTGAGCTGGAAGTTGAGGTGATTGAAGGCGAGACAGTGACTATTGTTGCCGAGAGACCGGTAGTTAAGCAAGATGTGGCTACCAGTGTTGTTGCGGTCACTGCGAGTCAAATTGAAGATTTGCCGGTTTCCAGCATTGATAATGTAGTCGGTTTACAAGCCGGGATTCGCGGCGACTTGCAGATTCGTGGGGGCAGCTCTGATGAAACCCTTTTCTTGATGGATGGTGTGACCCTGCGCGATCCGCGCAACAATAAACCGGTTTCCAACCTTGCCTTGAGCTCGATCAAAGAAATTACCATCGAGCGGGGTGGTTTTAATGCCGAGTATGGACAGGTACGTTCGGGCATTGTCAATGTGGTTACAAAGGAAGGTAATAGACAGGGATATAATGGTTCGATCGAATTTAAATACAGTCCACCGGCACCAAAATATTTTGGGATCTCGCCTTTCGATCAGAATTCGATGTGGTTCCGACCATATATGGATGATGCGGTCTGTTGGACGGGTACAACAGTCGGCGAGACCTATGATGACTTAAATGCTAACGGCATCTATGACGATGGTGAACCATTCCAGGATTACAATGGGGATGGGACCCGAACTTATTGGAACAAGTACATGCAAAGTCAATATACTGATTTTGATGGTTGGAATAAAATTTCTGAACGCCTCTTGTCGGATGATGATCCGACTAATGATTTAACTCCCATTGGAGCCCAGCGCAAATTTCTCTGGGAAATGCGCAAAAAGGAGGTTATTAACCAACCTGATTATAATATTGATGCGGGATTTGGTGGACCGATACCGGTCATCAGTGAGAAACTCGGGAATTTACGCTTTTTTACTTCTTATCGGCAACTCCGTGAAATGCTTGTGGTTCCGCTGACCAGAGATGACTATATGGATTATGATTGGACCTTGAAGTTAACTTCAGATGTTACTAAGTCAATTAAATTACAGTTTACCGGGATTACTGGGAAAAAGTATACTATGGCGCGTAACTGGATTGAGTGGGATCCTGGTCAGAACTGGTATATAAGAACTCCAAGTGAAATTGTTACAGTATTAGGAGGCGAATATCGTTCGGGTGATCTGTTCGGGACAGGTCATTATAGTCTTTCCGATATTAGCCATCTTTCCGTTTCGGCTAAGATGACTCATATGCTAAGTCAGAAAACCTTTTATGAAGTGTCGGTAGAAAATTTCACCCGTGATTATTATACCAGACCAACCACACATCGTGATCAAACCAAGAAATATGAAATTTTACCGGGTTATTTTGTGGATGAAGCCCCCTTTAATTATATATCTGAAGGGGAGAATGGAATTACCGGTATGTTTCTGGGTGGTCATATGAGTAAAACCAGAGATTTTACCAATACCTCGTCTACCACGATGAAATTTGATTTAAGCAGTCAGGTTAACTTTAGCAATTTAGTAAAAACGGGTTTCGAGTTTGTTTATAGTAATCTTGATTTGGATTATGGCACAATTCAATCACTGGGTGCTGGCAAGACCTACTCGGATCGGATACAGATGAAACAATCTCCAATCCGGGGAGCCATCTATTTGCAGGATAAACTTGAAATCAAGGGCTTTATCATGAATCTGGGTGCCCGCTTGGATTACACTAATTCCGATGCTTCATGGTGGAATGTAGATCCCTGGGACCGGTCTTATTTTTCTTCGAAATATAATCCGGAAGGGGATTACAATAAAACCAAGACAAAACCGCAATGGCAGCTTAGTCCACGTTTAGGTATTTCGCATCCGATTACTGAAAATTCAAAGCTATATTTTAACTATGGTCATTTTAAGCAGATTCCCGCCTATGAGACGATGTTTCGAGTAGCCCGGAATGAAACTAAGCAAGTCGTTTTATTTGGTGATCCCAACCTGATTCTTGCCCGTACCATCTCCTACGAATTAGGTTATGACCAAAGTGTCCTAGGTGACTTTTTAATCCAGCTGGCAGCCTTTTATCATGATATCACCGATCAGCAGGATATTACCACCTATACCTCAATTGGTGGAATTATCTACGATAAGACAACCAGCAATAGCTATGAGGATATTCGTGGTTTTGAGTTGACTCTACGTAAGAGTCAGGGACGCTGGTGGACCTTCTTCGCTAATTATACTTATCAAGCTTCTTCTAGTGGTCACTTCGGTCGGGAGGAGGTCTATCAAGATCCTTTACAGCAGCAGCAGTGGGATGAAGCTACGGTCAATCTCTATCAGGAACGTCCCATCCCCAGACCCTATGCCAGAGCCAATCTCTCCCTGTTTTCACCGGATAACTTTGGACCGAAAATTATTGGAATATATCCCTTTGGCGGTTACCTAATGAATATTTTACTCGATTGGCAGGCGGGCGAATGGGTGACCTGGAATCCTGCGCAAGACCCGAAGGTTAAGAATAATGTCCAGAAGACTGATTGGTTCAATTCAACCTTAAGGCTGAGTAAGACTTTTAGTTTCAACAGATTAAAAGTTCAGCTCTTTATGGATATTGATAACCTCCTTAATTATAAGCAAATGGCACTGGATAACTGGGGCAAAGACGGAGATCATGATCAATATTATCAAAGTCTCCATTTGCCAAAGAGCAATGTCTACGACAACATCGTCGGCGATGACCGAATCGGTACTTATCGTAAACATGGGGTAGCTTATCAACCAATGGAGAAGCTTGGAGTATTGAATGAAAAGGTGGTTATTGATCCGGATGTTGTTTATTGGGTCGAAATGATCAAAGATCCGTCAACTGGTAAGGTAACTGATTTGAAAAAATACATGGAATATGATGCCGGCAGCACGCTACCCTATTCGATGCAAGAAGTAGAAAGTAAACACCTAAAGCAGATTCTGGATGATAAAGCCTACATTGATATGCCAAATATGACCTCATTTAACTTTCTTGATCCACGGCAGTTCTATTTTGGCGTCCGGTTATCTTTCGATTTATAATAACAGTCAAATTTGTGAGGAAAACTTATGAAGAAATTAAACTATCCTAAAAGAATTATGCTACTCCTGATTTTAAGCACCTTACTGGTTATTATCTTCATCCATCCACTTAATGCCCAGACAGCCGGACAGGGAGGAGAATTGAAATGGATTCGGATTGGTATGCTCCATAACTGTTTTTCGGAACAGGGTACCGAAGTCGAAGGTGCGGGGGTCACCGAGGTCCCTAATACCATTTTTTGGCCGGGAGCATATGGATTAGATCAGAATGCCTGCCGGGGGAAAGCCATTTGGTTAGGATGTAAAAATTTCCATGATGAAAATGTCGGGGTTGACTTTGCTTATAAGGTCGTTGGCGTTGGTCCCCGGGTAGATTCAGATCGCGAATATCAGATATTTGAAGATGAGTTGAGCCTAATTGGGAAATTTGATCATCCGATAGTCATTGTTGATAATGCTTTGGCGACAGTGAATACGATTTATGATCAGCTGGATGAAATTACCGATATTCCATCTGACCGAATGATGGTTATCAAGATCAATACGGCGATGGGAGTAAGCATGACTAAAAAGGTTTATGCCTTCAGCCAGCAGAATCATGATGACTATTTTATTTATGATTATGTCTTTAAAAATACCGGGATTATCAGTCGGGATAAGAAAGAATATCAGCAAACTATCAAAGATTTCGTGGTACTTTTTAACTACCGCTATGCGCTTTCTGGTGAGTCAAAAACTGGCTTTTCGACTGGTTGGGGAGTCTGGGGCTCAACCTGGGGTAGAAATACGGTAAATCAGGTAATCTTTACTGATCCTGATTCGCCTACTACTCCAATGCGGGCATTTTATTCCTGGTACGGTCCCTATTCCGAGCGGAAAGTAACTGATGATTGGGGTTGTCCGAATGAAACCGAAGATGGTATTATGGCTGCCGCGCGTTATGCGGGGGGAATAACTTTGCATGCTGATCAAGCTCCCGGGAATCCTACCGATGATCCTAATCAACCCGGCACAACGATGTACTTAGGATCGGATGCTTATATAGCCCAGACCCCTTACAGTCAATTTGCGCTGGATTTTATGACCCAGAGATACAATTTTATGACCAGTGGTCACCCGGCAAAAACCCATGCCGAAGAGGTTGGTGATGGATATGCCGATTTATGGGGCACTGATCCAGGTGGTTATTCCCAATGCCGTGGATTTGGACCCTATCAGCTGGAGATTGGGGATAGTATCCGGATTGTAATGGCTGAAGGTGTATACGGTCTGAGTCGGGAGAAAAACCGGGAAGTTGGTGCTAACTGGCTGGCGTGGACAAAAGGTACCGGAGCTCCAACATTAATTAAACCAAATGGTTCAGGAACGACAAACTATGATGAGTATAAAAGAGAATGGGTTCAAACCTGTGAGGATTCGGTTCTTAAGGTACTCCGCTTGGCACAGCGCAATTATGAATCGGGATTCAACATTCCTCAACCACCACCGCCACCGAGTGAATTTACGGTTACCTCGGGTGGTGATCGAATTAATTTAAAGTGGTCGAACAATGCCGAGGCCGATCCGCATTTTGACGGCTATGTCATTTATCGTTCCGAGGGTACGGTGCTTTCACCTAAAACAGTCTACCAGAAAATTTTTGAATGTAATAAATCGAATGCAGTGAATGAATTTGATGATATAACGGCAGTGCGGGGATTCAATTACTACTACTATATTCAGTCCAAGGATGATGGCAGTCAGAATGATCTTGAACCTGGTATACCCCTTTACAGCAGTATGTTTTGGACTCTTACCAGTGTACCAGCTTACCTACGTCGCCCGGCGGTGACCAAAGCCGCCAAGGCAACCCCGGCTGTGGATACGACCTACTGGGAATTGAACGTACCCAAGGAGGAATGGGCAGTTACTTCGATCTACAATAATCGTGAGATTGTATCCTATAATGGTTCCAATTATCTTTGTATTCGGGAAAATACCATTGGGACCGAGCCGTCGGCTATTGATTCCCGGAGCTGGAGGTTGATCAAATCCCGGGGGGAATGGAATCCGGCGAAAACCTATGTTACTGCCGATGCCATTCTCTACAATGGGGATAGTTATGTATGTCTGTATGGTATCTCGGGAGGCACCTGGTTGGATATGGTTCGGGTGGTACCGAATCCGTATGATATTCGGGCCCGGATGTATCAGTTCGGGGAAGATTTTCAATATGACCGGATAGCTTTTTACGGTTTGCCGCCGGTTTGTGACGTGAAGGTATATACTGAGCGGGGAGATTTGATTTGG
>CAZAKO010000061.1:0-5498 GCA_964485745.1 uncultured bacterium
GGCTGAATCAATGATACTGGTATCGCCGGTGGCAATAATTACATTACCGTTTGCATTGATCCCTTCCCAGGTGTACCATGAGGACCTTTTCGAGCCATCGCTGGCAGTCAAGGTCGGTTTACGGCGATAATATTGATTGCCCAGGATCATATCTGTTCCCTCAATCTCTTCAAGATCAGTGAGAGTCCCATTTTCAGAACTATCTGTCACCATGATCCAATAATCGCCGACATGCAAGGGGTAATAATTTTGCACGGTACTTTGCCCGAAAATAATCCCGCCTTCCCAGAGTAAAAGAAACAAAATCCCTTTGACAGTTTTCATATCCCTGCTCCAAGGTTAGATTTTTTTCATTCTGACCTGCCCCAGAAGCGTGTAGTTCGCCCTGCCGGTAGAATGTTTTTTTTAATAGAAAAATCGAAAAACTCAGGTTACAGCGTCAATGAGAACAATATCCGGGTGAAGCTTCCAGTTTTTTAATTCCCGTATTCAATAATCAATTTCAAGTTGGCATATATTATTAAGAATTTTGAGGATTGTCAATAAGCCGTTTGATAGGAATTTTCGAATCTGCCAGTTTGGAAAATATTGGTAAAGAGTATCAAATCTAAAAATCTCAGACTTTATCTGAGTTAGTAGCCGGAATTAAGAATTGTCGGATACTTATTTTGATCAATGTATCCCTGTATTTTTTTTATGGGTTTTATTATATTCCGGTTAATCAAGAGAAGGGAGTTTGGTCATGCGATTTGGATTAATAGTCTTTTGCTTAAGCGCTTTCCTGATTTTTGCCGGAAATGCAGAAGAAGTTCCGGTATACCTCAATCCGGAACTGCCGGTGGAGGTTCGAGTTGATGATTTAGTGTCCCGGATGACTTTAGCGGAAAAGGTTGCGCAAATGGTTAACCATGCCGCCGCCATTCCGCGCCTGCAAGTGCCTGAATATGATTGGTGGAATGAATGTTTGCATGGCGTCGCCAATGCCGGCATCGCCACAGTTTTCCCGCAGGCGATTGGGCTGGCAGCGACCTGGGATACTGACTTGATGTTTCGGGTTGCGGATGTGATTTCAACCGAAGCCCGCGCCAAACATCATGATTGTCTCCGAAAAGGTGACCGGTATATTTTTAGAGGACTGACATTTTGGAGTCCGAATATTAATATTTTTCGCGATCCGCGCTGGGGGCGTGGTCAGGAAACCTATGGTGAGGATCCCTATCTTACCGGTCGAATGGGCGTGGCATTTGTCAAAGGCTTGCAGGGTAACGATCCAAAATATTTTAAGGTAATTTCAACACCAAAGCACTATGCGGTTCACAGCGGACCTGAACCGGAGCGCCACGTTTTTAATGCGGTTATTGATGATCGTGACCTGTATGATACTTATTTACCGGCATTCGAGGCTTGCGTTAGAGAGGGCGGTGCATATTCGGTGATGTGTGCCTACAATCGCTACTTGGGTGAAGCCTGTTGCGGTGCGCCCAAATTGTTGCATAAAATATTGCGTGAAGAATGGGATTTTCAGGGTTATATAGTTTCAGATTGCGGTGCAATCAATGATATTTATGCCAATCACCAACTGGTCAAGACACTGGCGGAGGCTGCTGCGATCGCGGTCAAATCCGGGACCGACTTGAACTGCGGGCAAGTATACGATCGTGCCTTAGTAGAGGCGGTGGAAAAGGGGTTAATCACGGAAGATGAGATTAACGTGGCAGTTAAACGGCTGTTTACTGCGCGCTTTAAATTGGGGATGTTTGATCCGCCGGAGTTGGTGCAATATACCCGGATACCCATTCAAGAAAACGACTCACCCGAACATCGGCAGCTGTCAATTCAGGCTGCCCGGGAGTCAATCGTTCTTTTAAAAAATGAAAATAATCTTTTACCCCTGAGCAAAAGGATAAAAAAGATTGCCGTGATTGGACCGACTGCCGATTCCTATCGAATGTTGTTAGGCAATTACCATGGCAAGCCTTCGCGCTACGTTACGCCACTGGAAGGAATTAAGAATAAAGTTGGCAAAGATGTAGAAGTAGCTTATGAGCCTGGCTGTAATCTGGTCGAAAAAGGCGGTCTGATCTATCCCTTGTCATCAAATATCGCGAGTATCGATGGGAAACCAGGCTTGAGGTTAGAGTTTTATCGGAATAGAAACTTTGACGGGCAGCCGGCGATAACCAAAATTGATCCGTTGGAGGAACCGAATTTAATCTGGGGCAGCGGCATTCCGAATCTCTGGTTGGAACCGGAATTTTGCTTTCGCTGGAGCGGCACCCTTAAAGTGTCAGAGACGGGTGATTATAATTTTGCCTTGAAAGGCAATGGTAGATTTCGACTCTATCTTGACGATAAAATCGTGGTCGAGGATTGGCAAGAGCAGGAGCCTACAGAAAAAGTTATTACCAAGAGCAACCACATTCATCTGGAAAAGAAACAGTCTTATCGGATTAAAATTGAGTATTGTAAAGGTGGTTATTGGCCGCAGCTGTTTATCCAATGGCACCTGATGGACAGTGACCATTTCCGCAAAGCGGTTAAGCTTGCCAAGGATGCCGATGTCGTGATTTTTGTCGGCGGCATTACGGCTCAGCTGGAAGGTGAAGAGATGCCGGTCGAATTAGAGGGCTTTAAAGGCGGCGACCGCACCAGTCTCGCGCTGCCCCGCGTTCAGGAAGATTTACTAAGAATGATCTATGATACTAAAAAACCAATTGTTCTGGTTTTGACCAGCGGCAGTGCCCTGGCAGTCAATTGGGCGGCAGCCAATATTCCCGCTATCCTGCAAATCTGGTATCCTGGTCAGGAGGGCGGAACGGCCCTGGCTGAGATATTATTTGGGGATTACAATCCCGCCGGCAGACTGCCGGTCACTTTTTACCAATCGGTCGAGCAGCTGCCTCCGTTTGAAGATTACCGGATGAAAGGTCGGACTTATCGTTATTTTGAAGGGCAGCCACTTTTTCCGTTTGGTTATGGTTTAAGCTATACAAAATTTTCCTATACCAATTTGCAGCTCCCGGGTTCGATCAAGGCGGGAGATAAACTGAAACTAACTGCTACAGTCAAAAATACGGGAAAGGTTGCCGGCGATGAGGTTGTTCAGCTATACGTCAAAGACAAATCGGCATCGGTGCCGGTACCAATTTGTGCCTTGCAGGGTTTCAAGCGGATTCATCTGAATCCGGGCGAGCAACGGGACGTGGAGTTCGAATTGACCCCCCGACAATTGGCAGTGATTCAGATGCAACCTGGTGGTGCGGGAATTCAGCGGATAGTTGAGCCGGGGAAATTCGAAATAACCGTTGGCGGTATTCTGCCTGGTGGCACTTCTGCCACGACTGAATTCATCAGCCGGGAAATTGAAGTTGTCGGTGAACCTTATATACCGAGTGAAAGGTCGTAAGTAGACCTTAATATTTCAGGTATTCAACGTCCGGGTAGATTTTCTGACGATAAATTCGGTTTCCAGAACGACTCGTTCGGGCGGCAAAGAATCTGCTGATTCGATATTCCGAATAAGAATCTCAGCGGCTCTTCTGCCGATCTCACGCTGCGGAGCCCGGATCGTAGTTAGGGCTACCGGATAAATCGGGGCATAATAAATATCGTCATTACCCACAATCGAAATATCTTCGGGAATGCGGTAGTGCAGCTCGCGTAGAGCCGTCATTACAGCCAGAGCCTGCTGGTCGTTGAAGCAGACAATAGCGGTTGGGCGGTCGGCGTCATTTATCTGCCTGAAGTATTCGTGAGTTTTTTGATAGCTCTCATTGTAATCTGATCCCACTGTAACAATTTTATCCTCGCGGAAAACCAGGGTGCTTTCGCTGAAGGCATGCCGGAAACCTTCAATTCTTTCCTGAGTGTGGGAGGAGTTCGGTGGACCGGCGAAATGCACAATTTTAGTATGGCCGCTTTGGATTAAATAAGAAACTGCTTTTTTGATCGCTTTGATGTTGTTAATTGCGACCACATTAGCCTGGATGCCTTTGACATCTTCGAGCAAAACAAAAGGGTAATTAATCATTTTTAATTTGAACAGATGCTCAATTTCCGCTTTACCATCAACGATTGGGGCAATAATTGAGCCCTTGATATCCTTGGTCGAAAAAAGGTGGGTTAGTTTCTTTTCACATTCATGATCATTTTCAGTGCTGGCGACAATTACTGAATACCCTTTGCTGCTGGCATATTCCTTGGCACCAGTCGCGATCCAAGTATAAAAAGGGTAATTCAAATCTTTGATAATCAAGCCGATGCTTTTGTCCTGCTCCCCGTTTTTTAAATTGCGCGCGACACCCTTGGGACGGTAGTTGAGCTCCTTCATTACTCTCAGAATCAACTCCCGTGTTTCCATTTTGACAGTGGTTTTGCCGTTAATGACAGCGGAGACGGTTCCTTTTGAAACTCCCACCCGCTTGGCGACATCCTCGATCGTTAAGCGTTTCATTCGATTTTCCTCACTCTCTCCTCATCATCCCTCGGTGACAACCAGCCAGGATTGGGTTGACGCCAAAAGTTTTTAGTTCAATTTGCATATAACCATTAATTCAATCCGCAAATCAAGTTAATATAGCGTAATTTAGTAAAAATATTAATCAGATATAATCCAAATTTTCCATTGAAAATTGTATCCGATGAAGATATTTGGATTTGTGCTGGAAAAGACTTTTTTAAAGAAAAACATTAGGGTTATATTATGAGTAATGTCAGTTACTTTTCCGAGCAATAATCTAAACTTGTATATCCAAAATTTCTTTTTTGGCAAATCTGTCAGAATTATCTTAGTTCTGCTATTGGCCGGGAATTTCTTTATGCTTGGAATGACCACCGAAACTCAAGTGAAGAAAAAGGGCGGAGCATATTACACCGGCATTTATCCCGATTTATTTAACGAGCTGTTGGGGATTAGTAATACTGCGGTGAAGGCTAAAATTGATAGTGCCTTTGAGCAGTTATTTTACGGCGATCCGCATAGCCAGCGGGTTTATTACCCAGTAGAGCCTGATATGGCGTATGTCAAAGATATTCTGAATAATGATGTCCGCACCGAGGGGATGTCCTATGGGATGATGATCGCGGTGCAGCTGAATAAAAAGAGCGAGTTTGATCGTCTCTGGAAATGGTCAAAAACTTATATGCAGCATCAGACCGGTGTCCGCCAGGGTTATTTTGCCTGGCATTGTAAAAGTGACGGCAGCCAACTGAATCCGAATTCGGCGGCTGATGGGGAAGAGTGGTTGGTCATGGCGCTCCTGTTTGCCTCTGCCAGATGGGGTGACAGTGCAGGTATTTTTAATTATCGCCAGGAGGCTCAAGCTATTCTGGATGCCATGCTTCATAAATCCGACTCAGCTGGTGATAACGATGTTGCGACCAATATGTTTAATAAGAAAGAAAAGCTGGTCGTATTTGTACCAACGAAAAATGTGGATAGTTTTACTGATCCGTCATACCATGTGCCCCATTTTTACGAGCTCTGGGCTAAGTGGGCG
>CAZAKO010000061.1:5598-12375 GCA_964485745.1 uncultured bacterium
CCAATCCGTTTGACACTCTAAGTGATTATTTGTAATATTGAAGCGTTCCATAGATCTTTTTATAGGAAAATAATTTTAACCCTAAAAGCAGCGAGAATTTGAGGTGACAGGGCGATAGATATGGATCCTGTTGGGAATCGAAAAGTACGGCGTATCAGTCCAAATCAGCATTATTTTCCCTGGTCAAGTTGGCTAAGACCGATGATAAATTTCCTGATAGGAATAAGTTTAAGTTATAGCTTGCTGGATGTCGCCCTGGCTGGTGGTGGGTCATATGTCACCACTGAGAAAAGAGCTGGGGGTTTTACGCTTGCCGCGGCTGGTCAAGTTGCGCCATTGCTGGTTAGTTCCCAGGACTATCCAGGTGTCATCCGGGTTCTCAAATTGCTGCAGAGTGACATTCTGCAGGTTACCGATGTTCAACCGGCTTTACTTCTCGATAGTATTCCCAAAGAGCAGGAGATTGTCATTATTGGTACATTAGGAAAAAGTCCGCTTGTCGAGCAGCTGGTTCAGGATCATAAATTGGATGTCAAGGGACTTACCGGCAAGTGGGAAACCTTCATAATTCAAATTGTCGAGCAGCCCCTGCCCAATGTTGAGCGAGCCCTGTTAATTGTGGGGAGTGATAAACGGGGGACGATTTATGGCATATTCGATCTTTCCCAGCAGATTGGTGTTTCTCCCTGGTACTGGTGGGCGGATGTACCAGTGAAGAAAAAGTCGAGCATTTATCTCCTTCCCGGGTGTTATTCTCAAGGTGAACCGAAAGTAAAGTATCGGGGAATTTTTATCAATGACGAAGCCCCGGCATTGACCGGATTAGTGTTCGAAAAGTTTGGTGGATTCAATCGCAAGTTCTATGGGCATGTATTCGAATTAATTCTGCGGCTCAAAGGAAATTTTCTTTGGCCGGCAATGTGGGGCAGAGCATTTTACGACGATGATCCTGAAAATCCCCGACTTGCCGACGAGTATGGGGTAGTTATCAGTACTTCGCACCATGAACCAATGATGCGGGCTCATGACGAATGGCGCCGCTATGGCAATGGCCCCTGGAATTATGAAAAAAACGATAGTGTTTTAAAAGCATTCTGGCGGGAAGGTATTCGCCGGATGGGTCGTTATGAAAGTATTGTAACCCTGGCAATGCGGGGTGACGGCGATGAAGCCATGAGTCCGACTGCCAATGTAGCCCTGCTGCAAAGAATCGTCGCCGACCAGAGGCAGATTCTGGCCGATGTAACTAATAAAGACATAACGACGATTCCGCAGGTCTGGGCCCTCTACAAAGAAGTTCAGGAATATTACGACAAAGGGATGCGGGTTCCTGACGATGTAACCGTCCTGTTGTGTGATGATAATTGGGGGAATGTGCGCAAACTGCCGCGCCTGGATGAGAAACCGCGGCCGGGTGGTTATGGAATGTACTATCATTATGATTTCGTTGGCGGACCGAGAAATTATAAGTGGTTGAATACCAATCAGATTGAGCGCGTGTGGGAACAGATGCACTTAGCGTATGAATATGGAGTGCGCCAAATCTGGATTGTCAATGTTGGCGATCTTAAGCCGATGGAATTTCCCATAGATTTTTTTCTGGATTACGCCTGGAATCCGGAAGGATTGCCAGCCGAGCGTTTGCCCGAATATACTCAACACTGGGCCGAAGAGCAGTTTGGAAAAGCGCATTCCTCGGAGATTGCCGAGATATTAGCCCGATATACAAAGTACAATTCGCGGCGGAAACCCGAATTACTCGCCCCGGAAACATACTCGCTGGTTAATTTCCGCGAAGCAGAGACAGTTGTCAATGAATATAACGAATTAGTCCGGCGAGCCCGTAAAATTGATCGGGAACTGCCTGAAGAGTATCACGCTGCCTTTTATCAGCTGGTTCTTCATCCAGTAGAAGCCTGCGCTAATTTAAATGAGCTTTATTATACGGTTGCCAAGAATCGGCTCTATGCCAGTCAGGGGCGGGCAGCTACTAATACTTTGGCGCAGAAAGCGCAGGAGCTTTTTGACAGGGATGTGGAGATTACCGATTATTACAACAAGATCATGGCGAATGGTAAATGGAATCACATGATGGATCAAACCCATATTGGCTATACTTATTGGCAGCAGCCGGATAAAAATTCAATGCCGGAGGTTAATCGAATACGCATCCCTGAAAAACCTGCAATGGGAGTCGCGATCGAGGGTTCCGATGAGTGGTGGCCCTCTGCAAGGAGTGTGGCAGTTTTACCTGAGTTTGATCGGTTTAATCAACAGACTTATTATATCGAAATCTTTAATCGGGGGAAGAAACCATTTCAATATTCGATCAAGCCGGGAGAATCCTGGATTAAAATTGATGGAGCCCAAAAGGCAATTGAAATGGAGGAACGCTTGTGGGTCAGTGTTGATTGGAGTAGAGCTCCCACCGGCGAATTTCGGGTTCCAATTACGATTACCGGGCCGAATAAAGTCAAAGTCATTGTTCAAGCCGTGGTCAAGAATCCAGAAATTCCGGAATCGGCTCAAATTAACGATTTTATTGAAAGCAACGGCTATCTTGCGATAAATGCCGAGAATTTTACGAGTGCGATTAACTCGTCATCGGTCAGTTGGCAGGTAATTCCAAATTTAGGTCGAACCGCTTCGGCGATAACACCGATGCCAGTTACAGCTTCACCGCAAACCGCCGGAGGAACCAGTCCGCACTTGGAATATCGGGTTTATTTTTTCTCAACCAGTGAGGTCAATGTGCGAATCTATCTTTCGCCGATTCAGAATTTTACTCATGGTGAAGGGTTGCGCTTAGCCATATCATTTGACGATGAACAACCGCAAGTCATCAATGTTAATGAAGGCGAGACCGTGCCGGATTGGAAATACCCTCAATGGTGGAATCAAATGGTGAGTGATAATATAAAAATTCTGACCACGCAGCATTCGATTCAGAAAGCTGGTGAATATATATTAAAATTCTGGATGGTGGATCCCGGGATTGTGCTGCAAAAAATTGTGATCGAAACCGGACCTGGTAAACCCAGCTATTTAGGTCCCCCTCAAAGTTATCATAGAATCCTCACTAAATAACGAAAGGAAGTAAACTATGTGGAAAAAGTTGCTGCTGTTTTTATTAATGTTGTTAGCTTTGATTGTTTTCGGTTGTCAAGATAAGAGCGTAAAAAAGGCTGGAACAATGATCGAAAAAGCAATCTATGGCAAGTTACCAGATGGGCGGGAAGTATTTCAATATACCCTGAAAAATGCTGCTGGTGTCGAGGTCCGGATAATTAATTATGGCGCGATTGTAACTGCACTCAAAGTACCGGATCGCAACGGCAGATTAGCTGATATTGTCCTTGGTTACGATTCTTTAGCGGGGTACCTTGGCGATAATGCTTACCTCGGTGCCATCGTTGGCCGCTATGGTAATCGGATTGATCAAGGAAAATTCAAGATAGATGAACAGGAATTTCAGGTAACCATCAACGATGGTACAAATCATCTCCACGGGGGAAAGATCGGTTTTAATAAAGTGCTCTGGGATGCGCAGGTTGAATCCTCAACGGCGGAACCAGCACTTGCCCTGACCTATGTCAGCTTAGATGGTGAAGAGGGCTATCCTGGAACGGTAACCCTTACCGTAACTTATACATTAACCAATGAGAATGAATTGCGGATTGATTACGAGGGGACGACCGCCAAGCCAACAATTTTGAATCCGACCCATCATTCATATTTTAACCTGACCGGTAATCCGGAAGAGACAATTTTAAACCATGAATTAACCATTGATGCCGCTAAATTTACCCCGGTGGATGCAGGCTTAATTCCTACCGGTGAATTAGCAGATGTCGCCAGTACACCATTTGACTTTAGCAAGTCTGAAAAGATCGGTTTGCGGATCAATGCTCCGAATGAGCAGCTCCAATTTGGTCGTGGATATGATCATAACTGGGTGCTCAATAATTATGATCGCACTGTACATAAAGTGGTGGAACTATATGAGCCGCTGAGTGGACGATTGATGGAGGTTTTTACTGATCAACCTGGGATGCAATTCTATTCCGGTAATTTTCTAAACGGTACGATTCGGGGCAAGAATGGGGCGCTGTATCAACATCGCACCGGGCTCTGTCTGGAGGCACAATGTTTTCCGGATTCGCCCAACAAACCAAATTTCCCTTCGGTTATCTTGAGACCTGGTCAGATATATCATCAGCGAACGATTTATAAATTCTCAATCAAATAAAATTATAAGGAGAAAATTTCATGGGTACTTTACACATCGTAGACTGGATCTTGATTTTGCTGTATTTCGTAATCGTTTTTGGGATTGCCTGGTGGGCTTATTTGAAGGAAAAACAATCGAAGACCTCAAGTGAATACTTTTTGGCTGGCCGCAATTTGGGATGGTGGATCATCGGTGCGGCAATTTTTTCATCGAATATTGGCTCTGAGCATCTTGTCGGACTGGCTGGTACGGGAGCAACCGATGGAGTTGCCATGGCGCATTATGAATTACATGCCTGGTGTTTGTTGGTACTTGCCTGGGTGATGGTGCCTTTTTACATGCGTTCGAAAGTATTTACCATGCCCGAATTTCTCGAGCGCCGGTTCTCCCCAGTTAATCGCACCGTATTATCAGTTATTTCGCTGGTCGCTTATGTGCTTACTAAACTAGCGGTCGGAATTTTTGCCGGCGGGGTTGTTTTTGCGGCTTTGATGCCGGAAGTACAGGTTGGTCCCTTTAACAGCTTCTGGGTTGGATCGTTCCTGGTGGTGATCCTCACTGGTATCTATACCGTGTTGGGGGGAATGCGGGCAGTAGCTTATACTTCGGCAATCCAAACGGTGATTATTGTGATCGGGTCTGGTTTGGTTACAATCTTTGGTCTCAGGGTGTTGGGAGGATGGGGCACCCTCTATAAGATCTGCGGTTCGGAAATGTTCAATCTTTGGAAACCGATTGTTCCGGCTACTATGCAAGCATCCTGGGCGCCGGTTAAGGAAGCCGGTCGGATGGCCTGGTATTTTAATACTAATTATCCCTGGATCGGGATGCTCTTTTGTGCCCCGATTATCGGATTGTGGTACTGGTGCACCGATCAATATATTGTTCAGCGTGCCCTCGGTGCTCAAAACGAAAGGGATGCCCGCCGTGGGTCGATCTGTGCCGGTTTTCTGAAGATTCTGCCGGTATTTATTTTCATTATTCCGGGGATGATTGCCTTTGCAATCGCGAAAAGTGGAACGATCCCCGCGATGCAGCAAATCTTTTTCGACTCTCAGGGTCAAATAATCCGAGACAATGCCCAACAGGCATTTCCTCTACTGGTTGCTAATGTATTACCAATAGGTATCCGTGGTATTGTGGTAGCCGGTCTGCTGGCGGCACTGATGAGTTCACTGGCAGGTGCGTTTAATGCATCAGCCGCCTTATTTACGATTGACTTCTATTCAAAAGTTCGACCCAACGCATCTCAGGAACAACTTGTCTGGATTGGAAGAGTAGCAACGATGATTATGGTAGTCATTGCGCTTCTCTGGATTCCAATTATTCAAGGGGGCAAGGGATTATATGATTACCTGCAAGGTGTTCAAGCTTATCTGGCACCACCGATTTTTGTCGTCTTTTTCTTTGGGGTATTCAACAAACGCTTAAATGCCAAGGGCTGCCTGTGGGCTTTAATTACCGGTTTTGCGATGGGGCTGTTCCGGTTGGCGGTGGATACGCCGGTAAAATTAATGCATGGTTTCAGTTATGCCGAGGGTTCATTTTTCTGGATTATTAATAATATATTCTTCCAATACTATAGTTTACTGATTTTCCTGGTGAGTCTGGCGGTGATGGTAATTGTGAGCTATGCGACCCCGAAACCGGATTTGGTCAAAATAAGTGGATTAACTTATGGAACCCGGACGGCGGAGGATCGTAAGGCATCCCGCGCAACCTGGAATAAATGGGATGTCATTGGTTCCGGGGTTATTATTGCCATTATTCTAGCTGCCTATCTATATTTTACCGGATAAATGCTTATAGTATTTGAAATAGTTGACATGGTACCGCTTTTAATCAGAGAGTTAAAAAGATGAGCAAATTCGTTATCGGACTCGATTTTGGGACTAATTCCTGTCGGGCATTAATTGTTGATGTACTGAATGGAGCAGAATTAGCTTCATCTGTTTTTCCCTACCCTTCGGGTAAGGATGGGATTATTGTGGATGCGGCGGATCCGCATTTAGCGCGCCAGAATCCGGCGGATTATTTACTCGGAATCGAAAAGTCTGTCAGAAGCGCGTTGAGTCAGGCAAGAGCAAAACAACATGATTTCAGGGCAGAGGACGTGATTGGAATTGGCATTGATACTACTGGCAGCAGTCCAATGCCGGTGGATCGGGCTGGTCAGCCGCTGTGCTTGAGTCCCCAATTCAAGCAGAATCCGGCGGCTTATGTCTGGCTCTGGAAGGACCATACCAGTTATGCCGAAGCTGCTCAAATAACCGAAACAGCAGCCCAATACCGTCCGCAGTATCTAGCAAAAATCGGGGGCGTCTATTCTTCCGAGTGGTGGTGGAGTAAAATCCTCCATTGTAAAAATGTGGCGCCGGAGGTGTTTGATACAGCTTATAGCTGGGTTGAAATCTGCGATTGGATTCCGGCGATCCTGACCGGTGAGATGGATCCACTCAAGATTAAACGGAGCATCTGTGCGGCTGGACATAAAGCCATGTTTAATCCGGACTGGGGTGGACTGCCGGATGTCCTGTTTCTGGAAA
>CAZAKO010000062.1:0-12247 GCA_964485745.1 uncultured bacterium
TTAAAGAAGCGCGCCTTCGGAAACCGCTGCCGCCAGCTGTTGCCCTGAATCCCAATTCGGTGACAGATCTCGCGGTCATTCAGCGGCGGATGAGTTCCCAGGGCAATCAGACTATCAACTGTCGGAGTATGCTGATGCAGCAATTGATAAATGACCGGATAAATCTGAGCAATTGGTGCCGTGCGGGTATTATCGGGGAGAATAAATAAAACCCTTTTGCCGTAAATTTGCCACTCCTCGAACGCCCGAGTTATTGATTCCCTGATTTGCTGTTGACTTAGCACCCTTTCAGCTCACTGATAATCTGAAATCCATAGCATTGCAAAATCAATCCCATTTTAGCGGGCTAACCAACCGCCATCCACTGCTATCGTATAACCATTTAAATAATCAGAGGCGGCAGATGCCAAGAAAACCGCCACGCCCTGCAGGTCTTGCGGCTGCCCCCAGCGCCCGGCTGGAATTCGGTCTAAGATTTCCTTGCTGCGTTTTGGATCAGCCCGCAAGGGAGCGGTGTTATCCGTCGCCATATAACCTGGCGCAATGGCATTAACATTAATCCCATGAGCCGCCAATTCATTTGCCATCAGACGGGTCAGCCCCATCACCGCACTCTTGGAAGCCGTATAAGAAGGCACCAGAATACCACCCTGAAAGGAGAGCAGCGAAGCAATATTTATAATCTTTCCACCCTGCCCTTTTTCTATCATGACTTGCGCGACTGCCTGGGACAGAAAAAACAGAGTTTTCTGGTTAATGTTAATCACATCATCCCAATCCTTTTCGGTAAATTGAGTCAACGGCGCCCGGCGAATGATGCCGGCATTATTGACTAAAATATCAATTTTACCGAACGCCTCAACGGTTTTTACGATGATTGGTTCGACGCACTTTTGTGTTGACAAATCGGCGTTGATTGAAATGACTTTCCGACCCAGCTGTTCAATCTTTGCCTTAGTATCATCAAGCGATAAGAGATCAACCAAAGCGACATCGGCACCGGCTTCGGCTAACCCAATAGCAAGCGCCTGCCCTAAGCCGCGACTGGCACCGGTTACCAGGGCAGCCTTGCCATCCAGCTTGAACTTATCCAATATATTTGCCATCTCTTCTCCTTTTCCCGTTTCGCCTCAAACATTATAAGTGGTCGAAGCGGTCTCGCCGCCCCGACCGGTCCAATTAGTATGAAAAAAATTACCCCGTGGCTGATCAACCCGTTCATAGGTATGGGCACCAAAATAATCGCGCTGCGCCTGCAGCAGATTCGCCGGCAGCGACACACTGCGGTAGCCATCATAATAAGTTAGCGCACTACTGAAAGCCGGAACTGGTATACCCATTTTAATAGCCTGGGCAATAACCGCCCGCCAGGCAGATTGACTCTTCTCAATAGCAGCTCGAAAATAATCATCTAACAGTAAATTCTGGAGATCGGGCTGCTTCATAAAAGCTGCTTTGATTTTGTCCAAGAATTGCGCCCGAATGATACAGCCGCTGCGCCACATCAGCGCAATTTCACCATAATTCAAATTCCAGTGATATTCCCGTGCCGCCGCCCGCATTAACTGAAATCCCTGGGCATAGGAACAGATTTTGGAAGCATAGAGCGCCTGACGAATCATCTCGACAAATTCGGCTCTATTACCGTCAAACTCCAATTTGGGACCAGTCAATACCTTAGCCGCAGCTATGCGTTCCTCTTTGATCGCACTCATTGCCCGAGCCAGGACTGCTTCCACGACGGTTGGCGTTGGTACCCCCAGATTCAGTGCTTCCTGACTGGTCCAGCGACCGGTACCCTTTTGTCCGGCTATGTCGAGGATAACATCCAGTATCGGCTGACCGGTTACATCATCCTTTTTGCCCATAATATCGGCTGTAATGCCGATCAAATAGCTGTCCAGTTCACCTCGATTCCACTCCTGAAAAACCGGCTGCATCTCCAATGGAGTCATCCCCAGGACATGCCGCATGATCCAGTAAGCCTCACTGATCATTTGCATATCGCCGTACTCGATTCCGTTGTGCACCATCTTAACGAAATGCCCGGCCCCATTCTCACCAACCCACTCGCAGCAGGGCGAACCGTCGGCAACCTTAGCCGCAATTTTCTGGAAAATCGGTTTGACAGATTGCCAGGCTGGCACTGATCCACCGGGCATAATCGAGGGCCCATTCAAGGCGCCCTCTTCACCACCGGAAATACCGGTTCCAATATATAACAAGCCCCTACTCTCGACAGACTGTGTGCGGCGAATCGTATCGGGAAAATGACTATTGCCGCCGTCAATAATAATATCACCTTTTTCTAATTTTGGTATTAACAGTTCGATAAAATCATCCACCGGCTTGCCAGCCTTGACCATTAGCATAATCTTGCGCGGTCGTGCTAAATTGGCGACCAATTCCTCAATACTATGACAACCCAAAATCTTCTTACCTTTTGCCCGACCGGTAATAAAATTGTCTACCTTGCAGACGGTGCGGTTATACACTGCGACGGCAAAGCCATTCCGCTCCAGGTTCAGCACTAAGTTTTCACCCATGACTGCTAAGCCGATCAAACCGATATCACATTTACTCATTTTACAACTCCGATAATATTTTCAAACTCCACTGAAGGCTGAGAAGCCGCCATCTATCGGCAGGACAATGCCGGTCACAAATTGCGCATCGTCAGATAGCAGCCAGAGCAGTGCCCCGATTAACTCTGCGGGATCGCCAAAACGCCCCATTGGTGTATGTGCAATAATCTTTTTACCGCGATCGGTCAATTCACCGGTCTGCTCATCTTTCAGTAAAAATTCATTCTGTTTGGTCAGGAAAAATCCCGGGGCGATGGCATTCACCCGGATATTGGGCGAATATTCCTGTGCCATGTGCACCGCCAGCCACTGGGTAAAATTACTGACTGCGGCTTTGGCAGCCGAGTAAGCCGGAATCCGCGTCAGCGGTCGGAAAGCATTCATCGAGGAGATGTTCAGAATTACACCGGCTTGCTGGCGCGCCATCACTGCCCCGAAAACCTGGCTGGGCAAAATCGTGCCAAGCAGATTCAGATCACTGACAAACTTCAGCGATTCGGCTGGCAGATCAAAAAATGCGGTTTTCTCGTTTGTACTGGCTGCCGGATGATTACCCCCAGCAGCATTAATCAGATAGTCAACTTTCGGGAACTTCTTCAGAATAACCTCCGCTGCGCCTTGCAAGGAGGATTTCTCAAGTACATTGGTCTGAATTGGCAGCAGCCGTTCACCGAAATTCCGATTAGTTCTAATCTTTTCTATATTCAAGTCCAGAACTGCTACACCGGCACCACACTCCAAAAGCGCATTGGTAAACTCGGAGCCAAGGATCCCGGCACCACCGGTAATGACTGCACACTTGTCTTGAAAATTGTAGCGTTGAAAGATTGCTCTGTTCATGTTTCGATCAATACCTTACTTAAAAACCAAAAAGTTTTGGCACAATCATCGAAATTTCCGGGATATAAGTCACCAGCATCAGCGCAATAAACATTGCCACAAATAAGGGCAACAGCGGTCGCAATACTTTGTCAATCCGGCAATTGGCAATGCCACAACCGATGAAGAGCACCGAGCCCACCGGCGGGGTACACAACCCGACACAGAGATTCAAAACCATAATTATTCCAAAATGGATCGGGTTAATACCCAGTTGGGTGACAACCGGTAGAAAGATCGGCGTAAAAATCAGCACCGCCGGGGTCATATCCATAAAGGTCCCCACCAGCAGCAGAATCAGATTGATAATCAATAAAATAACAATCTTACTGTTGGTAATTGAAATCAGTGCCGCACTGATATTTTGCGGGATATTTTCATAAGACATGATCCAGGACATGCTCATCGAGGTTCCGATCAATAACATCACTATGGCAGTCGTTCCAACTGTCGAAAGTAGAATTCCCGGTATCTCTTTCCATTTGACCTCGCGATAAATCAGCACCGACAGGATAAAGGTGTACAGTACCGCAATCGCCGAAGCCTCCGTTGCGGTGAAGTAACCAGCGATAATCCCACCGATAACAATCACAATCAACAAGAGACTTGGAATCGCATCGAGAAAATAGATCGCCGACTGCTTAAAGCCAATTCCTGAGACAGTCGGATATTTTCTCTTTTTAGAAATTAGCCCGGCAACAATCATCAGCATCACTCCTACCAGAATTCCCGGCAGGTAACCAGCCAGAAATAGCGCCGCGATCGAAGCGCCTCCGCTAGCTAATGAATAGACAATCAGGATATTACTGGGTGGAATTAATAAACCGGTAGTCGAACTGGTAATATTCACCGCGGCACTGAAATTCAAATCATAGCCCTCATCTTTCATCAGGGGTACCATAAATCCGCCAATTGCCGCTGCCGCCGCTGCCGCTGAACCGGAAATTGCACCAAAAAGCATTGCCGCAAAAATATTCACAAAAGCCAACCCTCCCGGAAATCGTCCCACCAGAACCTTGGCAAAATTAATCAGGCGCCGGGCAATTCCGCCACGACTCATAAACAGCCCCGAAAGCACAAAAAACGGGATTGCCAGCAGGGCAAAACTGTCCAAGCCGGTCGCCATCCGCTCGGCAACTGTCGTCAGCGCCGGCATAGTTTTAATACTTAGCAACATGGTTGCAATCGTCGCTAAACCAATGCTAAAGGAAATCGGAGTACCGATCACTAACAGAACGACAAAAACGGACACTAACATAATAATATCAATTAAAGCCATCTTATTCTCCTGTCTCGGTTACCGTTTGCCGATTACCTGATAGATATTCAAAGAAGGTCAAAACCGCATAAAACATGATCACTACTCCACTGATTGGTACTACCGAATAGACATATCCTAATTTAACTTGCAACGCAGCTGAGGTCTGATTGAGCGCTAAGGTAATCGTGACTAACCTCAAGCCACCAATTACCATAACCATCAAAGCAAAAAGAAAAATCACTAACTGAATAAAAAACCCGATATATTTTTGAATGTTAGGTTTCATTTTCAAGGTGAAGTAATCAATAGCCAAATGCATACTCTTCCCAGAAGCATAACCGGCGCCTAACAAACCGATCCAGATCAACAGGAAGCGCGCCAGTTCTTCGGTATAGGAGCTGGGATGTTTTAAGACAAAACGGGTAAAGACCTGCCAGAGCACATTCAACACACTGATAGCCATTAAAAACATCAGGAACCTGCTCAGCCAATAATCCACAACTACTCTAATTTTCGTTATCATTATTGTACCGTCCTTATTTTTTGGATCATCTCGTACAACTCCGGTTGATCGCGATAACCTTCATAAATATCTTTGACCTTTTCCGCAAAGGGAGCTTTATCAGGATAATAGACCCTAACTCCATTTTTCTGAACCTCATCCAGTGCAACCTGGCAAGCCTCTTTCCAGAGCTGCTTTTGATACTGCGCCGATTCATCGGCGGCTTCCTGAAGCCATTGCTGTTCCAGGGGACTGAGATCGTTCCAGATAATCGTGCTGATCAATAAAACGTCCGGCACAGAGGTATGCTCATCCAACGAATAATATTTGCACACTTCATAATGACGCGAAAGATAAAAAGATGGCGGATTATTTTCGGCGGCATCTACAACTCCCTGCTGCAAAGCCGTATAGAGTTCACCCCAGGCAATCGGGGTAGCTGAACCGCCCATCTGCTGGATCATCCGTACCGCAGTCGGACTCTCCATCGTTCTGACTTTCAATCCAGCCAAATCTGAAGGCTGCAAGATCGGTTTGTTTTTCGAGTAGAAACTGCGACTGCCGGCGTCATAATAACCGAGTCCCCGCAGCCAGTACTTCTCGCTGCTCAGTAAAATTTGCTTACCTATCTCACCTTCTAAGACCTTGAAGCGGTGGTTTTCATCCCGAAAAAGATAGGGCAAACCAAATACCTTGTGAACTGGTACAAAACCTTCAATTACCCCCGAAGAGACTTTCGTAATTCCTAAGCTACCAATCTGGAGCAGTTCTACCAGTTCCCGCTCTGTACCCAACTGCTGACTGGGGTAAATATCAATCCGCATTTTGCCATTGGATTTCTCTTTCATCCGCGCGGCCATATAGACCATCGCCTTGTGCACCGGGTGTTCGGCATTCAAGGCATGACCGAGTTTAATGACCCTAATCCGGCTTTCTCGATTACATGCTGCCAAACCCATTAGGAGAATCAGAATCAAACTGAATTGTCGAATAAATTCAAGCATCCAAAAATACTCCCACTTTAAACCTTCAACTGATAAAACTTTTTCGAGAGCCCGTAAGCCAGGGCATAATTCATCGAGCGGGCTTCTTCTAAAGTAATGATATGCCTGGCAACCAGTCCGGCAAGGTAATTACTATCAATACGCCGTGCCAGATCATGCCGGGCGGGAATCGAGGGGAATGCTCGGGTATCGTCAATAAAGCCGACCAGATTAACCACACCGGCGGTTTCCAGTACGCGCTCGCGAAAACGAATCATGCCTTGAATACTATCATGAAACCACCAAGCAGGACCCAGTCGCAGCGCCGGGTAATAACCCGCCAGCGGTGCCAATTCCCGCGAATAAGTTGATTCATCCAGCGTAAAAACAACTAATTTGAAATTCGGATGACTTCCATAGGCATTTAATAGCGGTTTTAAATTGCGGGTAAATTCCGAGGCGATGGGAATGTCCGCTCCTTTATCCGGACCATAAACCGTAAACAGTTTCGGATCATGATTGCGCAGTGCCCCAACGTGCAGGTGCATAATCAGACCATCCTCACAGCTCATCCGCGCCATCTCCATTAACATCTGTCCGGTAAACTGGCGCGCGTCGTCAGGTGTTACTTTACCCTGCAAAGCCTGCTGAAAAAGCCGATCTGCTTCCTGCTCCGAAAGCCGGCTAGTGTATGCCTCTTCTGCGGCATGATCGGTCGAGATGGCACCCATAGATTTGAAAAATTCGCGTTGCTTTTCCAAAGCCCGAATAAATTGCGAATAATTGTTTATCCAGATGCCGGTAATTTCGGCTAAACTATCAATATTTTTTTTCCAATCAGCAGCATACAGATTAGTCACGCCATCCGGACGCAGACAGGGATTTACATTACCTTTCCATCCGGACTCCCGGAGTTGACGATGGTACTTGAGATTATCCCAGGGCACGTCCGTAGTCGTCAACATCTCGAGATTAAAACGCTCGAACAGCGACCGCGGCAGGTAATCCGGCGAAGTGAGTTTCTCACGAATCTGGTCATATATTTTGTCAGCTGTGTTACTATTCAATTTCTGGTCAATCCCGAAAAGTTCGGAAAATTCATATTCCAGCCAGATGCCACTGGGAGTTCCTGCAAAAAGCCAAAAGTTTTCGGCAAAAAGCCGCCAAATCTTACGGTAATCGGTCTCATAAACGACACCATCCCGATGGGAGATTCCCAGGGCATTGAGCGAAATTCCCTGCGAGAAGAGCATCCGGAAAATATAATGATCGGGAATAATAAACATTTCAACCGGATCAGGAAACGGCGTATTCTCAGCCAGGATGCGGGGATCCACATGCCCGTGGGGGCTAATCAGCGGCAAACCCTTGACTGCGGCATACAACTCTGCGGCAATCTGGCGCACTCCCGGTTCGGGATCAAAGAAGCGGTTGGGATTCAGCATTCAATTTTCCCTCCTATCATTGCATTCATTTGAGATTCTCGATCGGGATGAAATCCATGTCATCGAAATCCTGGTTCTCGCCACCCATACCCCAGATAAAGGTATAGCTGCTGCTACCAACTCCCGAATGGATTGACCAGCTGGGCGACAAAACCGCCTCTTTATTCTCGATGACTAAATGACGGGTTGCATCCGGCGCTCCGATCAGGTGAAAAACCCGGGCTCCCCGATCGAGGTCAAAATACAAGTAGATTTCTGTCCGGCGGGCATGGGTATGTGGTGGAAAGGTATTCCAGACACTGCCCGGCGCCAAAATTGTCAATCCCATGACCAGCTGACAGCTTTCGGCAATTCCCGGTCGAATATACTGGTAAATCGTGCGCACATTGGCAGCTTCTGCGGTACCCAGTTCGACTTTATTCGCTGCCGATTGCCGCACCAACTTTGTAGCATACTCTTTATGAGCCGGATAGCTCTGCAAATAGAATTCTGCTGGACTTTTAGAATCGGTGCTAACAAATAAAATCTGCTTTGCCCCGCGACCGATATAAAGACCATCCAAGCGCTGCAATTTATAATCTTTTCCATCAACTATTACCGCGCCGGCTTGACCGATATTAATTACCCCTAGCTCCCGGCGCTGCGCAAAAAAGTCGCTGGCTAATTCTTTGCCGCCCTTTAGTTCAACTGGCTCGCGCCCAGGCACCACGCCCCCAATCACCGCCCGGTCGGCATCACAATAAAGCAGCGTCAATTTTCCCGCCTCAAAAAGATTCCGCACCAGGAAAGTCGCGCGCAGCTCTTTAGTGGTCATGCTCTCAAAGCGCACCGGATCTGCTAAATATCTTATTTCCATTATCATTCCTTTCTACTCAAATATTAATATAACACCTCGATCGGCTGATTTAGTTCAAGGACAGTCTGATTCAAATATTGCTCAAATTGATCCTTGGATGTAATGCCTGCCGGTTCCTGCTCCCAGGCTGCCGCGAAATAGTAACTTAGATGTCCATCGCGCGGCTGCAGTATTACTAAATAATCCAATTCATTTTCGGCAAGTTTAACCAAATCCGCAGTCCGATAGAATAGAGCTGTGCCTAAGTTATCACCAGCCAAACTCTGTTTGCCCCAAAGTCCGATATAGTTCCACTCCGATTCGGTACTAACCTGCCTTGTAATGAAATCGCAGCCCGCCGTCTTCACCAAACCAGTCACCAAATTTTCCAACTGACTGGAAACGACCAGCCGGTGCTCCGTCAGTCGGCTCCCGGCTACGATGGACAAATTCGATTCGAGATCATAGCGCCCATCGCCGACTTGCCAGCCGTAATAACGGGTGCGAATCTCAGCCACCAGCGGACCATCGCTGGTAATCTCACAGATGATGCTGTCAGTTTCCGCAACCGTAACCACTTTTCCCTGGTAAAAGGTAGCGATAGAACCAATTCCTAACGACTCCCCGACTTTAAAAATATCCATCCCCCAATCACTCATTTCATGATAAGAGTCGAAACCATCCAGCCCAACATTTGGTAAGACCATTTTACTGACTTTTTTCCCAAAAATATCAATCCGGTTGCGCTGATCGAGATAGTACCGATAGCCCACCTTGTCCGATTCCCAGCCGGGACCCTCAAAACGATAATAGGTGTCATGATCTATATGCCAATCGGGCACTCTTTCCACTTTAACCGGTGCAAATTCACCGCCGACATATAGCTTGTCTTTGAAATAACCGCCAACCTTCTTTGACAACTCGGCATGCGCCCGTTGTTCATAAGGACGCGGGGGTCTATTCTCGACCGATGACCGAATTACCACCTGCTTCTGTTCCTGCGGTCCGAAAGCCTGACACAAATAGAGCTGATTACCCACTTTCTGTGAGGGTATCTCCACTCCATCAACTAACACAATCAGCGAATTGAAAAACGACAGCGGCACCTGCTTTTTCTCCGCCAGCTCTTGCAAATCAATTTGCACTAAGGCAGATGGACGACTGAAATCACACTTATTAACGACGCTAATCTGCAGCTTGCCCGGGTACAATGTGCGAATATTATCAGCAGAACCGCAACCGATCAAACCAATCATGCCACCGACAATCACCCAGTAAATCTTATTTTTCGTCATGGTAATCCCCTTTCAGATCATTGTTTTCAAATTATTGAACAACATTCACTCACTCTTTGACTGCAAGCGCGCACCGCAGGACTCCCGAACAATCAGCAACGGTTTAAGAATCTGGCGGACTTTGACCGGTTGCCCGTTGATCTTTTCAATTAAGGTCGTCACTGCTAAATGACCAATTTCATCCGTCGGCTGATGGACCGTAGTCAGCGGAACCGGCGCGGTAATGCCACTGGCGATGTCATCGAAACCAACGATTGCCACATTTTCCGGGACATGCAATCCTTGATCGAGAACTGCGCGCTGAAATCCCAGAGCTGCTAAATCATTATATATAAATAGCGCCTCAGGTCGATCGTCCAATCCGATAAAATGCTCCCCAATTTCATAGCCCGATTCATAATCATACCCTTCACCTCGCCGCCGCAGTCGAAAAATATATGCCTCTTGATAAGTAAGGTGATTATCGGACAACGCCATCTGAAACCCGATCCGACGCAACTCGCCGACCTTATTGCCCTCCTCACCATCAATGTAACCAATCTTCCGATACCCGCATTTGATCAGGTGCTCAGTCGCAATATAGCCACCTAAAATATGATCGGTACCGATATGACAGACATCCTCATCAACAATGTAAGAAACGACGACACAGGGATAATTCTCATCAGTCAACTTGCGAATCAGAGGCGTGGCACTGTATTGGTGACTCATCGAGGCGATAATCATGCCGTTGACCCCCAAATCTAAGAAATGATTGATCTGGTTGTCTTCAATCTCGGGCTGATTACCGGAATTTGCCAACAATAGATTATAATGGTTATCGGAAATTGCCCGCTCGACACTCATCAAAATCCGCGAAAAGAACGGGCTGTTTAAATCCCGAAGGACAAAGCCAATGGTTCGGGTCTTGGAATAATCCAAAACCTTTTGCTGCCGGGCGACATAAATCCCTTTTCCGACTCGACTGTATAATAAACCCTCGCGAATCAGGTCGGCGACGGCTTTCTTCACGGTAATCGGGCTGACCCGGTAGAGCTTGGTCAATTCCTGCTGAGAGCCAATCCGATCGCCAATCCGCAACATCCCCGATTCAATCCGGACACGGATATCATCGGCTACCTGCCGATATAAGGGCATTGGATTTTTCAGGTCTACCATCTTTCGACCAACCGGCTCATTTTCATCTTATCAATCAATCCTTATTATACCTGGTATACCAAGATAACAAGAATGACTTTCAATGGCAAGAAAAATCTTACGATCTTTTATTAATTTTTTATTGAAGTATTTTATAAATGAATGGAATTACTATCGGCGGGCACCCGCCACTGCTTCGTGAAAGGCTCGGGCGCGTGCTTCTAACGCTTGCCAATCCTGATTCCTAATCAGCTGCTTATCTAACAGCGCCGTTCCGACGCCTAAAAAGACCGCCCCACAGCGAATGAATTCTGCGGCGTTATCAATCGTTACTCCGCCGGTGGGGGTCAGCTTGATCTGCGGCAGCGGACCGTGAATATCCTTAAAATAGCCCGGACCAACTACGGTAGCGGGGAAGACCTTGACCACATCCGCGCCGGCTTGCCAGGCGGCAAATATTTCGGTTGCCGAGAAGGCACCCGCCAGCGCCGCCTTGTCGTATTTATGCGCCATCACAATTATTTCCGGATCGAAGATCGGGCTAACGACAAATTGCGCTCCGGCAAGAATCACCTCTTCTGCCGTTGCGGCATCCAAGACCGTACCGGCACCAATCAGAAAATCGGTGGGCAGTGATTGGGAAATATTCCGAATAATCGTGATTGCATCGGGCGTCGTCATGGTAATTTCCAGCGCCCGGATCCCGCCGCGCGCCAGCGCCGCTATAATCTGATCCAAATTTTCGGCACTTTGCAGGCGCACCACCGCCACCACCCCCGATTGCTCTAATTTTTCCACGATCTCTTGCCTGTTCATGTGCTCCTCCGTTTAAATCATCCCTGCCTGCAAATATAATTGCTTTTTCCATATTTTCCAGCATTTCCGGAGTAAATAAATGACTAATTACTCTCAGGATAATGTTGCTCGATCTGCTGTTTCAACTGCGCGAATGACAGGGCGCCGACCACCCGCATGATTGGCTGTCCTTGCCAGAAAAGCATAATGGTGGGAATACTGCGGATGCCATACATTTGCGCAATCTGTGGCTTCTCATCAACATTCACCTTAATCACCGTCAATCTGCCGCCGTACTCTTTGGCAATTTGCTCGATCACCGGCGCCACCATGCGACACGGTCCGCACCACTCCGCCCAGAAATCCACCAGCACCGGTTTGTCGGATTGGACGATCAGGTCTTCAAAGGATTTACTAACATCTGCCATTTTTTACTCCTTAATTCAAGATGTTCAGATTGGCTAATAATCACAGAATTAGAGTCACTCCGGTAAGTTTGGTGACAGAACAGAAAAGCTGAAAGGATCAAA
>CAZAKO010000063.1:0-7561 GCA_964485745.1 uncultured bacterium
TCGAAGGTGTCATTTTCGGCGATTAAATCGTAATCTTCCGGCTGACTGAACTGCAAAGATAGGATTCCCTGTTTCTTTAAATTCGTCTCGTGGATCCGGGCGAAGGATTTGGCGATCACGGCGATCACTCCTAAGTAACGGGGTTCCATCGCAGCATGCTCGCGGGACGAGCCTTCACCATAATTTTCATCGGCAATAATTAGCGAAGATAGTTTCCTTGATTGATAATCCCGAGCTACCGTGGCAACATCTTGGTATTTGCCGGAATAGCGATTACGAGTAACTCCTGATTTATCGCTAAAAGCATTTTGAGCGCCGGCTAATAGGTTATTGGCAATGTTATCCAAATGCCCGCGATATTTCAACCATTTGCCGGCGGGAGAGATATGGTCGGTGGTGCATTTGCCCTTTACTTTGATTAATAGTATCAGATTGTGCAAAGGTTGACCGTTCCAGGCTGGAAATGGTGCGAGTAGCTGGAGGCGCTCCGAATCAGGATTGATATGAATAGATATTTCAGGCTTGTGGCTGACAAGCCTCGCGGAGAGGTTGGGTGCTAATTTGTACTGCGGCAGATCATCGCCGGTCGGCGGCTGGAGATAATATTTGGTGCCATTCTCAGTCAGCAGAAAATCTTTTAACGGATTAAAGCGCAAATCGCCGCTCAACGCCATTGCCGTGACTATTTCTGGTGAAGCAATGAAAGTGCAGGTGTTGGGATTACCGTCGTTGCGGCGGGCAAAATTGCGATTGAAACTGACAATGATCGAGTTTTTCTTTTCGGGATTGGGATTTTCACGCTCCCATTGCCCGATGCACGGTCCGCAGGCATTGGCTAAAATCCGGGCACCTAACCGCCTAAGTTCAGCAAGCAATCCGGCTTTTTCACAGAGGCATTTAATCCACTGTGAGCCGGGAATAATAAGGAGCGGAATCTTGGCGCGGATACCGTTTTGATTTGCTTGTCTAACAAGCGAGGCAACCCGGGCAAGATCCTCATAGGAAGAATTGGTGCATGAGCCGATCAAGCCGGCTGTTAATTGTGCCGGGTATTCCTGATTTTCGATCCAGGTCGCCATTTGTGAAATTGGAATTGCCCGATCGGGAGTAAACGGACCGTTGATATAGGGTTCAAGATGATTGAGGTCAATGTGAATCACCTGATCGTAATGTTTTTCGGGTGCTTGCTCAACTTCTATGTCTGCCCGCAACTCATTCTGGATGTCGGCTAAAAGCGCGACAATTTCTTCCCGACCGGTGATTTGCAGGTACTCTGCCATTCGATTATCAAACGGAAAGATAGATGAGGTGGCTCCCAACTCGGCGCCCATGTTACAAATTGTCGCCTTGCCAGTGCCGGAGAGATTGTTAGTGCCAGAACCAAAATATTCGATGACTGCATCAGTTGCACCATTAACGCTGAGTATTCCTGCCAGTTTTAGAATAACGTCCTTAGCGGAGGTCCAACCGTGCAGTTTACCGGTTAGTTCGACCCCGATAATTCCGGGCATTTTCAGCTCCCAGGGAATACCGGTCATTACGTCAACGGCATCGGCGCCGCCGACTCCAATCCCGAGCATTGCCAATCCACCGGTGTTGGCCGTATGCGAATCAGTACCAATCATAAGTCCGCCCGGGTAAGCATAATTTTCCAGGATCGTTTGGTGAATGATTCCGGCACCCGGCGGCCAGAACTCAATTCCATATTTTAGCGCGGCACTCTTTAAAAAATTGTAGACCTCCTGATTATCCTTCAGGGCTCGTTTTACGTCGGCTTCCGCACCTGCACGCGCGACAATCAAATGGTCGCAGTGAATCGTTGTTGGAACATTGACTTTGGTGCGACCGGAATTCATGAATTGCAGCAGCGCCATTTGCGCCGTAGCGTCCTGCATCGCAACCCGGTCCGGTCTGAGGTTGAGATAATCCTGGCGGCGCTGAGAAGAAAATTTAAAATCATCGGTATCCAGATGGCTGTAAATGATTTTTTCGGTGAGCGTCAAAGGTTCCTTCAGCACCGACTTTGCACGTCTTATCCGGATTACATAGTTTTGGTAGTATTTGGCTAACATTTTAGTCTTTTTTTCAGGCTGCAATTCACTTGTGATTTTTAATTTATTCTGATGCAAGGGTAAAGAGAAAACGAGATTAATGACATCTTTCAGCTGATCAGCTGCTCAACAATCCGGTTTCCCATCTCTGCCGTGCCGATTTTAGGTGAACCTTCCTGCCAGATGTCGGCCGTCCGGTAACCTGCTGCTAAAACTTTTTCCACGGCTTTTTCGATTGCCAACGCCAGTTCCGTCAAATTGAAGGAATAACGGAGCATCAGCGCCGCACTCAAGATTTGGGCAATCGGATTGGCGATGCCTTTACCGGCAATATCCGGTGCCGATCCGCCGCCTGGTTCATACAATCCAAAGCTGCCGTCGGCGATGCTGGCACTGGGCAGCATTCCTAAACTGCCGGTTAGGGCGGCGGCTTCATCAGAGAGAATATCGCCGAACAGGTTGCCGCAAAGCATGACATCGAACTGCTGCGGATTTTTGGTCAATTGCATGGCGGCATTATCTACGTACATCGGCTCATATTCTACGTCGGGATAATGGGCTGCAATTTCTTCAACTACCTGCCGCCAGAAAACCATAGTCGTCAAGACATTGGCTTTGTCGATCGAGGTAACTTTGCGCCGACGTTGCCGGGCAATCTCGAATGCCACTCGGGCAATTCGCCGGATTTCGTAGCGACTATAACGCATTGTGTCAAAAGCGTTTTCACCGTCACCTGAGCCTTCCCGCCCTTTAGGCTGCCCAAAGTAGATGCCGCCAGTCAGTTCCCTCACGACGAGCAGATCGAAACCTTTTGCAGCAATGTCCTGGCGCAGGGGCGAAGCGAATGCCAGCGACCGATATAGTTTGGCTGGTCTTAAGTTAGCATAAAGATCGAATGTCTTTCGCAATCCTAAAAGTGAATTAACCTCGACCCCGCGCCATTTATCGGCATTCTGCTCCCGTACCGGGCCGCCTACCGAACCGAATAGAATTGCGTCGGACTCGCAGCAGGTTTGCAGAGTCTCTTCAGGCAGGTGAGCATGATACTGGTCCCAGGCTGCGCCCCCGACCAGTCCATGGCGATATTCGAATTTGATCGAATACTTCGATTGGATCGCATCCAATACTTTCAGTGCTTCAGCCATGACCTCTGGACCGATGCCATCTCCGGGTAAAACTGCGATTTTCTTCTTTTCCATTATCATTTAGTACTCTTCTTGAGATAGTTAAGTAGTCCACCAGCCTCAATTATTTTTTGAGCAAAGTCCGGTATCGGATGGAATTTGTAGGTTTCGTTTTTACTTAAATTGCGGATATTGCCATGCTTGATGTCAATTTCAAGTTCGTCGCCGCTCTGTACTTTGCGGCTGATGTTTTTGCATTCGATGGCTAAGAAGCCGTTATTGATACAGTTGCGATAGAAAATCCGGGCGAATGTATCGGCAATAACTGCCCGGATACCGACGCCGCGCAGAGCCCAGACCGCATGTTCGCGGGAACTGCCGCAGCCGAAATCTTCACCGGCGACAATAAAATCTCCAGCTTTTACTTCTTTGATGAAATCGTGGTCGAGGTCTTCCATGGCATGCTTGGCCAATTCCGATTCTTGGTCCATATTCAGGTAACGAGCAGGAATAATTTCGTCAGTATTGATATGTGCATGTGGATAATTGTGGGCAATCCCTTTCATGAATTCTCCTGTATATACAAACGTGGGTCAGCGATTTTACCGGCAATTGCTGAGGCAGCCACCGTTGCCGGGCTGGCTAAATATACTTCTGACTGAGGACTTCCCATCCGACCAACAAAATTGCGGTTGGTTGAGCTGATACAGCGTTCTCCGGCTGCCAGAACCCCCATATGTCCTCCTAAGCAGGCACCGCAAGTTGGCGCAGAGATTGTTGCGCCGGCATCTGTAAAAATTTCCAGTAGTCCTTCACGATTTGCCTGTTTCCAGATTGCGGTGGTTGCCGGAACGACGATCATCCGGGTATTTGGGGCAATCTGCCGCCCTTTCAATATCGCCGCTGCAATCCGTAAATCTTCTATTCGGCCATTGGTACAGCTGCCCAGATAAGCCTGGTCTACTGCGATATTGCCTAAGGTTGTCACCGGCTTTCCATTACTTGGCAGATGGGGAGTTGCCACCACTGGTTCCAGATTGGAAACATCAATCTCAATGATCTGTGAATATTCTGCATCAGGGTCACTGACGTGGAGCTCAAATGGTTGATTAGTCCGGGTTTGGACATATTCGACGGTTTTCTGGTCGGGATTGATAATGCCGGATTTGGCACCGGCTTCGACTGCCATATTACATAGAGTCATGCGCGCTTCGACGGATAAATTATCAATTACTTCACCGCAAAATTCCATTGTTTTGTATAAAGCTCCATCAACCCCAATCAGACTGATAATGTGCAAGATTAGATCTTTGGAATAAACACCTGCTGGCAACTTTCCAATTAGATGTAGGCGGATCGTTGCGGGTACCTTGAACCATAATTGACCGGTTGTTAGAGCCGCAGCCAGATCGGTGCTGCCAATTCCGGTGGCGAAGGCTCCCAGAGCCCCGTGAGTACAGGTATGACTGTCGCCGCAGATTATGGTTGTTCCCGGTCGTACATAGCCTTGTTCGGGTAACAGGGCATGGCAGACGCCATGACGACCCAGATCGTAGAAATTTTCAATCTGTTGTGATTTTGCCCAGCGCCGGATTTTTGCCACCATTTCCGCCGATCGGATGTCTTTATTCGGTACGAAATGATCGGGTATGACTACCACCCGTTCAGGGTGGGCAATTTGATTCAAACCCTGGGCAGCCAACATATCAATTGCCGGTGTGGTGGTGATATCATGACACATGATCACGTCAATTTCGGCATTGATCAATTCTCCCGGAGTCACTTTATTCCGGTTGCTGTGAGCGGCGAGAATTTTTTCGGTTATGGTGCTTCCCAAACTATTCTCCTTTAATATAAAATTTATTCTTGAGTCTGAAATCTTTCACGGTAATTCAGGGCTTTGTTAATGCCTTTGATGATTGCTTTAGCGCTGGCTCGAATGACGTCCTCATCTACGGCCCGGGCCATAAAAGTATTTTGATTGGCGTCAATCAGCTTAATGGAAACGTCGGCGAGTGCGTCGGTGCCGCCGGTAATGGCTTTCAAATGGTAGTCAACCAGCTTGAGCGAGGGATCAACCATCTGCCAGATGGCATTGCTCACCGCGTCAATCGGACCATCGCCGATTCCGGCGGCTATCTTCAAGTCGCCGTAAACCCGCAACTTGACCGAGGCCGTGGGAGTCATTGCCGAACCGGTCGTAACGGTAAACTCCTCTAACTTCACAAACTGCTCTTCTTCGGATAGCTGGTGGGTAATATCGCGGGCGATAGCGATGACATCCTCGCGTTCGACCGATTTCTCTTTATCCGCCAGCTCTTTGATTCGGGCTGTGATCTGGCTAATAAGATTTTGATCCAGCTGGAAACCCTCCTCTTCCAGCAGGGCGGTGACGGCGTGTTTACCGGAATGTTTGCCGATAACCAGATTATCCCCGGTCCAACCCACCTCCTCCGGCTTCATAATTTCGTAGGTTCGCTTGTTTTGGAGGATGCCGTGTTGATGAATACCCGCCTCGTGGGCAAAGGCATTCATCCCAACAACCGCTTTATTGCGTTGCACCTCAATTCCGGTTAAATTGGAAACCAGCCGACTGGTCTTGAAAATTTCCCGGGTATTGATATTCAGGGTCACATGATAATAATCGTTCCGGGTTATCAGATTCATGATGATTTCTTCCAGGGCGGCATTGCCAGCCCGTTCGCCGATGCCGTTAATGCAGCCTTCGATCTGGGTTGCGCCGGCTTCGATTGCCGCTAGGGAATTCGCCACCGCATTGCCCAAGTCATTGTGGCAGTGGACGCTGACCACGACCTTGTGTGTTTCCGGTACTTTTTCAAAAAGATAGCGAATCCGGTCACCAAATTCCTGCGGTTCGGCATATCCAACTGTATCGGGAATGTTGATCGTGGTGGCGCCCGCCTCTATGGCGGCACGAACCACATCGCACATATAGTCCTGACCGGTGCGGGTAGCATCTTCAGGTGAAAATTCCACATCAGCGCAATAACTTTTTGCCCGTTTAACCGCATTTACCGCCCGTTTGATCACTTCGGCTGGGGTCATTTTCAGTTTCTCTTCCAGGTGGACTTTCGAAGTAGCGATGAATGTATGGATGCGCGGTCGGGCGGCATATTTGACGGCTTCCCAGCAGCGATCCACATCGGCTTCGTTGGTCCGGGCTAAGCCGCAAATAATCGGACCCTTGACGTTTTGGGCGACCAATTTGACTGCCTCGAAATCGCCGTCAGAGGCAATCGGAAAACCAGCCTCGATGACGTCAACTCCTAAGCGGGCGAGCTGGTGCGCAATGACCAGTTTCTCATTAACTTTCAGTGACGCACCGGGACTCTGCTCGCCATCCCGCAGCGTCGTATCAAAAATGATGATTTTACGTTTTTCCATAGGAACTCCTTAGATTTTCCCGTTCTGATTTTTCATTAAAAAGTAGGATAAGCTGTCGGTTAATGCCTGCCAGCTGGCTTCGATGATATTTTCCGAGACCCCAACGGTGTTCCAGGTCTTACCATGCGCAGTTGATTCGATCAGTACTCTAACTTTTGCCGAGGTCGCGGCTTTGGCATTGATGACCCGGACCTTGTAATCGGAAAGTTTCATTGCATCAATTTCGGGGTAGAAAGTGATTAAAGCTTTTCTAAGAGCATTGTCCAGCGCGTTTACCGGGCCATTGCCCTCCGCCGCAGTGTGCTCAACCTGACCATTGACGATCATCCGGACAGTTGCTTCGGAACGGATTTCGTCCGATTCGTTTTTTTCGATCATAATCCGGAAACCCTGTAAGGTAAAGTAATTGCAGTATTCATTTTTCATCTTGCGGATCAGTAGTTCCAATGAGCCTTCAGCGGCTTCAAACTCGAAGCCCTCGTGTTCCAGCTGTTTTAAGGTTTGAACAATTTCACCGACTCGGTCGCGGTCTTTCTCTAAATCAATGCCCAATTCCTCGGCTTTGAAGAGAATGTTGCTCTTGCCGGATAGATCGGAGATCAGCACCCGGCGCTGATTGCCCACGGTTTCCGGTTTGATATGTTCGTAACATTCGGGTTCGCGCATGACCGCACTGACGTGGATACCGCCTTTATGAGCAAAGGCGCTTTTCCCGACAAAAGGCAGAGAATTGTTGTGAATCAGGTTGGCGATTTCACTAATATAGTGGGACAGCGCAGTCAATTTCGCCATGTTCTCTGGGGGAATGCAGTGATAACCGGATTTCAGTTGCAGGTTTGGAATAATGCTGCAGAGATTGGCATTGCCGCAGCGCTCACCGTAGCCGTTAATTGTACCCTGGACATGGACGCAGCCATGCTGAACGGCGATGATGCTGTTAGCCACGGCTAAGCCGCCGTCGTTGTGGGCATGAATCCCCAG
>CAZAKO010000063.1:7661-11893 GCA_964485745.1 uncultured bacterium
ACCCGGTTGGCGACGTGTTTGGTTGAACCAAACGCCACGATCTTAGCATTTTTGAATTTTAGCTCTTTTGCCTGCTGAAAAAAGAGGGCGTCTTTGGGATTCGATCCGGGCCACCCGCCTTCGATATAGTGAATGCCGAATTCATCCAATTTTTGGGCGATATGAATTTTATCTTCCGCGGAAAAGGAGATGTACTCGCTCTGAGTGCCATCGCGTAAAGTCGTATCAAACAGTTTTACTTCGGCGTCTTCCATTTTTATTTTCCTTTTTTCAGCCAAGCCATCATCCCCCGCAGCTGCTTGCCTACTTTTTCGATCAGCAACTCGCCGTGTTCGCGGCGTAAGGCGTTGAGTGTTGGACGACCAGCCTGATTTTCTAAAATCCACTCGCGGGCAAAAGAACCATCTTGAACCTCCCGGAGCAGGGCTTTCATTTCCCTTTTGACATCGCAGCTGATGATTCGGGGACCCCGGGTCATGCCGCCATACTCGGCGGTATCGCTGACGGAATAATACATCCCGGCGATGCCACTCTCGTAGAACAGGTCCACGATCAATTTCATTTCATGCATGCATTCGAAATAGGCAATTTCCGGTTGATAGCCGGCATCTACCAGCGTCTGGAAACCACTTTTAATTAGCTCGGTGACGCCGCCGCATAGCACTGCCTGTTCACCGAAAAGGTCAGTTTCGGTCTCCTCCTTGAAAGTCGTTTCAATGATCCCTGCCCGCCCGGCACCGATCCCGCAGGCGTGGGCCAGAGATAACTCTTTAGCCTTACCAGTTGCGTCCTGGTAGACGGCAATCAGTGAGGGGACCCCGGCACCAATCTCATACTGCCGACGGACAAGATGACCGGGACCTTTAGGTGCCACCATGTAAACATCTACGCCCTGGGGTGGAACGATCTGCCCGAAATGAATATTGAAGCCGTGGGAAAACACCAGAGCCTTTCCAGGTTTCATATTCTGTGCAATTTCCTCATAATAAATTTGCTTTTGCAGTTGATCGGGCAGCAGAATTTGAATAATATCGGCTTTGGCGCTAACCTCCTCCGCCGTCAAGGGTTCAAAGCCGTGACTCTGAGCCAGCTTGAAATTATCGGTGCCGGCTTTTTCGGCGACGATTACGGAATAGCCGCTGTCCCGTAAATTTTGAGCCTGGGCGTGTCCCTGGCTGCCATAACCAATAATTGCAATTGTCCTGGACTTGAGAATTTTTAAATCCGCATCCTGGTCATAATACATTTTAATCGCCATTTTTAATTTCTCCTTTTTTTGATGTTTGATATTCAGCCATGGCAAACTCGCCGCTGCGGACATATTCACGGATACCAAAAGGGCGAACCATTTCGATAAACCGATCAATTTTACGACGAGTGCCAGCCATTTCCAGAATCACGTGGTCGGGTGCCACGTCAATTGGATTAGCCTTGAATATGTGCACTAATTGAAACAGGTCGGTGCGGTTATTAGCGTTGATATCCAGCTTCAGAATAATATATTCCCGCACAATATAGTTACCTTTATGGGAAATGTCAGTTACCCGAATGGTGTCAATGAGCTTGTTTAATTGTTTGACAATCTGCTCGACGTGTTCTTCAGTTTCCTCAACTACCAGGCTGATTTTATAGATGTTCGGATCTTCGGTCGGGGCACCAATTACGCTTTCGATATTATAGCCGCGCTGGGATAGCAGCCCGGAAATCCGAGCTAATACTCCCGCACTATTGACTACGGTGACAATAATCGTGTTTTTTTCAACCATTTTTAGTCTCCCATCATTATTTCCGTCAAGGGTTTTCCTGCGGATACCATTGGATACACATTCTCTTCACGATTAATAAAGAATTCCACCAATACCGGTCCTTTTTCCGCCAATCCTTGTTTTAGGACCTGATCTACTTCGGCTTTATCGGTCGCTCGAAAACCCCGCATGCCATTGGCTTCGGCGACCTTGACTAAATCTGGTAAATAGCCCCCGGGACAATCGTCGCTTGGGCCGCGACATTCTGACGGGCAGTCAGGATTTTGGCGGAGGCAGACACGTGAGTATTTTTTATCCCAGAACAAATCCTGCCACTGCCGCACCATGCCAAGGAAATTATTATTTAGGACAAGGATTTTAACCGGGATCCGATTGATCGAGCAGGTTGCCAGTTCCTGGATATTCATTTGAATTCCGCCATCACCGGCAATACAGATAACCTGCGTTTGGGGATTGCCCAGTGCAGCTCCCATCGCCGCCGGCAGACCAAATCCCATTGTTCCCAATCCACCGGAGCTAAGAAACTTACGCGGATACCGATATTGACAGTATTGAGCTGCCCACATCTGATTTTGTCCGACATCGGTGACGACAATCGCATTAGGATCGGCAAATTGATTGAGACGTTCAATCACGTATTGCGGATTAACCGAGCCATTTCCAGATTCCTTGTAGGTTAAAGGGAATTTTTCTTTCCAAAATTCGGTTCGTTCGTTCCAGGAGCTTTTTGCCCGGGGTTTGACTTTTTCGATCAGTTCACGCAAGATAGACTTGGCGTCACCGACAATTGGGATTGAGGTTCGAATATTCTTACCGATTTCGGAGGGATCGATATCAATATGGGCTACCGTGGTATTGATTGCAAAAGTATTTCTGGGACCGGTGATTCGGTCATCGAAACGAACACCGATACCAATTAACAGGTCGCATTCAACCAGTGCTTTATTGGCAGCGACTCTCCCGTGCATTCCCGGCATTCCTAAAAAACAGGGGTGATCGTAAGGAACTGTTCCCAATCCCATGAGAGTTACGACAATCGGGATATGAGTCTTGTCAAGCAGCTGCAGGAGCTCCTCGGAAGCGTTAGAGCTTACCACACCGCCGCCGGTGTAAAGCAATGGTTTTTGGGCGTGACCAATCGCTTCAACCAATTTTTTTATCTGAGCCGCATTACCTTTCATTACCGGCTTATAGCCGGGCAGTTCGACGGCTTCCGGGTAGGTATAATTTTTCAATTTGCCATTTGATACATCTACCGGAATGTCAATCGCGACCGGACCTGGTCGTCCGGTGCGGGCGATGTAGAAAGCTTCTTTGATTATTCGGGGTAAATCTTTGACATCCTTGACTAAGTAATTATGTTTACAAATCGAGCGGGTCAAGCCCAGCATGTCGGTCTCCTGGAATGCATCGGTACCAATATTGCCGGTTGCCACCTGACCACTGATGACGACAATTGGCGATGAATCCATTTTTGCGTTTGCAATTCCGGTAATTGTGTTGGTGGCTCCTGGACCGGATGTCACCAAACAAACACCGACTTTACCGGTTGAGCGCGCATAGCCGTCGGCGGCATGCGTGGCTCCCTGTTCATGACGGGTTAGCAGAAACCGAATATCCTTGACAGAATAAAGAATGTCGAAGATCGGAATAACCACTCCGCCCGGGTAACCGAAAATCGTGTCTACCCCCTCTCGTCTCAATCCGTCAATTAATATTTGGGCACCATTCATAATTTCCTCATCGATATTTAGGTTATAACTTTAGTACCGCACCCTGACTCGCCGAAGATGCCATGCGGGCATAGCGTCCTAAAACGCCATAGTCTACCCGTGGTTTGCGGGGTTTCCAGGCACGGCGCCGCTTAGTTAGTTCGCTGTCGCTTAAATGGACATTCAATTTTCCGGCGGGAATATCAATCGCTATTCGATCGCCGTTCCGGACGAGCGCAAGCGGACCACCGACAGCAGCCTCTGGGGCGATATGACCAATGCAGGCACCCCGTGTCCCACCGGAAAAGCGTCCATCGGTAATCAGGGCAACACTTTCGCCCAGTCCCTTGCCCATAATGTAGGAGGTCGGTGAAAGCATTTCCTGCATCCCGGGTCCACCCTGCGGACCTTCATAGCGAATTACGACCACGTTTCCAGCTTTGACCTTACCCGCCAGAATGCCTTCACAAGCCTCTTCCTGGCTATCAAAGATGATCGCGGGACCTTCAAAAACCCGCATAGATGGAGTAACTCCAGCAAATTTAACGACACCGCCATCCGGTGCTAAGTTGCCTGTGAGCACCGCTAACCCGCCTGTATTACTATAGGCGTTTTCCAATTTATGAATTACCGTTTCGTCTTTAATTTCAGCAGTTTTTATATTTTCTGCCAGTGATTTGCCGGTGACCGTGGGACACTCGCCATGCAATAAACCGGGTTCCCGCTGGATTTCCTTGAGAATGGCACTGACTCC
>CAZAKO010000064.1:0-5649 GCA_964485745.1 uncultured bacterium
CTGGAACTGCGGGAAGTGCTTCTGTTAGAGGATGACCGACTGCCTGATTTATTGACTGTGGTCGAACGCGGTGGACTCATGACGGCCTGGAAATTCCGCTCGGTTTCACTCGCCGATCTCACATTACCGGTAGTCTGAGACTGACCCTCGCGGGACACTGATGCACCGGTGGTGGTTCTCTCTGGAGTTGCAGAGGTTCCCGCGCGCGCACTCCCGGTAGCTGAAGAGCCACTAACTCCACCGGCGGTCATGGGCAGATTGAGCGCATTTTGAAACTCCCTATCGGTGCTGATTGACGACCGGCTAACTTGATTGTTAGATGGTGATGTTTGCTTAGGCTCGCGATTGGCATACTCTTGCTTTCGACCCTCAACTGACCCTTCCCGGCTGGCATAGGAACCATTATAATAGTAAGGATGACGGTGGTAATAATAACCATTGTGATAATAAGCCCATGAATGGGGATAATACCAATCACTATAATAGTAATAGGGATCATAGTACGAATAATAGTAAGGAGAGTAGTAACCGTAATAGCCCCAATCCCAGAATGGGTCGTAATAATATGGATCATAGACTCCTAAATAAAAGGAGTGGTAAGACCGTCGGGGATAGGACCAGTAGGGATTGTAGTGGTAAAAAGAACTATTGGGATTATACCCATACCAGAGAGATTCATTAACAAAATCACGGTATCCATCGCGGTAGCCCTGATTATACTCAGACCGTTCCGGCATTTGGGGTTGTTCTGCGGCAGTATAAGTCGAATCTGGCATGATATAGTAATTCTCACGGGTAATTGGTGCAGATAATTGGGTGTAACAACTGGCTAAAAATGCAATACTGAGCATCATCGCCGCGGTTAAAATGATTTTTGTTTTCATGATCTCACCCTATTTTTCTGTAAGAATATAATCATCATAACAATTGCCGTCAAGAAATACATTAAGTTAGACAATTTGTTGTCGGAAAAGTTTCCGTAACGAATATAAGACCTAATCTGGCAGCGCCGAGGTATTTTTTGCCGAGATCAGCAGGCTGGCCGGTAAAACGTCCAGCCCATTAGCGGTCTGAATCAATCCCCGGATGACAATTGGGCGGTTGCGTAGACCTGCTAAGCCTTTGATCGGCACAATTTTGCGGCTCCACTGATCGCTAGTGCAGTGTTCGAAGACCAGCTCATTAGTCAATTCGATTTCCTCATCTGTCGCGGTGGTGATGAGCTGCAGTCGGACACTATCCATTGCCGTTGAACGGCATTTCAAGTCAATTAACAATTGCCCTTCTTCCCCATTACTCAAGAAGCCGTCGTCATTGACGTCTATAAATTTCATTCCGGCAATGAATTCACCCTTATTTGGTGGTGGCTGCGGATTTTTGACGACCCGTAAATCGCTCCAGTTAGGACTTGGGATCACTTCCACCACGAACGACTGACGGTCACGGGCACCGGCTTCATCGCTGACTTCAACCTCGAAATCGAACTTGCCAGTATCTAATGCTACCCAGTAGAGGATTCCACTCTCCCGCAGTAACTCGGCATCCAGTGGTCCGTCCAATAGAGTATACCTTAGATGATCGAACAGGTCAATATCAACGGACTGAATCCGATAGAGGTAAACGTCCCCAGCGAGAACCGTCTTCTGGGGGTCGGAAATAATCCGTGGTGGGTTGTTAGCGACTATCGGTTGACTCTCAGGAAGGGCAGATTGGGCAGAAGATTCGGCAGGAAACAAGTTAACCTGCCGCGGCGCTGGTGCCCGAAGGATATCTGAATCATCAATCTTTTGCCAGGATAATTGTCCTACGGATAGATCGGCCACGTAGTAACCGCTTTTCGAGAAGGGATTTTGGAGCTCAAATTGGCTGTAGGGAACGCTGGTAAAAACTAGCTGCCGACCATTAGCGGACCAGCAGGGCTGGGCAAATAAACGATGGGTATCTTCGACGCCATTTTCATCTATTAGAGATACAGTGGCATGGAGGGAATCCTTTGGATTGATGCCGAAGAGTTTGCCGTTGGTCTGACAGGCGATCAGCCATTTTCCACTGGGACTGGTGGTTATCGCTGCAATCGGCTCAGATAGACGGTAAACAGATTTAAACGAATTACCGTCAAGTTCGCCGAAATTAATTGAGTGGCGCCCATCCTTACGGCGTTCAATCCAGCGCAGTTGGTAGTTACCGGGGAGAATTGTCGGAGAAAAATTGGTGCTGATAAAAGAGTCGGTAAAACTTTTACTTTTGCCCGTTGGGATATGATAGAGTTTCAAGTTAGCGTCCATGACTCCGGAATAAAGAATTACATTGTCGTCTTGCAAGAACAGCGGAGTGTTACCAAAAATCGGTAAGGGAGTTTGCCGATTGGTTTGTAAATCCAGGAGAATAATCTGGCGTGTCAGCCCTTTAGAATAGATGATTTGATTTTTGTCCGATGAATAGCAGGGGAACAGTAAATCGTCGGTGTCCTCAACCAGCTTTTGATAGGCTCCTCCTGCGGTAGGTATGGTGTAAATGCAATCCCAGGATTCACCTTCTAAGCGCCCATTAAAGATGATTTCGCGACCGTCGGGACCAAAGCGGGGAACCACGACGTAATTGGAGGCAATGTCTTTGACTAATAGTCGCGCATTTTCGATCAGAAAAGCAGGGCTCTCGTCAGGTTTTGTCCGATTGCAGTGGAAATTGATTATTACCAGACAGATCAGCAGGAGGGTGATAGCGAGTAGTATACGGTGATTGTGAAATCGCAATGAGCATCCTTTCCGTAACCTAAAAAGTTTAATCAGTAGCACTTTTAAAAACAACAAAAAACCTCAGGCAAATGGGGCGGGATTATTTTTACCGAATCGGATGCTCCGGATTAAGGTTATGAAAAATTTGGGGATTAATGTATATTTGTCCTCGTGGGTCGGTTAATGCGTAAATTTTTTGCAATCTGTGGTGTTTGGATTGGTTCCCGCTATATCTATCGGGAACTGTTATTTCCCTTCTTTTTCTCGATCGGGGCGGTCACCTTTGTGCTGTTATTGAATTTTCTGATCAAATCGGTAGATCGGCTACTGGGTAAGGGATTGTCATTCCGCATAGTTTTCGAATTTTTATACCTTAATTTAGCCTGGATTATTGCCATGTCGGTGCCGATGGCAGTCCTGGTGGCGGCACTGATGAGCTACGGTCGCCTGGCAGAGGATAATGAAATTACGGCGATGCGCTCCAGCGGGATTAGTTTTTTGACGATTCTGGGTCCCGGAATTGTATTTGGTACCGTAGTCGCCATCCTGATGGTTTTTTTTCACAATAATATTTTACCCGATTTCAATCATAAGGCCCGTTTGCTGACCGGCGACATCTACCGCAAGCGCCCCGGCTTGAATATTGAGCCGGGATATTTTATGGAAGATATTCCGGATTACTCAATTTATGTCAAGGAGAAATCCGGGGATCACCTGCGCAAAATTACAATCTATAGTAAGGATTCTCAGACGGTGCAGACTACCATTTATGCCGATAGTGGCTATATTGTCGTGGATGGTAATACCGTCCTTTTTACCCTTTATCACGGTGAAATTCACGAGCTGGGATTGGAAAATTTGCAGGATTATCGCCGGACTGATTTTCAGAAGCATCGGATTGCTATTCCGGTAGATAACCTGATGCTTGAGCGGCGTGAGTCGGCGCGCCGCGGGAATCGCGAAATGACCATTGGCATGATGCGTGAAAACGTGCAAAAATATGCGCTGGAGCGTAACAAGGTCTATGTTAAAATAGACAAATTGTTAAAAGCCGAGCTGGACACGACCGGGATTCGTAATCTTGAGCAGATCAGGCAGCTGATTGATCTCAAAAAGCAGCAGAACCTGAAGAGCAGTGAGAGAGTTCAGGCTGAGGCTAAGAATCGCCGTCTGAATTCTTTGCAGTCGCGGCTTACCGGTGAGTTCAATCTGGCATTTAGCTATCAGAAACAGGTTAATATCTATTCGGTCGAAATTCATAAAAAAATTTCAATTCCCTTTGCCTGTATTGTATTTATGTTGATTGGTGCCCCATTGGGAGTTATGACCCGGCGGGGTGGGATTACCATGGCGGCGGTCTTGAGCATTTTGTTTTTCCTGATCTATTATGTTTTTCTGATTGGCGGTGAGGAGTTGGCTGACATGGTCATTATTCCTCCCTTCTGGGCAATGTGGACCCCCAATATCTTATTGTTGGCAGTCGGAATATTTTTGATTTATTACACAACCTGGGAGCAGAAGATAATTGATTTTGCGCGACTAACCCACCTGTTCCGGAGGATATTCAAATTTAGATCGAAGATTACCAATTAACTGTTAGGAATAAGTAATGATTGCACCCGATTTCATTGAGCGGAAGAAGCGTGGCTTGGAACATTCGGCGGAGGAAATCCACGAGTTTATTGAGGGATATGTGAATGGTGCGATTCCCGATTATCAGATGGCGGCTTGGCTAATGGCAGTGAATTTTCAGGGAATGACCGACCGCGAGACGATTGCCTTGGTCGAGGTGATGTTACACTCTGGTGCGACAATTAATTTGTCATCTATCGAAACCTTCAAGGTAGATAAGCACAGTACGGGTGGCGTTGGGGATAAGGTATCACTGATTCTGGCACCTTTAGCCAATGCGGTTGGCTGCGTGGTGCCGATGCTCTCCGGACGCAGTTTAGGTCATACCGGTGGTACCCTGGATAAACTCGAAAGCATTCCCGGTTTTAACGTCATGATATCCAGAGAAGAATTTATTCGTTTAGTAAAGAATTATGGCTTGGCGATGGGCGGTGCAACTCAGGAGATGGTCCCGGCAGATCGTAAAATGTATGCCCTTCGCGATGTGACTGCGACCGTCAGGTCTATACCACTGATCTGTGGCAGTATCTTAAGTAAGAAAATCGCCGAGGGAATCAATGGTCTGGTGTTAGATGTTAAAACCGGCAACGGGGCGGTTTTGCCGGAATATGCTCAATGTTCCCTGCTGGCAAAAAAATTGATCAATGTCGCCCAGCATTTTGGACTGAAAGTTAAGGCTCTGTTAACCGACATGAACCAGCCGCTGGGACAGGCTGTCGGTAATTGGCTGGAGGTGCGGGAATCAATTGCCGTGCTTCAAGGTGGCGGACCAGCGGATCTGGTGGAATTGACTTTGCATTTGACGGCCTGGATGGTGGTCCTGTCGGGAATTGAAAAAACCTTAGACCAGGCAAAGATCAGGTTGAAAAAGGCAATCACTTCCGGATTGGCATGGGAAAAATTTATCATGATGGTAGCTAATCAGGGCGGAAATGTTAAATCGGTCGAAAATCCTCAAAAATATCCCAAAGCGGGACACATCGCTCCGGTCTTAGCGGCGCAGGGTGGTTATATTGAGCGCATTGATACTTATGCAATCGGGATGACTGCCCTGGAGCTGGGCGCCGGGCGGCGCAATCTTGCAGATAAAATCAGACCCGAAGTGGGATTGCATTTTGAAAAAAAGATTGGAGATTTCGTCGAGTTAAATGAACCGCTGCTGGTAATTCACGCTCCGGATCAAAAAACCTGGCAGATAGCCGCAAAGCGGGTCAGGCAGGCATTTACCTTCAGTGAGGCTAAGATAATCCCGCCACCGTTGGTTTCCGAAACTTTTTAATTA
>CAZAKO010000064.1:5749-9776 GCA_964485745.1 uncultured bacterium
TTACAGGTGTAATTGCTTACTGTTTAATTTCATTGATGGAGACGTCAGTCATTTTTAGACCAGTAACATGATTGATGACATTTTTATTTTTGACGCCTTTAAACTGACAATCTTTGAGGTTGATCCTGGTAATTGGCGAGCGCGCATAACCTTCGAGAAACAAGGCATACAGACTACTTTGGCTGGTCAGATTCTCGATAAAAATGTTGCGTACCGTCGGGGTGTATGGACCAACATCGCCCTCGCCGTAATAGAAATAGATGCGAATCACTGCATCACTAACATTCCCAATGGTGACATTCCGCAGATAGATATTTTCAATGATCCCGCCGCGCAGTGAGTTAGTTTTAATGCGCAAAGCCCGCTCTAAATTGGGACTGTCCATGGTACAGTTTTGGGCAAAGATATTGCGGCAATTTCCCGACGTCTCGCTCCCGATGACGACACCGCCATGCCCATCCCGCATAATGCAGTCCTGAATGATGATATTTTCGCTGGCGACGTTGATCCTTCTGCCATCGCCGTTGCGCCCCGATTTGATCGCAATACAGTCATCGCCGGTGTCGAAGTAACAACCCTGAATCAGCACGTTTTTACTGCTTTCCGGATTGCAGCCATCGTTATTGGGTCCGTGACTAACGACCCTGACCTTGTTGACGGTTACATTTTCACAGAGTACCGGATTGATTACCCACATTGGGGAACGTTCAATTGTAACACCCTCAATCAAAATATTTTGGCACTCATAGAATTGGATAAAGTTGGTTCTCAGGAAGTGATCTTGGCCAAAAACTCGCTCTTTCACGGGTATGTTTTTTTCGCCCATCTGAAACAGGATATCGCGATCCGGTTGATAATTAAAATTGGTCTGCTGCGGTTTAGGTTCCACCATTTTAGCCCAGGACCACCAATGACTGCTGTCTGCCTGTCCATCTAATTTACCGGTTCCGGTGATTGCCAGATTTTGTTGCTGATAGGCATAGATTAGAGGCGAATAGTTCAGACATTCAACTCCTTCATAGCGAGTGTGTACTACAGGCAAATATTTATCGGTGTCGGTGCTGAAAAGTAGTGTAGCATTTTCGGCTAAGTGGAGATTCACATTATTTTTCAAGTGAATTGCGCCGGTCAGAAAATCACCCTCGGGAATAATGACCCGTCCACCACCTGCAGCCTGACAAGCCGCGATGGTTAGTTTGATTGCTTCAGTACAATCAAACTTGCCGTTGCCAATCGCGCCATAATCGGTGATGATAAAATCATAGGCTGGGAATTCGGGTGGTTTAATCTGGCTGAGGATCTGGGGCACCTGCTCCCAGCCTTTTACGACCGATTTGGGATTAAAACACCAAAGGGAAGTAAGAAGTGTTAAGACCAGTATAGAAATCAGATAGAGAACATTTAATCGGAGGCCCTTTTTCATGGATTCAATTACTTTCCAGCATCAGATCAATTTTGCTTGTCGCTTTTATTCAATTCGAATTCGATACTAGCGAGAATAAACGAACCAACGGCTTTGGGGTCGTTATCTACGACTTTTTCGCCGATATAATATTCGTAGGATCCGTCCCGATAGGGATCGCCGCCAAGGCCGGCTACGGAGCATCCCTGGTAAATCGTGACCAAACCACTTGAATCAACGGTGATCAAATTTTTGAGAATCCCATTGTAACCGCGGCGGGCAGCAGCGGCATATTTGTTATCGAGATAACCAAGCCGGGTTCCCTTTGCTAGGGCATAGACCAACATGCAAGAGGCGGACGACTCCCGATAATTTCCCTTTTTGCCACCCTGATCAACAATCTGATACCACAGTCCGGTCTCTTGATCCTGATAGTGCCCAATTGCCTCGGCTAACCGGGATAAGATGGCGCTGATTTCCGAATGCTGTGGATGTTCACTTGGAAAAAAATCCAAAACATCAACGAGTGCCATGGCATACCAGCCCATAGCTCTACCCCAAAAATTGGGAGATGTGCCAGTGACCGGATTAGCCCAGCGCTGCTGGCGACTCTCATCCCAGCCGTGGTACAGCAATCCGGTTGTTGCATCCCGGGCGTGCTTTTCCATCAGGATAATTTGTTGTGCAACATCGTTGAAAAGTTCCGGCTCGTCATAAATACGGGCAGATTGAGCTAAAAACGGGGCTGCCATGTAAATCCCATCCAGCCACATCTGGTGCGGATATTTCAACTTATGCCAGAATCCACCCTCGCTCGTCCGCGGATGGGTTTGCATTTGACTGCGCAATAATTGAATTGCCTTGGCATAGCGCTCGTCCTGAGTCACCTGAAATAACAGAAAAAGGGGTTTACCGGGATTAATCCGATCAATATTATATTCGTCTAATTGATATTGTAAGATGACGCCGTTTTGATCAATAAAATGGTCGTAATAGGCCTGAACATATTGAAAGTAGCGTTCATTGCCAGTCAAACGCCAGACTTCCAGAATTGCCTTCAAAACGAGCCCATAAGTGTATTCCCACTTCGGTTGACTGCCAACCTCCATATTCCACGGCTCGGGACTGCGCTTGATGACTGACTCCGCCATTTTAACTGACCAGCGCTCGGAATCAGCCGATAGCTTTGGGGATTTTGAATTGGATTTACTACAGGATAGCAGACCTGCAAGCAAAATAAATCCCAGTATCTCTAAAACTTCAAGTCGAAGCCTCAATTTTAACTCCGCATTAGATGATTAGAAATTATGGGAGGGTTTCGATAAACCCTCCCATATTCTTCAACAGGAGGTATGAGAGATGCGAAAGAGCAAGTTTACTTCAATAAGAGCATTTTGCGAATACTCTGCTGATGTCCGGATTTGAGAGCGTAGAAGTAGACTCCGTTCGCTAAATTAGCTGCGTCGAAGGTAATGCTGTGGGGACCGGCTTTCAGATTTTCGGCGACTGGTGTTGCGACAACCTGACCTAATACATTGTAAATCGTCAGGGTGGTGTAAGCCGATTTTTCGATTGAGAAAGCGATTGCAGTTGTCGGATTGAACGGATTGGGATAGTTCTGGTTAAGTGAGAATACAAACGGAGTGGCTACTCCTCCAATAGCGTTAGGCGGAGTATAATTAGAGCCATCGTAGGGTATTTCGTTAGTTTTACCAGTCATGTTGTTCGAGGGGATGAACTGCAGCTTGTTGCCTTCCAGAAACTTCACTGTTCCACAATATTTTGGTGTATTCCACACGGCATCTTTCAAAACTGCCGCCCACTGCACCGTTCCGTCCCGGGCACCGGTCGTATTGTCATTGTCGTGGTTCTGTACTGCAAAGCCAAAGACATTCCCAACGCCAACATCCACGGTTTCGGTGCCGCTCTTGACATCACTCCAGGGGATAGCTACTTCGATAACGTAGCCGTCAGTAGTTGTTTTCCGGGCCGAATAGGGCATTGTGGTATGACCAGTTTTGCCGCCGGTAGTATCTAATGCGGTCATCTGCAGCCCGACTATCGAATTAGCCACGCTATCGGTAGCCTGTGGATCGAATTTAAATTCGACGCCGTCATTGTTCCAGGTGTTGGTACTCGACATTGAGATCATGTCGTCCTTCACTTCTTCGTAGAAATACAGCCAGTTTTCATCCCAGGCAAACCACATCTTCGCCGACAGGTCGGCATCATTATCCGGGACACCGTTGTCATTCCCGGTAAAGGCACGCAACTGCAGATAACCGTCGTCCGGACCGGTTAAAGTGGCATAGAATGCATCCGGGCTAGCGTCAATGACAAAGGTCGGAGCGGTTGATCCTTTTTCCCATTGGGTTTTCAAATTTGGAAACCAGTTGAGGTCGCCGACCGGGAAGCTGCCTTCGCCACCAAAGTAAGCATCAGTGGTCATCGGATAGCTGCAGTCCAGGGTATCACGATAATATTCAATCATCCGCCGATCAAAATCGTGCTTGGTCCAGTCAAAGTTTGTGGTGTATTTCGTCTTGCCGGCACCGCCAGCGAGCGAATCGGCTTCATACCAGCGCATCATATTCGTCATTAATCTCGGTGTATGACCAAGATTCA
>CAZAKO010000064.1:9876-11656 GCA_964485745.1 uncultured bacterium
ACATTGCCAAGCGAGAAAAGTCCATGATACCCCATTCCATTAACAAAAGTATTATGATCAATTAAAGCGTAATTGATTTTGCCCTTGGTAGGATCAGTGGAATAGTGCCGCAGTGGCCGATCCTGATAATTAACAAATGTATTATTGACCAGAACTAACGTATCACAGACAACATCCCGCAGATCCAGAGCTTTTCCGGCACCAAGATTCGAGGTGGATAAGGAACCCATGTTCGCAAAAATGGAGTTGGTAACTTTCACTTTGACCGTACTCTGATCGGTTCGAATATGATTGCCGTTGCAATTGGTTAACATAACTCCATCAAGGATAATCGTAGAACCGGGGGCTTGAGTTCTGATCAAACAACCTTGGGTAGTTTGGACTCGCTCTGGCTCCCATTCATAAAAACCGGCAAGGTAGATATCCTTCATTACAAGCTTGGCACTATTGACTACGATAAACTGGCCCGGTGGTTTGGTAGGGGTACTTCCGGTTCCTGTTTCCCAAAGGTAAATTATTGGCTTGCTACCAGTGCCGGCGGATGCTCTCAGGTTTAGTGTCTTTCCGGCAGGAACAGTAAAAATGGCATTTGCCAGATAAACCGAATCCCGCTTGAGTTCATAAATCGTGGTGTCTGATAAACCACCCGCAGCTACGGTATCCGCCACAATCTGAGCATTTACCATGCCTGCCGCTGGCAGCAGGGTTACCACTCTACCCTGACCATATAAGGATATGGTGCAGATAGACGCAATGATAATCACAATTCCCAAAATTTTGCGATTCATACAAATTCTCCTTTCAAGTTAAAATAAAAAAAGTCACTTAATTCTCTAAGCAAGTTATGTTTTGGTATCACCTCCTTTGCATTGTTACTACAGTTGTTAGATTTTTCATTTAGCCCCACGTTTTGTCTATCAAATCATCTAATGATTTACAGCTTCACGGTCAGACCAAAGTCGGCCGTCATGCCATACATTTCACTGTTACTGAATAATTTCCGATGGTACTCTCGATTATAGATTGAATTGCCTTCTTCGATATTGGTTAAATTGCTGATATTGAGAAATACTGCGATGTTCTCGGTAATCCCCTGTTTCAGGGTTAAATCAATCCGGGTAAAAGGATTATTAATCCGATCACTCCAACCTAAAGCTGAATAGGATACATTGTACTCTCCCTGATGAAAGACTGAAATTCTTCCGGAAAACCGGCCAATATCATAACCCAGGGCAATATTGCCAAAGAACTCCGGCATACCTTCCAATTTTTGCCTTTTTTCAATCAGCACGTTGTAAAATTTCCAGACTCCTGGTACTGGTCCGGGTGGATCATACCAAAGTGAATCAGTTCGGGAAGCATAAACGAAGGTTTCCGAGCGCACGAAGGAAACATTATAGGATAAGACGAAATTTTTCAGTAAACCAGGCAGAAAATCGAAATTCAATTGATGCTCGAACTCCAATCCCCAGACCTTGGTAGGTTTGGGTGAGTTATAGGGCAGAGTCAGGTTATAAGGGGTAGCCTTCATCTGGCTGGGCCACTGGATTCCAAAACGCTGCATCAGAGTATCCTGATAGACTCCGTTAGTATCTAACACCGCAGTGGTATTGAAATTATTGAGCATGTGGAACATGTCTTTGATTTCTTTGTAATAGGCCGAAATAGATATTAACCCGATGACATTGCTAAAGAAAGATGTATTGACCTCGTAGTTCCAGGCTTGAGCCGTCTTTAATCTGGAGTTGCCCACATAGACCTGATGTTGAGTCCCGACTTC
>CAZAKO010000065.1:0-11472 GCA_964485745.1 uncultured bacterium
ACCGCACCATTTCACCCTTACCCCGGCAAATGCCGGGACGGTATCGTTTCTGTGGCACTTTCCTGCTTCCCGAAAGAGTCGGGAAGATCCTGCGTTACGGGACACCTTGCCCTGCGGAGTTCGGACTTTCCTCCCCGATCTACATCGGAGCGACTGCCTGACCAACTTCAGTACATTTCCTCCTCTAAACTGCGACGAATCTCACTGTCTTTTTCATCCCAGTATAACATCCGTCCGCAAAATTCACAACGTATCAGACTGTTTCCTGCTCGAATTTCCACGATTTTCTGGGGTGGCACAACTTTAGAACACCCCCCACAGGAAACCTGACCCGCAATATATTCAATATTACCTCTTTTATCAAATTTTTCTTCAAATGTTTGTTGCACCGAGACCACCGCAATTCCTTCTTTAGCTTTGGCGATTCGTTCGTATTCGCGAATGTTACGCAGTGAAAGGTTGCTTGAGATTTTTTTCCGCTCACTCATCAGTTTAGCATAGGCTTCATCGGTTTTCTGATTAGTCTTGTGCAGTTGCTCCCGGCGATTTTTAATCTCCTCTAATTTTTCCTGCAGAGTCAGGTCATTATTTTTAATTGTAATTTTTAACTTTTCCATCTCTTCATTCATTTCCAAGATTTTATACTCTGCCCAGTCAATGTTTTGACGAACATTATCAATCTCGGAAGTCAGGGCATCATATTCTTTGTTGGAAGTTACCAGGTAGAGTTGGTCTTGATAACGTTTGAGATGCTCTTTATCGTCCTCAATTTTTTCTTCCAGCCTTTTAATCTCTGAGATAATTTCTGTCTCTCGATTGCGTTCATTGTGTAAATCATCTTCCAGAGATTTGATATTTTTCTCCAGGGAGCTGACAATTTGAGGCAAATCGCCCTTTAATTCATCAATTTCCAATAACTGTTTGTCAATTTTTTGGAGTTTTACCAAATACTCAAGCTCCTTGAACATTATCCCTCCGTTCGATTATAAACGAAAATTGCACCATCTGAGGTGCAATTCGTATCTTTGTATGTGTTGACTGAGATTTCTTTATTGTGTTCAAAACCTGACCTTTCTGTGGGCGATATCCGATTTGAACGGATGACCTTCCCGATGTGAACGGGACACTCTGACCATCTGAGCTAATCGCCCCTCCCAATTAATTTTAAAAAGCACAAAAATTTATTTAAAGTTACCGATTAAATCAATATGATTGATAATCTGAATAAAAAATAAATCTTGATTAAGCCTCGTTTTCTCCGATTTGACCGGCTTCCCGCAATGGTCATAGAGTTGATTAGATTAGTATTAAGGGTCTGTCCCCAGTTGCACTACGCAACTTTCCATCAGATTGCCGGCGCTTTGAGCAGCAGTAAATAGCCCCGGGTGAAGGATATTTCGATCCGATTATTAATCGCAGAATTGCTCAGTCCTCGGGAACCTCCGAGCAGGTGGTTATTGGTCAAAGACCATTGCAGTCCCGTTGTGGTGATACCATAGCCTCGCGGGAAACCGAAGATTGAAACCGGGTCGCCGGGTTGGATTGAAAAAGTATATTTACCAGCTACTAAGGGGTAAATTTCATAAGATGAGGAGTAGAGGATTATGCGAGCTTTGCGAATATATTTTTTTACTACCTGGAAAGTAGTTAGGGTCTGATCTAATCTTTTACCGATAAATCCAATCAGGATCAGCCGCCGATAACCGAGCCGGCTAGCTTTGCGGATGGCTTTTTCCAGATCATTGTTCATTTGGGATTTAAGTTTCTGGATGCGAACCTGCTGGCGGCGGTAATATTCCCATACCTCGGGTTCGATCGAATCCAGATCGCCAAGAATCCAGTCGGGTTTTATGTTTTGCCGATAAGCGTAATTGGCACCGCCGTCGGCGCAGATTATGCATTTTGCGTTATTCAGGATATGAGTGTATTTATCGGGTGAAGGATGCTCTCCGTTACCGATCAAGACACAATAGGTTTTTTGGGGGAAAAAGGTAGTTGAAGCAACCATTGAATTGAGATTTAAGTTGGCGAAATTATTTTCTCATAAACTGGAATTTTACGTTTCTGCATGCATTCCAGAAACTTACTGGTATCAATGGTAAAATTGTATTTTTTCATTTCCCGGGCGACAGCTACTTCATATTCATGGGAGTGGAAATATTTGATCAAGTATTTTTCAAGAGGTAGAATAAGGTAGTCGGTATCCCAGCTTAGAGCGGTGTTAGTAACCTGATTTATGATGCAATCGAAATGAGCCGCCCAGGCGACGGTATGGAATTTATATTGAGAGAGAAGATCGCGGTTAATTGACTGCAAGATTGCCTGGTTCCGGGGATTGGTGAAAATAAAATCCTTGGTGAACATAAATGCAGTGTGGTAATAGTGTGGTTTGTTGATCATTCCTTCCAGATGTAAACGGCGTGTGAGAATAATCATAATCTGCAGCATCCGGTCACCAATTCCCAGCCCGGGATAGGATTGTCCAGGCAGCTGCGGTCGGATTTCATCAAAGCTTCTTTTAGGATTTTGCAGGAGGAGCCACTCCACCTGCAGTAAATTCGGCGTTTTATTGGGAAAATTCGGCAGGATATGTTCCATGATCTTAATTGGCCCACGTTTGAGAACCATTTCGCAGACGGTATTCTCTTGACATGGTTTACCGGTATACAGATAAAGACGATGACTATGTGGGTCACTTGTATCAATTTCCACGTTCAGGTCGGTCAATCCCAGGCGTGCCAGGGCCTCAGTAAGGCCAAAGGCATTAATGACATTTTTTAATCCCTGCTGACTAAAAAGCCCCATGAAGAAATTCGACTGCTGAGCGACTCTACCGTCGGATACCAGGTCTTCCATTGATAAAAGACCATTGTCGGCACCGGCCTGGAGATCGGCCAGAGTCAGCTTTTTAGCGATTTTGATATACTGTTTGCGAAAGCGGTTCTTCATGCTTAAAAATCTGCTGTTAAGTTACTCAGGCTTATTTAAGGTTCAATATAAATTTTGAATTCGGCAGCATTTTCGAATCTGCCAATGATCGTTGCCTGTCGCATACCAGATTGATGCAGTTCTTGAATCAGCTGCGGTGCTGTTTCAGCGGGAACTGCGGCTAATAATCCGCCGGAAGTCTGCGCATCGCATAATATCGTGCGGTAGATTGGGGCAATCTGATCTTCCCAATAAACTCGATCCTGTAAATAGTCTATGTTTGCGTCGGTACCGCCGGGGATGATATTTCTCCTTACCATTTCGACTGTCCGAGGAATAATTGGTACTTGTGAGGTTACAATCCGGGCGGAGGAATTACCATCTGCCAACATTTCGCACAGGTGTCCCAACAGTCCGAAGCCGGTGACATCGGTACAGGCGTGAATCGGGAAATTTTGGAAAATTTCGGCAGCTCTGGAATTAAGTTCACACATGATGTCCGTAATTGTGATCCGGGTCGCCTCATCTAACAGTCCTCGTTTGAGAGCGGTCGTCAATATACCCAGACCGATTGGTTTAGTCAGAATCAGGGCATCACCGGCTTGCGCGCCGATATTGCGCCAGATTTTATCCGGATGGACGAGGCCAGTTACCGCCCAGCCGAATTTTGGTTCGTTGTCTTCGATCGTGTGACCACCAACGATCGGAATGCCGACTTCCTGGGCAATATTTTGGGCACCTGCCAGAATTTGCTCCAGGACTTGCCGGGGCAGTCGTTTTTCGGGAAAGGCGACGATGTTTAAGGCAAAGAGCGGTGTGCCGCCCATGGCGTAAATATCGCTAAGTGAATTGGCGGCAGCAATTCGACCAAAGTCGAAAGGATCATCCACAATTGGGGTAAAAAAATCAACCGTAGCTACCAGCGAGGTGTCATTGCTGAGGCGATATACGGCCGCATCGTCAGCCGTTTCGAATCCAACCTGAATTTTGTCCGAGTGAGCAATCGGGATTTTTTTTAGAATTTGCTCTAAGTTTTGCGGTCGAATCTTACAGGCACAGCCGAGACCGTGCGTATATTGAGTCAATCGAATATCGCTGAGCTCCATGGGAGCGCCTGGTTCTGACTGTTTTTGGGTCAGACGCCGGTATGCTGCGGCGATTGTCTGGACAGCGAGACTGACTTCAGCCGGTGTGGTGGTGCGGCCAACTGAAAAGCGAATGCTGCCTAAAATTCGCTCGGTGGATAAATTCATGGCTTTGAGGACATGCGAGGGCGCGGTGCTGTCGGCATGACAGGCGGCACCAGCCGAAGCCGCAATCTGCGGCAGTTCGGCAAGCAGGGTATTGGCATCAATTCCTGGGAAATAGACGTTGACTGTGTTTGGCAAGCGTTTTTCGGGATGGCCGTTTAGCCGGACTTCAGGGATTGCTTCATGTAACTCTTGCCAGAATTGGTCGCCGCGAGATTTTAATTCCGCAATGACTGCCACTTCGTTTTCGTGAAATAATTGAGCTGCGGCTCCTAACCCGACAATTTCGAGCACGTTTTCGGTTCCGGGGCGCAGTCCTGATTCATGCCCGGCGCCCTGAAACAGAGGCGCGATTTTTATCCCGGTTTTGATAAATAGGGCTCCAACTCCCTTCGGTGCATTCATTTTGTGCCCGGCGATGGAAAGCAGATCAACCTCGAGATTTTGGAGATCCACGGCTATTTTGCCGACTGCCTGAGCGGCATCGGAATGGACCAGAATTTTCTGCTGGTGGGCGATTTGGGCAATTTCCTTGAGCGGCTGGATTGTCCCGACTTCATTATTTGCCAGCATTATCGTGATTAGAAAGGTATCCGGGCGAATTGCCGCTTGGACAGTATCGGGATTGACTAAACCATATTCATCAACTGGTAGAAAAGTAACCTCATAGCCTTTCGTCAGCAGATAACGACATACCTCCAGGACTGCCGGGTGTTCGATTGCCGAGGTAATGATATGCCCCCGTGGATGCAGTTCAGCGATGCCTTTGATTGCCAGATTGTTCGATTCGCTGCCGCCGCTGGTAAAGATAATCTCATCGGGAGAGCAGTTTAATAAGGTTGCCACCTGGTCGCGCGCCAAGGTGATCGCACTTTTCGCCATCTGCCCGTAAGCGTGATTACTGGACGGATTGCCGTAGTGATTTTTAAGGTAAGGGATCATCGCGCTGATTACTTCCGGGAGTAAGGGAGTGCTGGCATTATGGTCGAGGTAAATAGATTTTTGGTTCATTGTGAGGAATTTATTTATAATCAATTAACAGGCTCAGATCGGCGCTTGTAACCGAATGAGTCAAGGCTCCGACCGAGATCACGTCTACTCCGCTTTCGGCATAATCCCGGACATTCTCCAGTGAGATGTTGCCCGAGGCTTCGAATAAAATGTTATCGTAAAGATGAATTTGCCTGGTTTTACCAATTAGTTCGGGAATTTGATCTGGAGTAAAATGATCGAACATAATCACGAAGGGGAAAGGAGCAGTAATTTTACGCAGATAGGAAAGGGTGCGCATAAATTCTTCGGCGTTAGTGACCTCGATTTCAATGAATTTAAGATAAGGATATGTGGCAATTATATCGCTAATGGCTCGCTTGAAAAGGTTTTGATTTTTGGACTGATGCAGGATGGCCAGATGATTCTCTTTCAGAATTGCGGCATCATGCAGTCCTAAACGATGGGTTAAACCACCACCGCATTGAACGGCACGTTTATCCGGTAAGCCCCAAAGAGTTTTGCGAGTAGCAGTAATGAAGGCTGATGTTCCGGAAATCTGGTCAACGTAAGTGTGCGTCATCGAGGCGATCCCACAAAGTCGCTGGAGAATATTGAGAATCGTCCGCTCGAGGGATAAGATTTGAGTAGCTTTCCCTTCGATACTGAGCAAAATACTACCGGTATTAATGGCATCTTCACTGTTGTATTTGGTACTGCATTTGATATTTTGATGATCGAGGAAAAAGATCGTCTCTTCCAATCCAGCAATAACGGCGGGTGATTTGGCGATTATCCGAGCTTTTGAATTGGTTTTATAGGTTTCCTGCGGAGTTAAGGAGACATCACCATGGCCCAGATCTTCATTAAGCATGCGGGAGAAGAGAGCCACGACGGCTTCCCGATAGGGCGGCTTTTGCAGGTCTAATTCCTCGATTGCATTAAAGGCGTTTTGGATTACGGTACTACGGCTGTCGGATTTCATCGGCATTTATTAATCAATTCTGGTTTGACACTCCCTTGCTATTTCCGGAATTGGGCTGCGGAGAAGAAAATTCATCTAATATTTCGGATTTCTTTTTATCCAAACGTTCATTACTGAGAGCCAGGATGCCTTTCACTGATTCTAATTCTTTGATGCGCGATTCCAATTTTTCCTGCTGTTTGATGACGAAGCGAATTGCCTCGGCGATTGGATCGGGTAATTTTCCATGTTCTAAATCGGTAACATCCTTGAGTGAGTAACCGATACCGATTCGCCCGGGCACGCCAACGACGGTTGCTCCAGCCGGCACATCCCGAATGACAACGCTGCCGGCGCCAATTCGGGCATTATCGCCCACATGAATTGCACCTAAGACAATCGCCGTAGCTCCGATCTCGACGCCATTGCCGATGGTCGGATGTCGTTTTTTCTTCTCTTTTGAAGTTCCACCTAACAGGACGCCATGGTACATCAGCACGTCATCGCCGATTTCGGATGTCTCACCAATCACAACACCCATTCCATGATCAATAAAGAAACGGCGGCCAATTTTTGCCCCGGGGTGAATTTCGATACCGGTCAGAAAACGACTGATATGGGAGATCAACCGTCCCAGGAGGTACCATTTCTTGGTCCATAAGAAATGGGCGATGCGATGCATCCAGATGGCATGTAATCCCGGATAACAAAGCAGGACTTCGATCTGGCTCCGCGCTGCCGGATCTTTGGCAAACGCGGTCTTGATGTCTTCACGAATTCTATTCAACATTTGCTTATTTACCTTAAAATAAATTTAGTCAATATCACAATAAAAATTGATCAATCCAAACGACGGATATTAACCTCCCCCCAGATCCCCAGCCGGTCGTTTTTAATGATGGCGACTCCTTTTACGGCTTTGATTTTTTTAGCGAAGTTCAAACCCTTTGAAATGTCCGCCGCGGTCTGGATTATATTTCCTACGGCAGTAGCCACTGCATCAGCTATCGCCGTTGATTTGGAGAGAATGACGACCGCATCGGCTGTGCCAAAGCTGAGCGAATGCCCCACAGTTCCAGAAGAGGTGCAGATTCCCAGGGGTGTTTCAGCGGCTTCAATTTCAAGTGCCAAGCGGTTAGAAAGGGGTGACGAACCGGCATATATTCCGACAGTTCGTTTTTTACTGCTCTGGAGAAAAATGTCGCCGCCATTTTCGATGATAATTTGACTGGAATACTCCAGCAGGTCTTTCCCGACCCACTCGGCAATTGCCCCGGCGACTGCTGCAAAGGGTCCCACTCCGGCAATTGCCGCCGCCGTGATCATTGCCTCGATTATTGATGGTGCTGCAGGATCTTCCGGATAGGGTTCGAGGGTGGTTTGAAATTCGGGATTCAGTGCAATATAATCCTGGAGCTGACTCCGATACTTGTGAATTAAGTGACGAGCTTTGGCGGTAAGATTATACTCGGCACCAATATACAGATCAGTTTCTGAAACCCCAACCTGAAAGCCGATTAAATCGTCACTTTTAGCCCAATCCCGGTAGAAGCGCGGCGGGTACATCTAAAAATGGACCTCCATTGCCTGGTACGGACAAGCCTTAACGCAAAGCTCGCAGACGACGCATTTTTCATTTAAAAATTGAACCCGGTTCGTTTTAGCATCCATCAGCAGAGCGTTCGTGGGGCAGATCGGGACACAGACTCCGCAGTCGGTACATTTTTCTTCATCCCGCACGACATCCTGGGATAGGGACTGGATTTCAATGCCAATCTGCTTGAGATACTGGATGCCCTGTTTATAATTGGAGTTCTTGCCGCTTAATTCGAGGATTAAAATTCCCTCTTCCTTTGGAGTGATCGAGGCCTTGAGGATGTTAAAGGTCAGATCATATTCTTTTACCAGCTGACATAAAATGGGTTGATCAACCAGACCAAAGGGGAAGTGAAGCACAATTCTTTTTGAAATCATCTTAAAACCTCATTGTGTTAGATAGCGGGTGTTGATTTAGTTTGCATCACGGATGTCACACCTCAGTTGATTTTTAGCTCATCGGAGATCTTTCAATCAGGGGCTTGTATTTGATACCAGAATCCGGTCCCGGAATATTGGCGACCGGTTCGGTCAGGAGAAACTCACCGCTGCTGATCATATTCTTCAGGAGATTAGCTATTTCGAGAGCCTTGCGGTAACTGGAAATGTTGCCGGTGGGAATCTCTCGGTCCATTAAAGTAATTTTACCGCTTTTAAGTTGTTTATAATTTATCTGACCTAAATTACCGGGAATTGCCTGGGGATAGGCTTCGCTATAATCAACGACTTGCGCCCAGATGTCTTCATCCTTGACGGCAGTATAACTGCAGATTTCCTCATTTAGGATAGGAATTGGAATCCCAATTCCGACCGCCAGGGAAGCACCGTAGCCAATAAAACTGACACCTTTCAGCCATTCAGCGCTCATCTGTTTCAGATCACCCATCACTGCCAGGGTTCCGGCAGGGGATAGGGGAACATCATTGGCGCCCCGTTTGACATTGGGATTGTGTTGAGTGCCATGCCAAACTATATAACCGATGCCTCCCCCAAGGAAAATTTTCGTCCCAATTCCAATTGTTTTATACAGAGGATCATTAAGTAATGGAGAGAGTTGTCCGGCACTGCAGAAATTGGCATTTTTCAGATTTGGTTTAAGGATGCCCATGTAAGTGTAAATCATTTTGTCCGATAGATTTACGGCAACATTGTAATTCTGATAGCTATTGCGCGGATTGAACAGGACGGCTTCGTTTATCTCCCGTAGGTTGATTAAGGTTTCCAACTTTTTACGCGGGTAGCAATCGGTACCGTAAGCCTCGGCTCGCAGCTGAATATCCTTACCAGCGACCAGATCTTCGATAACATGACCACCGCCGTATCGGAATTCTCCCGGATAAAGTTTATTCCGGGGATCATCATCCGGTAATGCAGTGGCACCCAAATAGAGGTCTACCGCTGCCAGTCCGGTATAGGCGGGAACATCGTTGAGATAAGCTACCCCTCCGCCAATTTTGGTTTTAGGTTTGGTATGACCAACATTGAAATAGGCGCCGGAGGAGCACATCGGTCCGAATGTTCCGGTCGTCACGACGTCCACTTCCTGAGCCGCCTTGGAGAGCCCATTTTGCTCGACAATTGAAATAATTTCCTCGGCTGTCACGATTACGGCTTTGCCCTTTTTAATTTTTTCATTTATTTGTTGGATAGTTTTTGCCATTTAATCCGATCTCCTCTATTAGTTCGGTTGAAATAACCAGGTAGTTAAATACCTTTCGCCGGTATCGGGAAAGATAGCGACAATTAATTTCTCTCGATTTTCAGCTCGTTTAGCGATTTCTACCGCCGCCCAGGCAGCCGCCCCGGAAGAAATTCCAACCAAAATGCCTTCCTGTTTGGCGAGCTGCCGGGCCATATTACCGGCATCTTCATTGCTGACAGTGATGACTTCGTCAATGATTTCACGATTTAAAACCTCGGGGATGAATCCGGCTCCAATGCCTTGAATTTTGTGGAGACCGGGATTACCTCCAGAGAGCACCGGGGAATCGGCTGGTTCTACGGCAACTGCCACGACCGCTGGTTTTCTTTTTTTTAATACTTCGGCTACGCCGGTAATTGTGCCTCCGGTACCGACACCGCTGACCAAGATATCAATTTTTCCTGCGGTATCTTCCCAGATTTCGATTGCCGTAGTTTGTCGGTGAATTTCCGGATTGGCAGGATTTTTAAATTGCTGTGGCATGAACGAATTCGGTAATTGATTGAGAATTTCCGCAGCTTTTTTGATTGCCCCGGTCATGCCTTCCTGACCCGGGGTTAAAACCAGTTCGGCACCGAAGGCGGTCAGCAGCTGGCGGCGCTCCTGAGACATGGTCTCAGGCATCGTCAGAATCAAGTGATAGCCGCGGGCGGCACAGGTAAATGCCAGTCCGATTCCCGTATTACCGCTGGTGGGTTCGACAATTATGGTGTCTTTATTAATCAATCCGCGCCTTTCGGCATCCTGAATCAAAGCTACCCCAAGGCGATCCTTGACACTCCCGCAGGGATTGAATGACTCCAACTTTGCGGCTACTCTAATCCCATTTTCGTGGTTGATATTTTTAAGATATACGAGGGGTGTACGACCAATTAGTTGGGTAATATCGTGGGCGATTTTTTCCATTAGTTGCTCTTTTCCGCCATAGTCTAAATACTATACATCAGGGCACATTTTTCTTTATGCATGGAGAGCATATCTTCCAGCGTTTTTGATTCGAGGGTTTGGATTATTACGTCATTTAAAAGTTTCCAGATATCCCGGGCAACGCATTGCTCGATGCGGTGACAGACGGCAGGTGAATCAAGGCATTCTACCGGTGAGATTGAACCTTCAAGGGATTGAATTATCGTCCGGATCGAGATTTCGGAAGGTGGTTTTGCCAGAATGTAGCCGCCATGGGAGCCACGACTGGCATTGACCAATCCTGCGGCTTTTAGGGAAGGGATCAGCTGTTCTAAATAATTGGAAGAAATCTCCTCTTTTTGGGCAATCTCTTTGAGCAGAATTGGTCCGTTGTTATAGTGAAGCGCCAGCTGCAGCATTAATCTCGTTCCATATCTCCCTTTAGTAGATAGTCGAAACATAGTTAATCCCCGCTTATATTGATCATTCTAATTTATTAATAACCTTACTAATCTGAGTAGTTTGGTAGGAAATTTAGCTGAGCAGGCTGGTCTTGTCAAGCAGAAAATGCAAGCTGCAGAGTGGGCAGTTGCTACCGAATTTTAACAGACCCAGCTTGCCATCTATAACGTTGAAGATTGATTTTGGAATGTTTCTCAAAGATGATCCCCTCGGCTTCGAGTAATTGTTTTTGGACCTCGGTAGCCAAGGGTTCAGAACGAATGCTGATTTCGCCTTTAGCGTTTACAACGCGGTGCCAGGGAACGTGACTATTAGCCGGCAATGCGTGCATCGCATAACCCACCTGGCGGGCATGTCCGCCTAAATCAGCCAGGCGTGCGATTTGACCATAGGTAGCAACTTTGCCGGCAGGAATGCGCTGGACAACGGCATAGATCCGCCGATAGATTGGGGAGGTCATGAATTATTTGATCAGCAGCATTTTTCGGGTTTGACTGTCTGAGCCAGTCATCAGCCGGGTAAAATAAATACCACCCGGCAGGTGCTCGGCGTGAAAGGTTATTGAATAGTAACCGGCTGGTTTAATCCTGTTGATTAAAACCGCAACTTCACGACCAGCAATATCGCAGATGGTCAAACGAACATGAGTAGTCGAGGACAATGTAAAGGAAATA
>CAZAKO010000066.1:0-2350 GCA_964485745.1 uncultured bacterium
ATAGTATGACCTCCACTTGAGAGAGTAATCAGATAGATACTGCTTGGCAGATTGGATGCATCCCACTGATAAAAATAGTGACCGGCATTCAGATTATGTTCAAGCAGGGTTTGAATCAGTCTGCCACGCAGGTCGTAGATCCGCAGCGACATCAACCCATCTTTCGGTAAATTAAACTCAATCGTGGTTATTGGATTGAAGGGATTCGGATAATTCTGGGCAAGTGAGAAAATGCTCGGTCTGGACCCTTTGCCATTGATTCCACTTGTCTTTACTAATTCGAACCAGTGAGTAGCTAAGGTATTTCCGGTACATAGAATCTTTACCATTATCGTTCCACCTGACCAGGCAGAGGTGGCAATTGTGCCGGTGTAATTTCCGCGAGTTGCCCCAGCTGATTCCCAGATCAGGTTGAGGGAATCAATTTCGATTCCGTTCTGATCATAAAAAATGGCGGTCAGCGGAGAGTCATAACGATAGGCTTCAACTTTTAATGCAATTGTGCTGCCGACGGTTGGAGTAGCGGGGTTGATTTGGACATTGATATCATTGACCGTTTCCAGTTCCAGCAGAGCATGGTGTGGCTGAGTGATAGCAAAGTTCTGGTCATGATCAATAAAAGCCGCGGTCCATTGCGGAGGCGCTGGCGGGTTTGCCCCCTTTAATATTACCTGCCAGGCTTCATCGATCAACCGGTCATTCATCGGATGCTTGAATTCGTAATAAGAGAATCCACCGCCGCGGGTCAGAACCAGATTACCCTTAACCTTGACAATGACATAAATCTCGAAGGGATAGCCTACTCCCTCTTCCAATACCTGAGATGAATTACCATCGGTGTGAACATCGGCAATGACCGCCATGCCTTCATCGGTTTCATCGGAAATTGTCCCGGTTAGTTCTTGAGAGAAAGTCAGGAGATTTTCTAAGCGCTCACCAATTGTCCAGATGAGATCATATTCTTCGGGCAGTAATTCCTGATTGGTCAGTTCCTTTTCGGCAATGCTTTTCAGTCCTAAAAGCAGGGATTCGAAGTTGATCAGTTTAGTGTCGAATTCGGTCAGCAGCAGTCCTCTTCCGCTGAGTCCAACGCGCATGAGATTAGCCAGCGAAGCCAGGCGCGCAAACAGGTGCGGATTGGGTTCTACGTAGCCATACGTAAAACCAATTTCGGGAGGCATACCGGTTGTTTCGGAGGTGTAGCTCTGTTTGGCGTATAAAATCGTATCATGCCGCAGCTCGCCCCAGGAAGCCAATGCCGCATATAATTGTTTGTAAACCCACGCCAAAGTTTGCATAAAGGTCGGGTAACCGGCACCCTTTGGCTCTAACAGCGGCATCAGGGAATAGAGCCAGTTCCAGTAAAGATTTTGCACCCAGACGGCATCCTCTAAATTGGCAAATTCCGCTTTGAGTTTATTTAACTGCTCGTCATAACCCCAATACTCGGCGTCCCCCTCAGCCCGGATAATCTCTTCGGCTGCCTGAGAGCCCAGCACCGCCATTACATCCAATCCCCGGGGGAAACCCCGAATTGGACCGGCGTCGCTGTATACTAAAGTGAAGGGGTTGCCTGAGCCCTTATAAAACCAGACTTTTTTATAAACCAGCTGCTGGAACATATATGAATCCGGAATAAACCGCTGTCCCATGAAGCGCAAGCCCTTGGTGACCTGCTCGGCTTCTTCAAAATCCCAGACCCAGGAAGAACTAATCAGCGGATCTTGCAGTTCTTTAGCCTTTTCCACGAATTCGGTCAGTTTTTCATCATCGGCAAAATCAGCCACTGTCAGGGATAAATAGTCGTTTCCGTAGACTTCTCTGATAAGGTTGGTATAGTCATAAATATCCAGATCATCAGACTTACCGACGAAGAAGACTGTCGGGTCATAAATCCGTTCCCAAACGGTCATTGCCGGTTCGCCCTTGACGGTCAACTCATTCATCGCTTTAACAATCAGAATGGCCTGAAGAGTCTCTTCTTTGCCTTTTTGCTTTCCGGCTTCGGTGGTATCAGGTTCGACCCGGAACATCATTCTGCCGTACCACATCATGGTTTTAAAATAAGTGCTAAGCGTATCATTACGGGTATAATGACCCCGGGGAATATATTGACTGTAGTCTTCCCGGTAATCCACTTCATCAGAATTGAAAATGGGAGAATAGGCAAATCCCTGATGAGCCGCGATCAGAGCCAGTTCAGCTTCTACTAAATTATTGGCGAAGGTTGGGATTACGGTCAGGTCGTTTTTTAATTTAGACGCGACGGCAAAGTAGGCGACATTTTTCAGCACGATCTGTTTAAGATTGTCGTCGTTAGTTGCATCGTAAAGTCTTTCCATTTCAGCCA
>CAZAKO010000066.1:2450-11348 GCA_964485745.1 uncultured bacterium
TCCGTCTGAATGTTTGAGGTAACCTCGGCGATCATTTGAGATTCGGCAGAATTAATAAAGATAAAAATGATTAGCAGGATTTTTGAAATAATCGGGAATCCAAGTCGCTTCATTTTTAATTCTCCTGTAAAAGATATTGAATAAGTGTTTTCAACGATCGTATAAAAAGATCACTATCTTGATAAGATCATCTTTCTGATCTGGACGAAGTCACCGGCTGCAATTTTGCAGAAATAGATCCCACTGGCTACTTGGTTGCCTTGCTGATTTTTTCCATCCCAGGTTATGTAATGAGTACCAGCTGGTCTTTGACCATCAATCAAAGTTATGATCACTTGACCTAAGATGTTATAAACTGTCAGGGTGACATGTGCGTTCTGGGTTAGATTGAATTTGATTGTGGTTATCGGATTGAAGGGATTTGGGTAGTTTTGGGCGAGCGCGAAAACTTCTGGAAGATTTTGCTGTGAATCATTCGCAGAAGTGTAAGCCCGCCCTGCGAGTTCCCGCCCGCTAATCCTGGCACTACCCGATTTATCAGTCAGGTAAACATTGACCCAGTCGGGTCGTTGCGGTAAGTCATCGTTCTGGATGGTTTCTTTCCACCGTTCGTCAGTTAAACGGTCCCAGTTTTCAGTAATGGTTTCATAATAGCTCATCACCGGTCCCACATAAGCCATTGGTTGGTAATCATCCGAAGGCGAGTTAGTTAGAAAGATTCCCAAGTTTACCTCTCCAACCCCGACATGCAGAACTCGCCCAACAATATTTCCCGCATCGTCGGTGGGTTGAGTGTGAACATCTGCAATGACATAATCATATTTAATAGCATCGTAGGGATCATAAAACAGATCGGCAAACCAGCCGGTAAAAGGTGGTTCTCCACTTCCTCCACAGATGAATAGCATTCTTTGCAGGAATGATTTTTCCAACTCGGTAAATGGCACCTGATTAAGTTCCTTCTCAGCTAAGGTTGTCAGAGTGTCCATAATAGATTCAAGTCTTTGAAAGTAGGGCAATTGAAAGAAGTCGTAAGCTTGCCGGGCAAAGTCACCGACTTTTTGATAAAATTGCGGATAGGGTTCGATAAAACTGTGCGGAAAAGAACACATAGTGCCGCCGGTATAGGATTGCTTGGCATAAAGCAAATTGTCGTGCCGCAACTGCGACCAGGAAGCCAGCTGGGTATTGAGTTTTTCCTGGTGCCAGGCAACGGTTTTCATAAAGAAGGGGAGATTACTATTATTAGCTGGTGGATTTAACAATCGTATAGCATCGAGCCAGGTATTATAGAGTGACAGACTCCAGAAATCCTCCTCGTAAGAATCTACCAGATAGCGAAGTGCCTCGAGTTGGGTCGCGTAGTGATATTTATCAATTTCACCTTTCATCAGATAACCGGCATCGTCATTGCCTAAGGCGAACATGGCATCCAGTGGATCGGGCATTGGTCGCCAGATTTTTTCGCCTTGATAAATGATTCGATCATAGACAACGTTGGAAAAAATGTAGGAATCAATGATGAATCGCTGTCCCATCAGGCGATACGATACGGGCAGGGTATCCGGAACCGCACTGCAAGGATTCATGATTAAGAAGCAGGAGAGAATTTTCTGCTGACATGCGGGGGATTCATAGAGGGTCTGCTTTAATTGATGGTAGGTAACCTGATCCAGGAGTTCATCGGCGCGCTCGACATTTTGAACTTTAATCATGTCAGCTAATTCCATCGGCGTCAGATTGTCGCTGGCACCAACCAGAAACTCGATCGTTTGGTCAATTTCTTTTAAAGGTGTTAGAACGTCGGCAATTTCCAATAGTTCATTTAAAAGCACAGCATCAATCGTCATCCGCTGAATTTCTGCCGCAGGCCAGGGTTCCTCATAGGGATTAACGACTGGTGGAGTAAGCAAAAAATCAATCTGTCCTAACCACATCATTGTTTTGAAATAATTTTCGAGGGTAACAAACCCGGTACCATTCCAGATTTTTTGGGTATAATGCCCCCGGGGTGTAAATTGACTAAAGTCGAGCCGGCGCATTCTACTTGTGAAAAGTGGCATCTCAATGTAGGTTTCCGCCTGAATTGCATCCCATACCGCCTTTACATCTGTGTCAGAAACTGTGTTAGCCGCAAGCTGCTCACCCCGAATCAGCGATCGAGCAATGGTAATGTACAAGTCAACATCTTTTAACGAAATGAGCATTTGCTGATTTTCCTGATAGGTATTCTGTAGAACTGGGTAGGAGCTGCTCAGAGCATTGAGGATTTGGATCAGCTTAGGTTGGAGTTGGGAAATTTCTAACTCCATGAGAATTTTATCGTAGGAAGCATGGAGGGCGTGGAGGATAATATCGGTTGTGATAAATAACGGTAAATCATTCCCGTATATATCATGCAGTGCCTGTCCGAAGCAAGGATATTTCAGACGCTCGGTAACGACAAAATGGTGATTCTTTAATAGTTCCAATTCGTCGTCCGTCAACTGGTAAGCATCCTGAATTGAATCCAAAAATGTGAATTTTTCTAATTGAGTATCGCTCCATTCGGTATAGCGAATGGAACCGGGTGCGTGATTTGCTAGGAAATTGCTGGTAGACAGGTTTTCAATTGATTGAAGAAAACGAGCATAGGCAGCCGGATCGAGGTTAGTCTGGGCGGTTAGGGATTGAAAATAAAGCATTACTAAAAGTACATTCGTAAAACGTAACAAGTACTTCATAATAACTCCTTCATAAATATAATTCGCTATGTTTTAATAATCAACATTTAGCAAGGGCAATAGTAATGCCAGATTAGTTCCTGACAACCTGCATTCTATTTATTAATTCGAGAGTCTCACGGTAGGGTTGGCGATAATCAAAGATAGGGTTGACCTATTTTTCTAATTATCTGAGAGTAACCCTCAGTTTTTTGATGTTCAAACCGGTTTTTGGTGTTTTTTTCCTCAACAAACTGATGCACTGCTTAATCCTAAATTTTAGAAGTTACTTTATAAAAATCTTGAATTTCGACCTTGATGTGGTTTAATAAATGCATTAGTTTAGTTACAATCTGTTTTGACTAATTGAAAGGAAACAAATGAACCTGAAACGCTGTGCCTGGCCGACGAATGATCCGTTGATGATCGAGTATCATGATCATGAATGGGGTGTGCCCCTGCATGATGATCGCAAATTTTTCGAGTTTATTGTGCTAGATTCGTTTCAAGCCGGATTGAGTTGGGCGACGATTCTGCGAAAACGCGAGAATTTTCGCACTGCCTTCGACGATTTTAATCCGGCGCTGATTGCCGGGTATCAGGCAGAAAAGATCAATGAGCTACTGAACAATGCCGGTATTATTCGGAATCGAGCCAAGATCAACGCAACGGTGAAAAATGCCCGGGCTTTTCTGGAAGTTCAAAAGGAGTTCGGCACCTTTGATCGTTACATCTGGCAATTTGTCGGCGGTAAGCCGATTGTCAATCGGTGGAAATCCATCACCGAACTGCCGGCAAAATCACCAGAAGCTGAAATAATGAGCAGGGATTTAATCAGCAGGGGCTTTAGTTTTGTCGGAGCGACCACCTGCTACGCCTTTATGCAGGCGGCGGGTTTAGTGAATGATCATGAAGTCGGCTGTTTCCGCTATGATGAAATCAATCGCATGCAATCATTGAGAACTTGAGTCAAGTCTATGAGGAGTCTATTATTCGTTTAAGACAAGAAAATTTTATCAAAAACGGTTTATATCACTTCTACAATCGTGCTGTTGATAATGAATTGTTATTCAGAAGTGCGGCGGATTACATACTGTTTTTAAAAAAGCTCAAGGAAATAATCATTAATATTCCTGTAACAATTTTTGCTTATTGTCTAATGCCCAATCACTTCCATTTTTTACTGCGCCAGAAATCAGATCTGGCTGCTAATCATATTTTTAATCATTTATTTTCGTTTTATTCGCAAAAATACAACTGGAAATACAGGCGCTGGGGGAAATTATTGGGCAATAAATTGCAACATAAAGGAATAATCAATGAAGACTACCTGATTTATCTCTGTCAGTATATCCACTGTAATCCCGTCAAGGCTGGGTTATGTAGAGCACCTGAAGATTGGGAATTTTCGAATTATAAAGAGTGGTTGGGTTTAAGAAAGGGAACTTTATTTTCAAATGAAATTCTGCTGAACCATTTTAGCAGTCCAGCCGACTATCAGGCAACTATATACGAATATGAAAAATTCTTAGGAGCTAAAACATTTCTTGCGCTACTCATTGATGATAAATATAGATACTGACTTGACTCAAGTTGGAAACCTGAGTCAAGTCTATTCAATATTAACCGACTGACTGAGTTGCAAACCCAACTGATATTACCTATATTTGCACCCTGTTGGTTATTGAAAAACTCATTTAAATGCAGAATGATCAACCTTTGGTTGAGGACCAGAGAGGATGATTAATGGAAATAATTTTTTCGGGATGGCGGTCGTTTTATATCTGGCAATTTGCATTGCTTACAATTTCGTCCTGACTACTTGTTGTGAAATCAAAAGGTTTATCATATGATCCATCGGTATAATAGTTTAAATCAACCGGTAATGACTTTAGCGCGCAAGGATGTGACATCGCTACCGGAAAGTTTTACAGTCCAGCAGGCTTTGGATGACATTCGGCAGCGCGGTATCGGAGAAAAGATTGTCTATTTCTATCTGCTGAATGAAGCTAACCAACTCTCCGGAGTCTTACCTACCCGTCGCCTCTTGACGGCATCCTTATCAGAACGATTGTCAGACTTGAAGATTCCGCGGGTAGTGACTATTCCGCACACCGCCACCGTATTGGAAGCATGTGAAGCGTTTATGCTGCATAAGTTTTTAGCGTTTCCGGTGGTTAATGAATCTCGGAAGGTTGTCGGGGTAATAGATATCAGCCTATTAGGGGAGGAAGCATTCGATATTGCCGAGAAAGAGCAAATGGATGCACTGTTTGAGTCTATTGGTTTTCGGATTTCACAATTACGGGATGCCTCGCCGGTGCGGGCGTTTCGGTTTCGTTTTCCCTGGTTGATTGCGACTATTGGCAGCGGCTTGATTTGTGCCCTGCTGGCAAGTGCCTTCGAAGTTACCCTTGCGAAGAGTATTGTACTGGCGTTTTTCCTCACGCTCATGCTGGGATTGGGTGAAAGTGTAAGTATGCAGTCCATGACTGTGACGATCCAGGCGCTGCGCTCAATGCAACCAACGGTTATCTGGTATTTGCGAGCACTGCGTCGAGAGGCGGGTACTGCATTCCTGCTGGGAATTACCTGTGGGATTGTAGTTGGTTTGATTGCCTGGATTTGGTATGGAGCTGCCTTAATTGGTTTCGTTATCGGGGTGAGTATTCTGCTGGCTTTAAGCATGGCTTGTCTGCTGGGATTAAGCGTGCCGGCACTTTTGCATGCCCTGCGGCTTGATCCGAAGATTTCTGCTGGTCCGGTGACTTTAGCTCTTGCAGATATTTTAACGCTTCTGTTCTACTTTGGACTGGCGGCATGGTTATTATGAAATGAATGAGAATAATCACATTTTAGCTGATGAGAGAGTCGGTCGCCTGTTAGTTAGTCTGTCCACGCCGGCGATGATCGGGATGTTCGTCACGGCGCTGTATAATGTCGTTGATACGATTTTTGTGGGGCGGGGCGTTGGTACTCTGGCGATTGCCGGGATTGCGATTGTCTTTCCGATTCAGATGGTGGTGATGGCAATTGCCCAGATGTTAGGCATTGGCGGAGCGGCGATGATTTCGATCGCGCTGGGTGCGGGTGATTATCCCAAGGCAGAGAAAACTTTTGGCAATGTCCTGATGCTGGTGGTTGGATTTGGTATTATCATGGCTACGCTGGGTAATATTTTCATTGATGAGCTACTGCGGCTATTTGGGGCGTCTAACACCATTTTACCGTATTCAAAGGACTACGCTTCCATTATTCTTTATGGAACAGTTTTCTTTTCCTTTGCAATGACCAGTAATAGTATTGTGCGATCTGAAGGTCGCGCAACTGTGGCAATGACCTCGATGTTAGTGTCGGCAATCCTGAATATTATTCTCGATCCGATTTTTATTTTCGGGTTTGGTTGGGGGATTAAGGGCGCTGCCTGGGCAACCGTGATTTCCCAATTCACTGCAGTCATCTACCTGTTGATCTATTTTTCGGCGGGTAAGAGCAGCCTGAAAATTAAGCCTAAGGATCTGCTCTTAGAGACAAAAATCGTCACCGAAATCCTGGCAATTGGCTCGGCTTCCTTTCTGCGCCAAATTTCAACCAGTATAATGGTGATCTTTATGAACCATACCCTGAGAATCTATGGTGGCGATCTGGCGATTGCGATCTTTGGCATCATGCACCGCATTCTAATGTTTATCTCCATGCCAATCTTCGGTATTGCTCAGGGATTGCAGCCGATTACCGGTTTTAATTATGGTGCTAAACGCTATGCAAAAGCTAAGCGAGTTTTACACCTTTCGATTCAGGCAACCACCATCATCGGGATTACCGGGGCGGTGATTATTGTCCTGTTTCCGCGAATTCTGCTGTCAGTTTTCACCACCGATCAGAACCTGATAGAGATTGGCAGCCGTGCTCTGCGGATTTTTATTATAGCCTTGCCGTTTACCGGATTCCAGGTAGTCGGTACAACACTTTTTCAGGCGATCGGCAAAGCCCGGCAGGCGCTCGAACTGACTGTCGGTCGGCAGGTGGTATTAATCGCACTGGTATTTTTATTGTCGCATTGGTTTCAACTGGATGGCATCTGGGTGGCTTTTCCCCTTGCGGATTTTCTCTTTTTCTTTGTTGTTCTGGCATTGTATCTCCCTCAATTGCGTGAATTCGACAACCAAATTAAGGCACTTGAGGAATAGTCCGATCCCGAAATCCTTGACAATCTGAGTGCCTGGCTCTATTTTTTAAATGTGATACCGGAGATGAATAGAGTTATCAGAATTACCCATCAATATGTGTTTATGATTGACTACATTCAATCAAAATCATCTATGGTTAATTGGCAAGTCTTGGGATTGGAATGGTATAGAGACGGAAAAATAAGTGACTAATATGAATTCAATTGCTACAAATTCCAATCCGGGGGCATACGGAGGTTTAGAACCTAAGTTCTCTCATTATGAGAGTGCCCGGATTGCCATCTTGCCTATCCCTTATGACGGCACCTCGACCTGGATTAAGGGTGCCGATAAAGGTCCCACAGCCTTGTTGGCTGCATCCGCGAATATGGAATTGTACGATATTGAAACGGACAGCGAAGTATATCAACAGGGTATTGTAACTCTCGCGCCGGTTGAATGTCCTGCCGAGCCGGAGCGGATGGTAGTAGCTGTTCATAAGTCGGCGCAAAAGGTTCTGCAAGATGGTAAATTCCTGGTTGGAGTTGGCGGTGAACATTCGGTTACCGTTGGGCTGGTTCAGGCGGTGGTGGGAAAATTCAATAATGTCTCGGTCTTGCAGTTAGATGCGCACTTAGATTTACGGCAAGAATATGAGCACAGCCGGTATAATCATGCCTGCGTCATGGCACGAGTGCAGGAACTCTGTCCAATCGTCCAGGTAGGTATCCGCAGTATGGACAGCTCCGAAAAAATCCATCTCGATCCTTCTCGAGTTCTTTTTGCTCATCAGTTGTTTGATCATCCCAACCCGTTAAATTGGATTAATGAACGGTTGACCGAAAATGTCTATCTTACTATTGATCTGGATGTATTCGATCCTGCGATGATGCCTGCGACCGGTACTCCCGAGCCGGGTGGTTTGGGTTGGTATGATGTAATCAAAATTATTCAAGGAGTCGTTGCCCGGAAGAATATCGTGGCGCTGGATGTGGTCGAACTTTGTCCCAATCCTGCCAATAGAGCGCCGGATTTTCTGGCAGCCAAATTAATCTATCGCACTTTGAGTATGATCTTTTCCAAGGAGAAGAACCGATGAAAAAGCAAGATTACTTAAAAGAGGTCGTCGAACAGATTGAGATCAAATCCTTCGATAGCCGACCGATTATCGCAGCTTATCGCAAGATGGCATTTCAAGCCCGCAACTTAGCCCGGGCGACTGATATTTATAATCGAATGCTGCAGGATCAGGATTGTCAGATCATCCTGACCCTGGCAGGATCACTGTTTAGCGCCGGATTGAAGAATATTGTGGCGGACATGATTGACAATAACATGATTGATGTAATCGTTTCCACCGGCGCGATTATCGTGGATCAGGATTTCCTCGAGGCGCTGGGCTTCAGGCATTATCTGGGAACACCATTTGTCAATGACGCCGAGTTGCACGAATTAATGATTGATCGGATTTACGATACCTATATTGATGAAGAAGAACTGCGGGTTTGCGATCTGACGGTGGCAGCGATTGCCGAGAAGCTTGAGCCACGACCGTACTCCTCCCGTGAGTTCATCTATGAAATGGGGAAATACTTAAATGAGAAAGGAGTCAAGTCCGCTAAATCGGTCATCTATTCGGCATTCAAAAAGGGAGTGCCAATCTTCGTACCGGCTTTTTCCGATTGCTCGGCGGGTTTTGGTCTGATTTATCACCAGTGGCATAAAAAGGAAAATTATGTCAGCCTTGATTCCGCCCGGGATTTTCTGGAACTGACTCAAATCAAACTGGCTTGCAAAGAGACCGGTATTCTTATGATTGGCGGCGGCGTGCCGAAAAATTTTACCCAGGATGTGGTTGTGGCAACCGATGTTCTGGGCGAGGAAAAGCCAATGCACAAATACGCCGTTCAGCTGACAGTTGCCGACGAACGGGATGGCGCACTCTCGGGCTCGACTTTAAAGGAAGCCAGCTCCTGGGGCAAGGTGGATACCTCCTATGAACAGATGGTCTTTGGCGAAGCTACGGT
>CAZAKO010000067.1:0-11325 GCA_964485745.1 uncultured bacterium
GCCGCAGGATCGCCAGTACTATCCCACCAATCCGGAATTCGTCGTCTGGCGAGACATGAATTATCTCATACTCCGGATTACGGGGATGCAGTTCTACCCTGTCGGCTTTGGGATAGTAACGTTTCAACGTCGCTTCGCCATTGATAAAGGCAACCACTGTCTGGCCCGGGAATGCCTCGGATTGCCAGTGGACAATTACATAATCACCATCCTCGATATGATCGCCAATCATCGAACTACCTTTGACTTTCAAAACATAATTATCAGGATGAACATAAGTTGGCGGTACCGCAATGGTTTCCCGGTTCTCAACCGCTTCCAGGGGATAACCGGCAGCAATCAGTCCCAGCAGCGGCAATTCATTGCCAAAAACTTGGTCTGTAATCGCTAACGCCCGTTTGGCATTGGCTTTCCCATGTTCCAAAACGCCCAGATTTTTCAACTCCTTGACATACCAGTTCACCGTCCCCAGCGATCCGATTTTCAATCCCCTCATGATCTCGTGAAAAGTTGGGGCTCGATCATGGTCAGCGGTAAATTTGCGAATAAATTCCAGAAACCGCTGTTTTTTGGGTGAAAGTTGTTTGTTCATTGCTAATTTCTCCATTACTCGTAAGTTACTCGTAAGTAATATAAATTAAACCAAAGCAAAATGCAAAGGAAAAATAAAAAATGGATAAAATAAGCTATCGGGTTACAGTGTGTAGCCCTGAGCTCTCCGAAAAAAAATTATAGATCTTTGATAATATCCAATCCCTGGGGTTGGGGCATTACCCAGCGAATCGGTTGGATCGAGCCGTCCTTTTTAATTGTGCGCTCAACCTTCTTGCATTTTAAAATGGAATGCTCGATAAAGATACCATCTTCGATTATCGAACCAAAGATATATGATATGCCTTTAATAATAACATTATTGCCAACAATGGTCGGATACTCATCACTGCCGGTGATGTTGACACCGGACTCGATTCGGGTATTATCGCCGACTTTCAGATTGCCCTTGAGTATATCACCTCGCATAATGATGCAGTTTTTCCCAATAATCAAAGTTTGAGACGGATAGGTGCGGATGGAAACATTATCTTGAATGACGGTGCCCTCACCAATTTCCACATTTCCTCGAATATTGGTATTCGTCCAGATGCTGACATCACGGCTCAGCTTCACTTCTTTCGAGAGATGCACACCTTTTTGAAGAAAAATATCCAGAGATGGAAATTGCTTGTCTAATTCAAGGATTTGCTCGACAACTTCATCGGCAATAAAAAAATCATCCTCATCCTCAATGACAATAATATCCCGCAATTTCAGATAGACTTTTTGGCGATAAATAGCTTCCATCTCTTTCAAAACGCTCTTGACATTGAATCCGATGACCGCACTATCGTCACTGACTGGATCGGCGCCAACAGCAATTTTATTTTGGTTAAAAATGGAGATAATATCAGTCAGATAAAGTTCACCCTGAACATTATCTGCAGTCAAAGCAGAGATATATTTTTTCAAATGTTGATACTTAACCGCATAGATGCTAGTATTATACTCTTTAATTTCTAACAATTGCTCTTTGGAGAATGAATATTTTTGTCCATTATATTCGGCGACATAGCTATACCCATCGGGAATTGCCAAAATATCCTTATGCTCTTTGATCTCAATTACTTTTCCAAAATCCTCTCCGGAGCTGCGACCTTTCATATCTTTTGCAGGAACACGAATAATTCGCCCATAGGTATTATTGATTGGATCACCTTGATAGATACCGGTAAGAATTTTCATGCCGCAGTTGGAAATCTCAAATCCCTTCTTAAAAAGTTCAATTACTTCAGCCGTAATCAATCCCATATCGCCGGGGAAAATGTATAAATCTTCAATATTATCCGATGATTCTAGAGCCTTAAGTGCTTCATAAGCTGCATCACCGGTTCCCTTTTGTTCTTTTTGCAGGACAAATATCCGGTTGGGGGCTTGTCCGACAGTCTCAGCTACCTGAAGAGCTTTAATTCCCACGACAATCACCTGGTTATCGGAATTAAGACCTTTCCGCGCCGCTTCGGCTACCCTTACTACGGTTGGCACACCCCAGATTTCATGAAGCATCTTCGAGCGCTCGGATTTAATCCGCTTGCCGTGTCCAGCCGCTAAAATAATTGCCACTGGTTTTTTGTCATCATCAAGATCGTCACTTAAAAGGTCTAATTTTTTAATCAGCGAATCGTTATTGTTATTTGACATTCTACTCCCTGTTTAATAATCAATTGTAGTGAAATCAGGCCCATCCATTTATTTATAGGACTATGAGTAAGTACAAATAGACAAATCCCGGTGCAATTAGAAATGAATCAAAGCGATCCAATATGCCACCGTGCCCCAAAAGTAAAGAACTCGAATCCTTTACACCGACATCGCGCTTAAATGCTGATTCGACAAAATCTCCCGCCTGACCGATAATCCCGGTAATTAAACCAATTATCAATAAGTCTTTCAATCCCAGATTATCCGGCTTCCAATCCAGACGATAAAACAAGATCACCGTCGCTAAAGCTCCGCATAATCCGGCAATGCATCCAGCCCAGGACTTACCAGGACTAATTTTTGGAGCAATTTTATGCCTCTTTCCGAGCCATTTTCCAAACACATAGGCCAGTGCATCGCAGATCCAAATGGAACTAAAAACCATAACCACGAGGAAATAGCCATCAAGATAATCCCCATCATATCTTGCAGGCATCCCCCGCAGAATAATTAAGATTGAGATTAAAAATGGCAGATATAAAAATCCAAAAAATGTTATAGCCACATTAACTATAGCATTAGTGACCGGGTGGAATAGCACAATTAATAAAAAGCCCAATAAAATCAGTAATAACAGGGGATAGAGTAAGTCTTGTGATAGATAAGCAACTAAAATCCAGACAATGCCACTTACTACACCTACATTAACCCGGGGTTGGAATCCCTTCTGCTTGATCAAATTATAAAACTCAATCTGACCTAAGATAGCCACTAATCCAAAGAATACTACATAAGGCAAGCCACCGGCTCGCGCCAGCAGGATAATTGCCGGAATTCCTAACAGGTTGATAAACATTCGTGAAGCAAAATTTGAAAGACTTTTCTCTTTATTCATTATTTTCCGTTTCTTCACTTCCCCATTTGACTAAAGTTACCTTAACTTTCGCAACTCCCGCTCCGACCAACCCTATTTGCATGGCAGCTCCATATGATAAATCAATATCACGACCGGGAATAAAAGGTCCACGGTCATTAATCCGGACCGTTACCGATTTTCCAGTCGCAGGATTGGTGACCTTTAAAACTGTTCCAAACGGCAGCGTTTTATGGGCAGCTGTCATATCTTTCTTATTAAAAATTTCACCATTTGCGGTTTTTTTGCCATCGAATCCGTCTTGATGACCATAGTATGAGGCATTGAAAATCGCGGTATTTTGCACTCCCGGAATTAACATGGGAGTTCCCTTATAGCCGGTTTTGGAAGTTGCCGGCTCATTATAATGATATCGAGGTGCAGAAGAACACATTACTAAAAAAGAAATTATCCCAATTATCAAATTTTTTTTCATAATTGTGCTTTACCGATAATATCTCGAATAGATGTGATTTGTTGCTTGGCTAAATATTGTTGGAGAAAATCGAGAATCTCATGCATTACCAGTGGATTGAAAAAATTTACACTACCTAATTGAATCGCAGATGCACCGGCTAGCATAAATTCAATCACATCGGCGCCACAACTGATCCCTCCGATTCCGATAATCGGAATATCCACGGCTTTGCGGGCTTTGATCAACAGTGCTAAAGCCACCGGTTTGATTGCCGGACCTGAGAGTCCACCAATTACCGTGCTTATTTTTGGTCTATAAGTATTGATATCAATAGCAGCACCATAAAGGGTATTAATCATTGATATCGCATCGGCGCCGCTTTGCTGAACGACGACAGCCAGTGACGCAATATCAGTGACATTCGGCGTTAACTTGATAATTAAAAACCGATCTGTTTTTTGGCGTAACTCGGCACTCAGACGATAAAGGACTTTGGGATTTGTCCCAAAAGCAATGCCCCCTTCTTCGACATTCGGGCAGGATACATTGATCTCATAACCAGCAATCCACTTTTCCCGATCGAGAACACGGATTACCTGGATAAATTCACTCTTAGTACTGGCCGCAATGTTGACGATTACTTTACACTTGAGCCGACTTAAAAAAGGCGCTTTTTCTTTTAAAAATGTATCCAAACCAATATTCGCTAAACCAATTGAATTAATCATCCCCGCACTGGTTTCGACGATCCGGGGCGGCGGATTACCGACCCGTGGTTGCCAGCTGAGCGATTTAGTGACAATTCCACCGAACTGCTCGATTTCTACCAAATCCGCAATCTCATCCCCGTATCCAAAGGTTCCTGAAGCCGCCAATATTGGATTTTGTAATGACAGCCCTTTACCCAAATCTACGGATAGATCAATCATCTAATTGCACATCTTTCAAATTAAAAACCGGACCATCTTTGCATACCAATGAATAACACGGCTCTGCAGCAGGTTTACTCATTCTAACCACACAACCCTGACATAAACCCAACCCGCAAGCCATCACCCTTTCCAGCGATACAAATACATCGAAATATTCCGGCAAGTTATACTGTTTTAATGCTTTCAGCATGGCTTCCGGACCACATGTACAGACTATTGATGGAGCCGCAAATTGATTAAGATGATGGATAAAATGGGCAATTACCGTTCCTTGAAATCCTGCCGATCCATCGTCGGTAGATAGCAGCAAATGCGATTTTTCATCCTGGTTTAGCGGCAGTTCCGAATTGGTCCTGGCGCCAATAAAAAAATAGGGTTTTATCCCCACTGCGCTCAGTTCATCACGTAAAAATAATAATGGTGCTGCCCCAACCCCACCAGCTAGCAGAATATAATTGGTGTAATGCCGCTGAGTAATCTTAAAGGAATTGCCTAAAGGACCTAACAACTTCAATTCAGTGCCCTTTGACCACTGACTCATCAGGGCAGTCTGGGATCCGACTATTTTATACAATATTAGAATATTTTCTCCTTCTTTCCCGGCAATACTAAACGGTCGCGGAAAAAGCTTCACAGAATCGGGAAAATAGAAGTTGACAAATTGAGCAGGTGAACAATTCTGCGCAATTATTGGAGTATGAATTTTAGTTAGAAAGATTGCTTGGGCAACTTGTTGATTGGACTGAACAACTCCAGTAGTACAATATTTCATCGTATTCGTAAAACTAAGCAAATTTTATTTTGCCGGTTGGTCCTCTATTAGTTTTTGATTTTTGGGATGGGGCTCTTCTGCCTCTTTGGGAATCTCTTTTACCGTAGAATCGGGAGGAGTATTCAGGGCAATAACGATATTATTCAAAGTATTATAATTTGCTTGAGCCTGCGAGATATATTCCCCTTTAGGATAAGTTTCGATATAAGATTGATACCATTTCAATGCATTTTCCAGATCATAATATTTATTTTGAAAGATCCAGGCAATATTAAAAACACTTTTTTCAGCATAATAGGTCTGGGGATAATTATCCTTAATTTTAACCAATTGATTAATTGACGAATCGGGATTTATTAGGTCTAACCATTTTTCCGCATCCCAGAACAAGCGACGGGCCTGCAGCTCCTCATCGGGAAGAGTGATCTCCTTCTTTTCGATATATGTCAGATAAACAGAATCGGGATATTTTACCCGCAAGGTATCCAGCCAACTGTGCGCCAGACCGGAATCGCCTACTGCGGCATAAAGATAGTACATTGTATATAATGCCTGTTCACGATAGGAATTGAAATACGGAGAGTTCCATATTTTCTGATAACAAGATAGGGCGGAATCGCGGAGATTGAAATTAAAGTAGTAGATCTCACCAATTTCATAAAGTTGTTTATAATAGTTCGTAAATACTGCCGTAGTGTCAATAACTTTCGGATTAACAGTAGGTAGTTTTTCAACTTTAATCTTAGTCTCTTCCCCGGCAACATTCTCTGAACTATCGAGCTGGGTTTTTGATTCGATCTTTTGGAGGGCTTCAATGATGGGGCGCACCTCATCTTGAGTTTTATTAAACAATTTTTTGATTGAAAAATAGCGGTTAATTTCAGTAACCCGATTATTTGCATCAAAAGCATACATTGAATTTTTATCTATTTGACTTACTCTTGTAAAGTTCTTTTGGGCCCGATCATAGTCATGAAAATAAACCATATCCAAATTACCCGCCTGATAATAAGCCGAAGCGGTAATTGGTTGATTAGCATATTTTTCCGTTATTTGAATAAAACGTTGATAAGCCGCCTCATAATCCTTTTCATCCAGGTAGAGTAATCCCAATTCATATTCTAAATCGCCCCAGATACTCTCATTTTTTTCGTCATTTAATTTGGTATTGATGAGCTCACGTGCCTCTTCATAACGCTGAGACTCTCGATAGATCCGGGCTAAAAGAATTTGGATTTGGTCTTTTAATTCAGGGGAGACACCATATTTGGAAATCTCTTCCAAATTCTTGATTGCCAAGTCGGCATTCCCTTGCAGTAAATTGATCTCAGCAATGGTGTATTGGGCTTTTGCTGCAATTGGTAGCTCTAATCCAGATTTCACAGTTAACTTAAAATATTGCATGGCAGAATCTAACTGCCCTGAGGATTTGTATAACTCCGCAATTGCAGAATAGATTTCAGCCTTCATGCGATCATTATCAACGATTTTAGCCGAGCGATTTAGCTGATACAATGCTAATTCCTGCTGACCCGATTTCCAGAGGCATCTGCCATACCAGATCTCTGCTTCAGCCCGCAAAGGACTGCCAGGATATTTGGAAAAAAATTCTTCAAAGGTTTTCTGGGCACTCAAATAATCCATCTTATAATATTGTGACATAGCAATCAGATAGAGGGCATCATCAACCCAACGACTTTCGGGATAATTGCGCAGCACTTTATTGGCTTTCTCAATGGCACTATTAAACATTTTCTGGATATTTATTGGTACCGTAGCTTGCTGATTTTCTTCGATTGCCTGCTGACCTTGTTTAAAATATTGTTGCGCATTGTAAAAGGTATTAAAATAAGCACACTGCTCAATTAAAAGCAGAAATCCCAAAAGAGTTATAAATATAGCGCTCAGATATTTTTTCAAAGGTAGCTACTCGATTTAAGATGCCATTCTGCGAGTTGTAACTTAATCGGTGCTTATCATTTCCTGATAATCTTTAACGAATTTTGGTAAAATTGTTCCCGATGTACCCCTTAGATTTAAATCAACTATATCACTTATTGCGGTCTGATTGGGATTAATTTCGATCAAATAGGAATTATTCTTTTTGGCATAACGCGGCAGATCTGCAGCTGGAGTCACCTGAGCCGAGGTTCCGACTGCAATAAATACCTCCGATTGGATGGCTGCCTGGTAAGCTTTCTCAAAACTTTCCTCAGGAATAGGTTCACCAAACCAGACGACATTCGGGCGAATCAGACCACCACAATAGCAGTGCGGTACATGATTAGAATTATACCGAAAAACTTCATCAAATTCGGAGGTAGAGTAATGTTGGTTGCAGCAAACGCAATAATTCTCCATGATATTGCCATGGAGCTCAATCACATCGGTACTGCCAGCCCGTTGATGTAAATCATCCACATTTTGAGTAATGAGTTTAAAATCCGGGACAATTTCCTGTAGCTGCTTTAAAGCCCGATGTCCTGGATTGGGACTTGATTTTTCGATGATATTGCGCCGATGTTGGTACCACTCTGAGACCCGGGCGGGATTTGAATAAAATGCGTCAAAACTAGCTAATTCCAGAGGTGATAGTTTTGTCCAAAGTCCCTCCTCTCCGCGAAATGGTGGAATGCCACTTTCGACCGAAATTCCCGCACCGGTAAGAACGACAATTCGCTGCGCAACTTTAAGCCGCCTGATTGCCTCTTGATCATTAATAATTTCCATTTAATGTTACTCTTACTACTGGATTTGCACCGTAATATAGACCGTTTTACTCTTCAAACCAATGAATTAATCCCTCCTCAAAGGAATGGATTAATCCCTCATGTTTGGGAATTATTCGAATCGTAAATCCATTTAACCCACTATCCCAACTATCAATCACACCAGTATAACGATATTTATTATTTCCCAAATCACTTTCATGTTGCATACTTACCAATTTACCGTTAACAATTTTACCCTCGCTGTTTACTCTGCCATAATAGATTTGTAAATCAATATCATGCTGAGTAATTCCATCCAGAAAAACTTCAGTTGAAATATTCAGGGTGTTTTTCACTGATAGTTCCTTGGTCGAGCTGGTTCCGACTTTCAAAAAGCGAATTGACTTCCAATTCTCTCTGATCCGTTTTTTCCATTTAGCTAACTCCTTTGACAATTTAAAAGAGTTATCCTGCATTTTTTGGGTTCGATTAGCCGAAGGAAGGTAAAGTTCGTTTGTGTAATCACTTAGCATCCGATTAGTATTATAAAACTGGCAGATTTCGACGATTGAAGCCTTCATGCGCTTGACCCAGTCGCGCGGCAGTCGGTCATTATCCCGGTAGTAGAAAGTCGGAATGATTTCTTTTTCGAGAATATTGTAAATAATATTGACTTCCAGCTGATCCCAGTATTTTTCATCAGCATAAGTTTCCCGATCGCCAATACACCAACCAATTCCCGGCTGATAGACTTCATCCCACCAGCCATCCAAAGTGCTGAAGTTTAAACAGCCGTTAGCTGCTGCCTTCATGCCACTAGTCCCACACGCCTCCAATCCTCGTCGGGGATTATTGAGCCACAGATCGCACCCTTGGACCAGATAACGAGCCAGATTAATATCATAATTTTCAAGAAACACAACCGAATGGTAAAAGCGCTCTTCATGCGAGAGTTTGAGGATTCGCTGGATAATTTTCTTGCCTTCGACATCCTGAGGATGCGCTTTCCCGGCAATAATGATTTGAACCGGATACTGCTTATTTGACAAAATTTTGGCAAGCCGGTCGGGATCAGAAAAAAGTAATGCGGCGCGCTTGTAAGTCGCAAACCGGCGGGCAAATCCAATCGTAAGGGCATCCGAGTTGAGCACATTTTTAACGCGCTCGACCTCATGAGCAGGCTTACCCAAGTCTTGATACTGTTTAATCAGGCTTCGTCTGACAAATGCAACTAACCGCTCCCGGCGAATCGAATGAGTCCGCCACAATTCACTATCCGGAATCTGATAAATATTTTTCCAAACATCTTTTCCCGTCGGTTCATAAAACCATTCTGGACCAAGATAGCGGTAGTACAAATCGGCCATCTCACGCGATACCCACGAAGCTTGATGAATGCCATTGGTAATACTTGAAATTGGGACCTCCTCGGTCAACACCTCAGGCCACAGCGATTTCCACATATTCCGGGAAACTTTCGCATGTAATTGACTGACTGCATTGGTATTGAAGGAAAGCTTAATGGCGAGAATCGCCATGGAAAATTCCTCCTTCAAATCGTTGGCATTTTTCCGTCCCAGAGCCAGTAACTCATTGATCGTAATGCCAATGTCTTTACAATAGTCTTTAAAATATTTTTCAATCAGCTCCGGTGAAAAGATGTCAATCCCGGCTTGGACCGGGGTATGAGTTGTAAAAATGGAGCTGGATTTGACAACCTCAAGTGCCTCATAGAAATTTAATTGGTAATCCTGAACCAAATTCTTGATTCGTTCAAGATTGGAAAAAGCCGAGTGCCCCTCATTAAGATGAAAAACACCGATCGGTGTATTAATTGCTTTCAGGGCGCGGATGCCACCCATACCCAACAGAATTTCTTGTTTAATCCGCATTTCCCGGTCGCCGCCATAAAGTTCTGCGGTAATTTTTCGATCTTCAGGGCTATTTTCATCAACGTTAGTATCGAGTAGAAAAAGTGGTATCCGACCAACATCGGCGCGCCAGATTTGGGCAAAAATGGTTCGTCCGGGGAACGGCAGGTTAATCATGACCCGGTTGCCTTCTCCATCCTTGACAATATTCAGCGGCATATTATAAAAGTCATTTGCAGCAACTTTCTCCTCCTGCCAATCGTCAACGTTGATACTCTGCTGAAAATAGCCATTTTGATAGGATAAGCCAACCGCGGTAAGCGGTATTCCCAAATCTGATGAAGATTTCAAATGATCACCAGACAAAATCCCCAGCCCTCCCGAATAGACGGCTAAACTCTCGGTAATGCCATATTCCATCGAGAAATAAGCCACATTCAATGGAATATCACTTTTATAAACCGCTTGAAACCAGGATGACTTCTGGAGCATATAATCAAAATTTTTACGGACTTTATCTAACTGATATAAAAAACTTTCGTCTTTGACTCGTTTTTCTAGTACCTCCTGACCAATTTTGGCTAAAACTAAGACCGGATTATGCCGTACTTCTTCCCATAAATCGAGATCCAGCCGACGAAAAATTTCACGCGCTTCCGCATCCCAGGTCCACCATAAATTATAAGCAATATCTTTCAAACATTTTAATTTATCCGGCAATACCGGCGATACGGTGAATTTTTGGATGGGACGCATGCAGATCTCCTTTTCGATTAACTGGGTGTTAACTTACAAATTCCACTTCTGCGAAGCAAGAGTAACCCTTTTCAGGTTATTAAGCCGAGTTTAACAGGCAGGAAAAGAGTTTGTAATTCTTAGTTGCGTTTTTTATAATTAATCATTTCAATATTCGGTTTTATTTTAAAAAGGTGAGTGGTGAGAAAAACATTCAAATTAATTCAGCATCAAGTTTGGTTCGTTATTCTGGTTGGTATAACCTTAGTACTTATCGAATTTGCTTGCAGTGAAAAGTCGCCCACCAACTCCTCGGAGACACTCGATTGGAATAAAAAAATCGCGGTCGCGGTAGTACACTCGCATGCGGTAATGTTGGCTGAATTACTGATTACTATTAATTCCGAAAATGAGCGCATCAATTTCATTCAAACCGCCATTGATTCAGTGCGCTTCTATGACGATAATTCAGGCTATTTCTATGTCTATAATTTCGATTGTGTGAATATCGCCCATGCCACCCAAAAAGATTTACTCGGACAGAATTTATATAACTACCAGGATTGCCGCGGGAAGTATGTCATCCGCGAACTTTCTGCCGCGGCGCAGAATGGCGGCGGTTTTGTCGAATATTACTGGATCAAACCGGGTGAAACCGGCGAAAAACGCAAGCTTGGATATGTCGAGCCGATTAAAGACACCGAATATTTTATCGGCACCGGCGTGTATATGGAATAG
>CAZAKO010000068.1:0-11290 GCA_964485745.1 uncultured bacterium
TCTGCTATCTTTTCCAGCCGCGAGCGGGAAAGAAGCGCCTCCTCGGTATTCGGATATTGCTGAATCACCTGGTTAAAAAAGGCACTGGCACGGGTTGGTTCATTCATTTTCAAGTAACATAAACCTAATTTGTACTGGGCATTGACAATTTTCTGACTGCGCGGATAGCGGTCAATCAGCAGTGTATATTCGGTAGCTGCGCGTTTGAAATCCGATTGCTGGTAGGCTATTTCGGCAAGATAATACTGACAGAAATCGGCTAGTTCGTTCTGGGGATAAAGCTCTAAAAAAGTTTGAAATCCACTGATTGCCAGTTCCACATTTCCTTTAGACATATCGCGATAAGCATTATTGAAAATTTCTGTAGAAGATGGTTCTCCTGGCAATGCCGCAGGTTTAGTTATCTGGCTTTCCATCTTGGCGGAAATATCGGTCATTTTATTGGTAAGTGACTCCACCTTACCAATTAGCTTGTCGGTGCGATAGCTGTTATCATCCAACTTACTACCAATGACACTGACATTCCCTTTGACACCGGATAATTTTACGCCAACATCCGCTCGCAGGCGATCGGTAGCATCCTGCAAAGCCGCCACCGATTGATCCAGCGAGTCGAGTCTGGCCAATATTTCGGCATTCCTTGCCTCAATTTCAGGAATTTGAGTGAGCGACTCAGGAATCGTTGCGAGCTTTTCCCGATTGTCCTCGGTAATCTGCCTGATATCCTGAATCTGGTTACGGAGGTAATAGATGCCTTCCTGGATCCTGACGACATCAGTCCGAGTAGCGCAGGTGGTTAAGCCAAATAGTATCAGACCGGCGAGGATTATTGGCGTAAATTTCAAAGGCACTTTTTTCCTTGTTATGATTTCAGAAATTGGTCTATTCCGGATTGGGTACAATTGCAGCCCGGCGATTTTTCTCCCAGGCATCTTCATCATGCCCCGGATCAATTGGCTTCTCTTTTCCATAGCTGATTGTAATCAGATTTTCGGGATTTATACCAAAATCGACCAGATAGCTCTTAACTGCCCAGGCGCGCCGTTCACCAAGGGCAATATTGTACTCCACCGTGCCGCGTTCATCACAGTGACCCTCAATGGTAACCGTTGCTGTCGGATATTTCCTCAATAGACGTGCACTCTCTTCGAGAATCTTGATCGCATCCGTTCGCAGTTCGTAACTGTCGTAATCGAAGTGAATCGTTTCCAATTGGAGAACCTTATCTTCGAGGGTTGTCCTCACCGAAAGATTCTGTTCCAGATCGGTTTTATCCGGCAGAACCGATTTTGCTGGTGCTGGTGCGGGCTCTTCCCGTTTGGCAGGTGCAGGCTCCTCCCGTTTAGCCGGCTGGGTTGGTGGTTGAACAGCAGGTTTACTCGGTTGGGCTGTGGGTGCTGCCGTCACCGTTTGTGGTTTTTCAGCTTGGACCATTGCGGTTTTTTTACTACAGGCATTAAAAAGTAAGCCAATGCAAACCATCGAAATTAGCACTAAAAGAAGTCTTTTCATTTTTATCTCTCCTTCTCAATTCATTAGCGTTGGACACTCAAATCATAAATGTTTTTTTAATCAAAAGGTTTCAAACGCGGCGACCAGCTGGGACCGGTATTGCCGCCACTAAAAGTCAATCGGCGCAACAGCGAGCCGTCCCGGAGTATACTGTAAATATCCCATTTACCACCACGGTTCGAAGTAAATACCAGATGATTGCCGTCCGGCGACCAGGCCGGGCTTTCATAACTTGCCAAATCCTCAGTGAGACAGGTCAGGTTTTCTCCGGTAATATCAATTAGACACAGCTGAAACCGATTGGATTTCAGGGTAACGAAAACAATCCGATCTCCTTTGGGCGACCATTTGGCCGAGGAATTGTAATTGTACTCGTAGGTCAAGCGCCGCACATTACCACCTTCAGCATCCATAATATAAATCTGGGGTGATCCGCTCCGATCTGATGAAAAGACTATTTCCCGCCCGTTAGGCGACCAGGAAGGCCCGGTATCAATCCCGGGATTATTGGTCAAGCGTTGCAGATCTTCCCCATCCCGATTGGCAATATATATGTCGGAATTGCCATTTTGGGTTAGCACAAAGGCGACTTTCTTGCCGTCGGGTGAATAGGCTGGTGCAGTAAAAGTACCCGGATTATCCACGAAGCGGAACATATTTTTATCTTTCAAGGTGTATTTTCCTAACAGCGGACCACCACCCCAGGCATAGGTCGTAAAAAGCAGAAATTGCCCATCATCCGACCAGCACGGCATTAAATTCAGGGAATTAGTCCGGGTCAACACTCTCAGACGCTGACCATCATAATCCATGATCGCCAGTTCTTTACTGCCCTTCTGTTCCGTAACAAACGCAATTTTTGTGCAGGCAATCCCATAATCCCCGCATAACTGGTAAACAATTTCATCTGCCGCAGTATGAGCCAGCGCCCGGACGGCAAAGGGAAAAGCCCTGAACGATTTGGTTAAAAGCTTGCGGTTGGTAACAGCCTCTAAAAGGTTGAATTCGAACCTGAACCGACTACTTTTGTGCGTAATCTCACCGGTCACATATACCTCAGCAATCTGATTTGCAGAGTCACTTATGGCAGAATCAACAACCGCCAGAAATCCCGAATTATTCAAATCATCAATAATAATCTGATGTAAATCCTTCGCCAACTCCGGATTCCGGTTGGTACTAAATTCTTCAACTGCAATATTGATCCGGCGTGTCTCTCCGGATTGGATTTTCAGAAACACGTCAGTCTGAGCCATAAGAATTATAGGAAAAATGGAAGTCATAATTAATAGAAGTGAATAGATTTTCCTAAATTGAATCATCGTAAAGTCTCGAATTCAATATGGACCGTTAATTCATTGCCACCATACTCAACCGGCAGGGGCGGTAATTGGGCGACTTCATAGAGCGCCCGCTGAGCGGCTTGATCAAATAGAAAATTGCCAGAGGACTGCTCAACCCGAATCTGGGATATATTACCGGAGCGACTGATCTTAAACATGACCATGGCTTGCTGGTTCTGCGATTGGCTGGATACTAAGCGCGGCGGCTGCCAGTACTCCTGGATACGGTTGCGGATAATATTCAAATAGTATAAAAAAGTAAAATCGGGTTCGTCAACTTTCAGTCCGGTTGCATCCGGTAAACCTGCCACGGTAGCAGTAGCTGAATTATCCGCCTCTGCCGTCATTTCGGGCAAAGGCTCAGTTGGTGCTATCGTACTCTCCGGAATTGGTTCCGGGATTGGCTGGATTTCCGGAAGCTTGGCTGGTTTTTCCGGGAGTATTGCAGTTCCTCTTTCGGTCTTGGTTTTGGGAGCACGGACTGCCGGCTTTGCCGGAGGAGTTGGTGCCGGTTCCGTGACTGGGAGAGCAACCGGCGGAACAATATTGATCCAGCGCACGGTTTGTACCGGAAGCGTCATAACATCGGGGCGGCTGCGAACAGCAAACAGACCCATCACTCCAAAAAAGACGATGTGCATCATAACCGAAATAATAAAGGGATGATTCACTCTTTCTTATGCTCCGTTTCGACAATCAAGCCTAATTCGGTTACCCCGGTTGACTTGATCCGGTCAATTAGAGTGATAATCCGCCCATAGTCAATCTCGCGATCGGCACTCAATAAAATCGGCTTCTTACCGGTTTGTATCCAGTGCTTAATCAGGACTCTCTCGAAATCGGATTCAACCACTGGATCGCCATCAATATAAATCCGACCATCGGTACTATAGGTGACCATGATCCCTTCCCGGACAGCGGGTGCTTCCCGATTAGTACTGGGCAACTCAACCTCAATACCGCTATGAATCAATGGCGCCGTAATCATAAAAATGATTAACAACACCATGGTAACATCAACAAGATTAGTGATGTTTATTTCGGTTAGCGGTTTATATTTGCGCTCCGCCATGAATCTTTCCCTGAATTATTTTTCTAATCATGTCGTTGGCAAGGACTTGCATCTGATTCTCATATTTCCGGATTTTATCAACGATCAGATTATAGGCGAAAAGAACCGGAATAGCAACCGCCAAACCAACTACCGTGGTAATCAATGCCTCGGCAATCCCGGGTCCAATCGCCGTAATAGCTGCCGAACCTCGCAAGCCAATACTCATGAACGCCTGCATCACGCCCCAAACCGTACCAAACAATCCCAGGAATGGGCTGGAACTGACAGTTGACGACAGAAACACTAACCTTTTTTCATAGGTCGTGAGTTCGGTATTAATGATTGAATCGGCTAACGCTTTATAAAGAGTTATATTTGTACTGGATGAGTTATTGGTCTCACTATCGGAATTTGTTGACTTCGGCTCGACGTTATTAAGGGTCTCGTTCTGCACCTCGGCAAATATTTTCACAAATAGATTTCGCAAGGGACTGTGGCGGAAATACTGCGTCTGCTTTTCGACATTATGCCAATCTGGATATGTCTGGAACAGAGTTAAAAATTTTTGGTTTTCGCGCCGACTGCGAATGAAGAGAATGAGCTTTTCAAGAATAATTCCCCAGGCAATAATCGAGAGTATAATCAGAATCAGGATAATCAACCGTCCCACAATGCCGATGTCATACACTTTAGAAAAAATTATATTCATCAACTTAACCCTGTTTTTGCACCTATTTTTGTCATTTCATTTTGAGCACAAGTCAGCTTCAATAATTTCTTTTAATGGTTAAAGATTTATCCAGTTCCAGGATCTAAAAGATCGTGCACACCTGTAACATTTCATCACAACATATAATTTGCTTTTCAGTAGTGAGTATTTTGATCCTCGATCCAATACAATCAAACACTTCATCACTCTATAAATACCATCTAAATATATGGATTTTAGGCAATTTTGTGTGATAAAATGTGATTAAATAGGCAAAACCGGTTGCCTTGAGTTAACATTAACATCGTTTTGTGACTCCTATCAAAAAATAACTTAGATGGAAAATGGGATCTGCTAAGCACTCCTCAAAAATTTTATTGTGCCCAGCTAAAAAATTGAGTAAAATAAATAAGTGGAAATACATCATTACATTAGTAGTGTTTAGCATATTTGACCACATTTCTCCAGAAAGGATTTTTACACTTAATCCGAGTTACAAATGTCTGTATTTCCGGTGATGCATCAACTACTCCTTTTTAACTTGCATTGTGAGGTGAAAACATGAAAAGATCAGTTATTTTCTTAGTGTTCCTCTCAATTAATTTTTGTTTTGCCCAATGGATTCCAAGCCAAAGCGGAACGAACCAAACTCTGCATTCAGTTTGCTTTCTTGACTCGACTACAGGATGGATTGTTGGTAATTCCGCGACAGTATTGAAATCAGTTGACGGCGGAAAAAATTGGGAATCGCATTTTCTCGGAATTTCGCAGAATCTCTATTCAATTCAATTTATCAATAAGACTCATGGCTGGATTGTTGGCGATTCCGGTATAGTACTAGAAACAACCAATGCCGGAACTGATTGGCAGCTCCAAAACAGCGGGACCGATAAGACATTATTTTCAGTCTTTTTCATTGACACACTAACCGGCTGGGGTGTTGGCGATTCCGGTGTAATTATTTGTACTGTAGATGGTGGTTTATCCTGGACAAAACGGGAAAGTGGTGTTAATTCACAGCTGCGCTCAACCTATTTTTTTGATTCTCAGTTAGGCTATGCCGTTGGGCATTATGGGACAATCCTTAGTACATTTGATGGAGGAATTAACTGGTCAATTGAATCCTATTCACCAAACTTCAATCTTAATTCAATTTTAATAACCGAAATGGTTACTACCTGGACAATAGGTAGCGATTCAGATTATCCCTATTCTCTAATATTTCGGAAACTAATTGATGAGCCTGGTTGGCCGTTAAATTATATACAAAAAGGCGGAATGTTAAATTCTGTTTACTTTACCAATGAAAATACCGGCTATGTAGCTGGCGAATCGGGTGTTATTATTAAGACCGTTAATGCCGGAGATAGTTGGAGATCACAAAATAGCAATACCGAGAAAAATCTCTACTCGATATTTTTCACCGACTCTATAAGAGGATGGGCAGTCGGTGATTCGGGTACTATTGTAAAAACTAATACGGGTGGTATCGAATTAACCACCCAACCATCACTTGTCTATCCGCTAAACAACTCTGTGAGTCTGCCCCTATCATTTGAACTCGTCTGGCATGCATGCACCGACGCCGATTATTATCAAGTGCGGTTAGCAACGGATCCCGATTTCAGTAGCATTTTTATTGATAGTATCACCACCGATACAACTTTGCAACTATCCGATTTGATGATTGATACGACTTATTATTGGCGGGTAAATGCGCAAAATACATTAGGTAAAAGTGAATGGTCAGAAACCTGGCATTTTAAAACATTGTTTCCAACACCAGTGTTAATTGCGCCGGAAAATTCCGCCCAATTTGTCAGTATTTACCCGATATTAAAATGGCAGGAATATAACGGCGTGGATTTTTATGAATTAAGAGTAACGGATGATTATGGGAATTTCAGCGAGCCACTCTATGTAGATTCAACGTTAAAAACAAGCAGTACCCAAATTTATGGTTTATCATATGGACACTACTATTATTGGAAAGTGAGGATAAGAAAAGGAAGTTTGATGAGTGCGTGGTCCGAAACATGGTCTTTTTGGTGCGAAAATGCACCCTCGGGCTGGTATCATCAGTACAGTAACACCAGCTCTCCCCTAAATTACGTCCAGTTTATCTCTGAAAACATCGGCTGGATCGCTGGAGATCATGGTACATTTCTTAAAACGCTTGACGGCGGAATCAATTGGAATAAACTGCCATCCTTCACCAATTCTTATTTGGAATCCTTACATTTTATAAATCCGGACACTGGCTGGGTAGTTGGTCAGGAGGGTGTCATTTTTAAAACATATAATGGTGGAACGACCTGGAATAATTTTTCAATTAGCAATAAGATAAACATTTATGCCGTATCTTTTCCAACCGAAAAAACCGGCTGGATTGCCGGCAGTACCTGGAATGGTTCATTTTCAGAAGCACGGATATATAAATCTACTGATGGAGGAATGACCTGGATCAATCAAACTCCGGAATCGCTGCCCGCGTTGTATTCGATCTATTTCATTGATGATTCAACCGGTTGGGCGGTAGGAGGCAGCGGTAGTCAGTATCTTATCTTAAAAACCATTGATAGCGGGACAACCTGGGAAAAAACTCAGGGCAGTAATTATTTACTAAAGTCTGTGTTTTTCACCGACCCCAATAACGGTTGGGCAGTTGGCGAGTATGGCTGCATCCTGAAAACCAATGATGCCGGGATTTACTGGAAAAAATGCAACAATGATTTACAAGTTAACCTGAATTCAGTACATTTTATTAACTCCGTCATCGGCTGGGCAGTTGGTTATGCTGGTGTACTCCTATCAACAAAAGACGGTGGTGAAACCTGGACTGTTGAAGTCAGTGGGACAGAAAAACATCTCTATTCCGTCTTTTTTACCAATTCCGGAACAGGCTGGGCAGTTGGAGATCACGGCGAAATAATTAAGACAACTACTGGTGGAATAGCGTCAACCCCGATTCTTAAAAGCCCGGGTTATGATGCAATTGGAGTCTCGGAGAATCCTATTCTTTCCTGGAGTAAAGTTGATGGAATTGATAATTATCGGGTTCAAATCGCCCTTGATAAAAATCTGAACGATTTAGTTTATGATGATTATTGCAATGCCGACACAATTCAAATATCCGATTTAAAAAAGAAGACCAGTTATTTCTGGCGAGTAGGTGCGGTAATTTCAGATCAATCTTACGGCTGGTCTGAAATCTGGAAATTTGAGATTGCCAATAAATGGAAACTTTTAAACTGTGGTACTCGTGAGACTTTTTACTCTACTTGTTTCATAAATAATAGTACTGGTTGGGCAGCCGGGAGTAATCGGACAATTATCAAGACCAACAATGGCGGTAAAAATTGGGAAATCTGTTATCAGAATATTCAGCAGGATATGTTCAATTTTAACTCAATCCATTTTGTAAACTCAAGTGTAGGTTGGGTAGTGGGCGATTACGGGAAAATTATGAAAACAACCAACGGTGGAATTACTTGGTCATATCAGTCCAGTGGCACAACCATCCGTTTAGAATCGTGTTGTTTCTCAGACATTAATAATGGTATCGCGGTTGGTGGTGGCTGGGATGATGCAACCAATAGCTATAAATCTGTGATATTACGGACTTCTGACGGTGGCAAAAAATGGGATGCAGATAAAAGATCCTCTCCTGGATATTTACTTGACGTTTTCCTTGTTGATTCCACAACCGGCTGGATATCAGGAGACGGAACAATTTTAAAAACCACAGATGGAGGAAAAACCTGGGACTCCCAAAATCCTGGTGTTAGTGGCTTTCTAAATTCAATTTGTTTTATAAATCAGGATATCGGATGGATTGCAAATGTTGCCTCTAATCCTTATACAAAAATATTAAAAACAACTGATGGAGGCAATTCATGGATATCTTACGAGATTGCAACAGATATGGGCATGACTTCAATATTCTTCACTGACTCACAAAACGGATGGTTAGCCGCACAAAATTGTCTAATGTATACGACTAATGGTGGTGAGAATTGGCAAATAGAGTATCAAGATCATTTACAAGTTTTTAATTCATTATACTTTACAAATAAGAATACCGGTTGGGTAGTTGGTAGCGAAGGATTAATATTGAAAACAGTGGATAGTGATCCGGCAGCAATTGATAATCCTGGTTATGAACCAATAAAATTTTATAGATTAAGTCAGAATTTTCCCAATCCCTTTAATCCAATTACGAAAATCCGTTATGAATTACCCAAAGAAAGCGATGTTAGGTTAGCAATATTTAATCTTCGTGGTGAATTGATTAAATGGATCGTAAACGACAAACAACAACCCGGATATTATGAGTGCCAGTGGGATGGTACAAATAATTTCGGTCAGGCAGTATCCTCCGGCATCTACCTCTACCGCCTCCAGGCAGGCGATTTCCAGCAAGTCAGGAAGTGTCTGATTGTGAAATAGAAAATCAACTCTCTCAGGATGTCCTGAGTGGCACATAACTTTCTTTATAAATGCAATTAGATACTCAGTTGAACCTAAAACTAATCTTTAATTAAGACCTCATCGCTTTTACGCTAAGAATAATTTCACGAGATTTCTAAATGAAATCACAATTTCTATTGATTTTGATTAAACAAACCCATATAATCTATCAGATAAATTATCATTGGATTCAGTGTGGTGATTGTATTCAATGAACGATATAAAAGAGGGGAAACTGCCAGAGACAGTGCCCGGTCTTTATAGTTCAAATCCGGCTTGTCTCGAACAAGTCATCCATCGAGGGGAAAAATGCTAAATCAAATTAAATGTTGCCGGCTTATCGCCCTTTATTTGATATTCACTGGCCCGATATTTAGTCAAAAATTGATTAATATCGCCGTCATTGATTTTGAAAATATTGGCATCTCGGAATCTGAATCGAAAGGACTATCGAATCGAGTTCGGACAATCATTTTAAAGTACCCCTGGTATCAGCTTATCGAACGGGCTAAAATGGAATCAATCCTGAAAGAGCAGAACTTTCAGCTCAGTGGCTGTACCAGCGATGAGTGCGTGGTTGAAGTCGGGCAATTGCTGGGAGTGGAACAGATGTTGGCCGGTTCCTTCGGCTTAATTGGCTCGACCTATACAATTGATATGCGGATTATCGAAATCGCAACCGGAAAAATTTTGAACACAACCCGACATAATATCGAAGGTCGGATTGACGATGTTCTTAAAACCGGATTGGAAGAGGCTTTAGATGCTCTTTTCACTATTCCTCATAAATATGGTAGTATCTTTATCCAGACTTTACCAGCCGGAGCGCATATTCTCATCAATGGTGAAGAAAAAGGTATCAGTCCGACATTAATTGAAAAACTTCCTGCTGAGACAGTGCTACTATTAAAAATCCAGTCCGATAACTACAACATAGAAACTCAGGAGATTACCCTCAAGCCTGGTGAGAGACGCTCACTAAAAATCACTCTTAACAAACTACAAGGGCTGCTTACGGTTACCGGGACTCCAAAAGGAGCAATGGTTTCGTCTAATTATAAAAAAATTGGTACTACACCTCTTATTAATAAGTCCCTGACACTCGGGGATTATCAATTGAAAATTACCAAGCAGGGTTACCAAAGTTTAAAAAGCACCGCCACTATTACCGAGAATAAAACAACCGAGATACCTTATTCTCTCGAATTGGTTCCAAAAGGAAAATCTCTTCTATTGTCGCTGATTCTACCCGGCAGCGGGCAACTCTATCAGGGGTACAACCTAAAAGGATTGACATTTTTAGTAACAACTATATTTATCGGCTATTCAACCTATGAATCACAGCAGAAATTCAGTGATCAGAAGGGGGTCTGGGAAGAGAAACGAGACGAATACAACCATAACACCAGCGCACCTAACCTCTGGCCGCAGCAGCGTCAGGCAGTTCAGGACGCCTACGATAAGTTGAAAAAGAATGAGCAAACCCGCAATCTCTGGCTGGGTGGATTGGGGCTGGTCTGGACGGTCAATGTAATTGAAATCATTTTTTAGGATTGTGAATATGCAGAAGATGCTTTTTCCCATCGTAATGATTATCTTAATCATTGGGTCAGGTTGCGAAAAGATTGACAATCCCGGCTTTGATAATCCGCTGGATCCTAATCCCGATAATCCCGATTATGTCGAACCAGCGGTAACTCCGATTGAGTTCCCGGCAGACGGCACTATTCTGAATACCCATACCGTGACCTTTAAGGTTCACCTGAACGAAACGGCTTCCGCCTATCAATATCAAATCAATGAATCCTGGAGTAATTGGCTCACTGACACGACCTTTACTTTAATATATCTGGATGATGGAGACTACTCACTCCACTTAAAAGCCCGGAATATTGCCGGAATCGAGGGCTCGACAATTCTGGCTACAACCTTTACTATAGATGCCGTCAAGGGACCAGCATTACGCTTTTACCCACGATACGTATCGGTGCAATCGAATTCAAATCTAAGCGTGGAAGTAATCGCCGAGGAAGTTAGCAATTTAAGCGGTTTAACGGTGGAAATTACTCAGAATACTAACCTAGAACTGGTCAGCTACCAGGTCTTTAACGATCCGGATGATCGGAGCTTTTTAGGAAAAGATGCCAGCCTGCTGTATGTACCCGAGGTCGGAGAGAATAACTCAATGATCAGAGTGGACTT
>CAZAKO010000069.1:0-3195 GCA_964485745.1 uncultured bacterium
GTACCCCAGGAAGGACTTGAACCTTCAACCCACGGATTAAGAGTCCGCTGCTCTACCAATTGAGCTACTGAGGCAAAAAGCGGGTTAATTTAAGATAATTCGTGGGAAGTGTCAATCGGTCTCTGCCGGGAGACTCGACTCTTGTAAATCTAAATTTTTCCCCTATATTTTCACCTAATGCCATACAACAGCACAGGTTTAAGACAATCCCACGCTGCCTCCAGTCAGCCGCTTGCCTTGTTGTTTAGCACCTTCCGGCAAATCATCAGTCTTATCACAATAATCCTGAGTGCAGTTTCTCTATCGGCAGAGTTATTAGAATCCAGTTATCAAATCAACGTAAAATTTTCCGGGACTCCTCCGACAATTTACGTCCAAGAGACGGTCCGGATTGTTAACCATTCAAATTTGGCGCTTGATACACTCTATTTTCATTTAAGCCTAAATGGTTTTCGCAATCCGCGCAGCGCTACCTATCAAAAATATGAGAATCTCCTGGAAGAGCCGGTAATCATGGATATTGAAAATATCCAGGCTGATAGCACTGTTTGCGACTATTTCGATGAAGAAAAACTTTGTATGGGTGTCAGCTTACCGGCGACGTTATTGCCGAACGATTCGACCACAATCAGCATTGATTTTAGCGTAAAAATCCCACGTGGGCAACATTTCCAATGCCCCACCTACAGCGGCACGACCTTCAGACTAATCCGCTTTTATCCGGTGCTGGAGCAATTAACCGCAACCGGCTGGAATAAAAAATTGTATCGTCATCTGGCTCCCTCCTCAAGTTTGCCCTGCAGTTACAGCCTGTCAATCGAGCTGCCCGTCAAATACAAGGTTATTGCTTCCCTGCCGGTAGCTGCGGTTGAATCAATTCCCGAAAGTAAAACTAAGTTGCATCATTTCAAGTCAGCCTCAATTCAAGAACTTGCCGTAGTGTTTTCTGGTTCCTATAAACTCTTTTCTACAACCCACGAGAATATTCCGATCCGTTTATTTTTACCAGCAGCGGAAGAAAAATCCACCAAAGTTGCCCGAAGTAAAATCCTGGCAAATCTGATTAGCGATATTATGAACCAATATGCCAATTTATATTGCCCCTACCCGCATCAACAGTTAGCGGTTTCCATTGCCAAAATCCCCAATGGTCTGGTCACTTCTAACCTGATTATCTTAAATCAACGTCAATATGATAACCTGTTCACTATAGATTATGTCAGCATTTATAATTTAGCGCAAGCCCTCGCCCAGCAATATTTCAATTATTACATCTATGAGAATGCAGCTCAGCCGGACTGGATTAACGAAAGTCTTGCCAATCAAGCCGCCGCAATCTATATGGCGCAGCACTATGACAAATTAAGAAGACGTTATCGGGTTACCGAGCAACAAGAAATTAATTATACCCAGCTGGTACTCCGGCTCTCGGCTTTGACTGCCGATCAGGAGCAGAGCAACCGTACACTGCTAAGTTCTTCCCCCATGGGCGATGCTCCCTTGCTGATGGAACAGGTCAAGAATTTCAAAGGTCAGAAAATTCTGGAGATGCTCGCCTATTATGTCGGCGATTCCCTTTTTCAGGTATGCATTCATGAGTTTTTAATCCGTTATCAACACCGTCCGGTGACCTCGACCGAATTTCTCCAACTGGTTGAGGAGATTTCCAGGCAAGACTTAACTGCCTTCCGCCGGCTCTGGCTTGAGTCTGATGAAATCCCCGATATTAAAATCCAGCGAGTTTCCAAATCTTTTGATAAATCAACCGGCACCCATACTGCTAAAGTCGTCGCCAAAGGCAGCGCACTCAATGCCCTGCCGGTCGAGGTGATCGCTATCAATTCCCGCGTGGATACTCTGCGCCAATTTACTCAACCCGGGAATAATGGAGTGGATACCCTGCACTTCGTTTCCCAACTTCCGATTCGGAAAATCAGTCTCGACCCGCAGCGCAACATCTGGGAATTTAACCGCCTGAATAATCATTACCCTCACAAAATACTCTTCAGCTTCCTGATCGGCATTCCGCGGATTGATGCCTATCAGGTCTTCTACTACCCAACTTTTGATTTCAACAAGCGCGATATCAGCCGGGTTGGAATCAAATTCCGCGGGCGCTACTGGATCAACATGCGTCCACTGTTTCCGGCCCAGAGTCTGGACGAGTGGACTCTCGGATTCAACTATGGTCTCCAGAGTAAAACAACCGGTTATGATCTCAGCTACAGCACCTCGCTCTTGGCCTTGTTTTTCAAACCCCGACTCAATTTCCGTTCACGCGATTATTTTGGTCTAAACGAAACCACCGTGAGCACCGAGATTTACGTAGGTGAAATCCGCTATCCCCTGCTCCACCAAATTCAAGGCTACAAGAAATTTAATTTTGCCCTCCATTATGAAAATGTCTATACCCTGAAATTCCTCAATGCCAAAAACTGGCAGAAAGGCAAATTGCTCAATCCTTCGCTGGATTTCGTCAATTTTCATAATTGGGGCAACTACCGGCACGTCTTGCAGCTGTGTTTAAGCGGTGGCTTACCCATCCTGTCCACCGATTACCAATTCGGTAAGTTGACCCTGGATGGACAACTGAAAATTCGTTCGACGGCTAATTCCTGGGTCTATGAACGAATTTTTATCGGCGCATCCAGGGGGACAATACCCACTCAACAATATTACTATTTCTTCGGCAAAAATGTATTAGAAAACCTCAGTTTCGAATCCTACCGTTTGGTCAAAGGTGCCGGCGATATGCGTGGCTACGGTAATGTACTGTTAAGAGATCGTAACATTATCACCAGCAACACCGAATTCCGTTATAGTTTAGCGCAGGTAGAGCCAGCGTTTTTCGATCTGATTTTTTTCCTCGATTCGGGGATATTATCGAGCAATTTTTACAAGTTAGCCTTGAATCAGTCTAAATTCGACGCCGGGATCGGGGCAGAATTTGATGCCCTTGAAATCATCACAGTCGGTATTCATTGCCCTTTCTGGGTCTCCCACCCGGTTGACAATCAGCCCAAGATTGCCCTGCGCTGGGTGCTCTCATTCGACCTTAGTCTCTGATACAATTAACGCTCAGAATTCAACTCCCAGACCGACGGTAGCGGCTAAATCAAAGCCTCTGGAAGTACGGTTGCTAATTTTAACCTCATCCGACCATTTGATTATTTGGCGCGAATAATATTTTTCACC
>CAZAKO010000069.1:3295-10283 GCA_964485745.1 uncultured bacterium
TATTATTGACCGGAAATCAGGAAGTTGCCTTCAGCGCCTTGCCGGCAGCTTTCAGCAGCGGTTCGATGGAAATCTCATCCTTGACCGCTAATTCCATCCACAAGTTTGGGGTAATCGCACCCTGCACGCACATCCGCTGCATTTCCTGACCTAAGTTTTTACCCTTAATATACTCTTCAATTTGGAATTGAATAATATGACCAATCGGGTAATCCGGCAGATACAATCCGGCATCAATCATGTGCGAATAGATTGCCAGAATCGGCGCATCTTGATGTCCTAAGACCGGAAAGAAATAGGTATTCCAGACATCCCGGGCAATCTGAATCACAGCCTCCTTCAACTCCCCGGCTGAAGCCTCAGGATGGTCATACAACCAATGCCAGACGTACATATCCATCAGGGCAACTCCGGCTATCTCGGCAGTGTCCCAGATTTGTCTCAGGGCATTCAGATATTCAGCCTTCGAATCCTTTTCGGTCAGTCCAAGCACATCCAGATCCCGTTTCTGGAAGATAAACGCAAACGCCTCGGTGAAGGCGGTATTGGGTACTCCCTGCAATAAGGTATGATCAACTTTATTCAGCGAAAACACCTGCTCGACACAATGACCGAGTTCGTGCATGGCGATATTGAATCCTTTATAATTCATGCCACCTTGGGGCACTCGAGTCCGCAGATGAGCATTGTCAGTTCGACGTCCGGCACTCATCGCATGACCGATTCCCCGTGATGGGTCAATCTCGATTTTCGCTGCTAAATACTCGGCGGTTTCACGTTCAAAACTTAGTTTAGATAGAATATTGGGAATATCCCACTTGAACGCTTCGACCGTCGGATATCTAACTGCCACAATTTTATCCAGCTCACTCTCATCATATCGCGATACCGGTTTAAAACCCGAATACCAGATATCAAAAGGTTCCAGCTCGCGTCCGAGACGTTGGCGCACCAATTCGCCGGTTTTCTTAAATTCCTTAGAAGTCAGCAGCTGAATAAAAAGTTGTTCCACAGTAGCTTCGGGAATTTCCCGATCCTGATTGAAGCGGCGGGCAATTTTAGTTGGATAAAGCGGGTAGTACGGATCAACTGACCTTTCCGCCTGAAAAACCGCCGCTAACTTTCGATAGCGAGTGTCAGGCTCGCGGGAGTTATCGACTTTCTTACCCTTAACGGTATTGGCGGCTACCTGCCAATCCACCTCCGGATTGTTGATCACAACTTTGGGAATTTCTTGAAAGATTATCTTTTGCATAACTGCATAAATCAGTTTCTGGCGTGCTAATTCATCCGGCTGACTATATTGGGCTTTCAGTTCATCGCGCAGACCCCAATGGCTGATCAGTTTCAGTCCCTCGGGAAATAATCGCCGATTATTCTCATCCAGTAAATTATGCATGTAAATATTGTAATTACTGATATAATCGTCGGCGGCGACATAGGTTTCATATTTTTTCTGAGCCAGGTCAGCCGGAACGCGGGAGGTGAATTGCTGTGCCAGACGCACTTCCGCCCATTTTTGGCGTGACCAGTTCTTGCCATACCTTATGACATCTTCGAGAGAATATTGCTCAAAATTCAACAAAACAAAAAAGGCAATTTTAGTCTTGTACAAATCCTCTTCGACATGCGAACCTAAACTAAAATTGGCTAACAGATAGTCTATCGGCAGTACCGGTCCGGTATCAACCTGCAGATGCCATTGAAACAGACGTTCATTCTCAACAACCAGCCCGGTCAGCGCTTCAATCGCGGTTTCGAGACGTTGAAAAGCCTGCTGCAGCTGATCTTCATCAGCAATGAAATTATTCAGACAAAATTCCTTAAACTTATCCTGATTGCCATCGGCATCAGACCAGAACTTACTTATCTGATTGATACCGATCTTGATCCGGTTGGAATTTTCTTTCCCAAATTTAGCGATCATCTCCTTGACCACCATTTCCGATCTTGCCTGCTGTAGAGTCATAATTTCAGGCTCTTTCTTGCCACACTGTTGAAGTCCCAAACCCATCAGCAATATCGCAAGAATTAAAAAGATTGGAGAATTGATAAATCTGCGGTGCATAGTGTCTCCTCATAGATAATTTAATAATTAGTGAACAACTACCTCATCGCTCAATTCGTCGGTATCGTCACTCCTCCTTGGAAAATGACGGCTTAAGATGGCTGCCATTTGCTGAATGCTATTCACTATCCCGGTTAAATATTCACCCTTTTTAAAATAGTTGGATAAATTGTCAGCAATTGTATCCCAGGTATCCTGTTCGACTTTTTGATGAATTCCCACATCCGCCAGAATTTGAAATTTGTGCTCGACTAAAATTATCAACAGTAGAATTCCGGTTCGATCGCGGGTTTTTTCCATGCCGAGATGCTGAAATTCCGCGAGAGTAAATTGCTCAAGCGTCAGTTCACGCCACTTGCGCGGTCGTTTACTAAAAATACTAATCCGCACCTCGCCAGCGGTGTCTTGCTCGGCTTGCTGACAAGCAGCGCTAATTTTTTTCAAATCACCCTGCGAAAAATAACGGTCAATCAAGGCCATATTCAATCCAATGAATGATAATTTGTTACCAGCCTCCCGAGGCGCCGCCACCACCAAAGCCGCCACCACCGCCACCAAAGCCGCCAAAACCACCGCCGAAACCGCCTGACCGACCACCGCCGCGAAACATACTCGCACCCAAAAGAGCCCAAAACAGACTCCGTCTGCCGCGCCGACCGCTAATTAGAAAGAAGAAGAAAAAGAGAATAAAAAATATTAAAGAACCAAAGGAGGAGGCTTTATCCCGGGCGGAGCGCTGATATTGTTGCGGATCGGCTTGATACTCATTACGGGTTGCCAGCATGATGGCATCGAGCCCGGCTTCGATTCCGGCAGCGTAATCGCCGGTGCGAAAAAGAGGCGCAATCTCATTCCGGATGATCTGGGAAGAAATCAGATCCGTCAGCACTCCTTCTAATCCGTAACCGACTTCAATCCGCATCTTCCGCTCATTAATTGCGATCAATAAAAGCACCCCATTGTCTTTGTCCGGATCGCCCAGCCGCCATTTATCCGTTACCCGAATGGAATAATCCTCCAGCGATTCGTCCTCGAGTGAAGGAATAATCAGTACCGCAATCTGGTTGGAGGTTTTAGTTTCGAAAAAGTACAACTTCTCCTCTAATCGCATCCGCTCTGCCGGCGTAATTACTCCGGCTAAATCGGTAACCCGGGCTTTAAGCGGCGGTACTTCTAAGGCAAAGCATGGAATAAAATGGCAGATTGCCAGCAGATAGATCAGAATCCTCGATACAAATTTAGGCATGAATCCCTGAACTCAATTAGAATTTGACAGCGGGTACGGTTTCGGCTCCCGGCTGAGCCTCAAAATAGAGCTTCTTCTCAAAGCCAAACATTCCCGCAAGGAGATTGGTGGGAAACCGGCGAATTTTAGTGTTAAAGGTCTGGACCGCTTCATTGAAACGTTTGCGTTCGACGGAGATACGGTTTTCGGTGCCCTCCAATTGCGATTGTAGTGCCAGGAAATTTTCGTTGGCTTTGAGCTGCGGGTAATTCTCCGCCACCGCCATCAGGCGGGTCAGCACGGAGCTGATTTCACCCTGAACCTGTTGAAAACGATTGAAAGCTTCGGGATTGTTCAACACCTCCGGCGTGACGGTCAACTGACCGACCTTCGCCCGGGCTTCGGTGACCGCCTCAAAGGTCTCTCTTTCATGGGTCGCATACCCTTTAACCGTTTCCACTAAATTGGGAATCAAATCCGCCCGGCGCTGATACTGATTACTAACCTGCGCCCACGCCTGATTGACATTTTCCTCTAAGGTAACCAGGGCATTATAGTTATTCTTGAAAAAACTATAAATCAACAGCAAGACAACCACAATAATAATTACTGCCAACCATCCTTTTTTCATTTTCAATCCTCCAATTACTTATTTGCTTTGCATTAATTTACGATTTCTTTCGACCTTTGCAACAGCACCTGACAATCACTTTAAACCGAGGAGAACAGTCACCCTTTAACGTAGTAATTCAGGGCTAATCTTAAAATAATTATTTTCAAAAAATACTGAGAGAATTCAGAGAGCCCTTGACTACCAGATTCCAACTAAAGTATATTATGCCCCAGCGATTTTGATTTAAACCAGTATTACAACACCTAAAAATTGTGAAAAATTAAATGAAAAAATACACCCTGAGATTTAACAATCACAACTTTCAGAAGGGATCAAACTAATCAAAGTGAACCCCAGAAAAACAAACCAGGTAAAAAATCTCCCCAGCAATCCTTTTCCGGATTGTCTCAGTCAGGCTGACTGGCTCAAGCTGACCGCCTTACAAAACGAACCTGTCGTGGCGATTATCACCGAATATGTGCGGCACTGCCGACCGGCTAAGGTTACCGTAATCAGCGACGCTCCGGAGGATATTGCCTATGTTCGTCAATTGGCGCTCGGCACCGGTGAAGAACAACCGCTCAAAATTGCCGGTCATACGATCCATTACGACGGTTACGGCGACCAAGGTCGGGATAAAGAACATACCCGGATTTTAGTCAGCGATGCACATCTGATGAGTGAGCGCCTCAATACCTTAGACCGCAACAAAGGTTTAGACGAGCTCTTCCAGTTATTAGCAGGAATCATGGCTAACAAAGAAATGCTGGTACGGTTTTATTGCTTAGGACCACTCGGTTCGTACTTTTCCATCCCGGCATTACAAATCACCGATTCGGCCTATGTTGCCCATAGCGAAGATTTGCTTTATCGTTCGGGTTATCGTGAATTCCAGCGATTAAATGGCTCCGACCGCTTTTTCCATTTCATTCACAGCGCCGGTGAACTCGACGAACGCGGCTGTTCAAAAAATATCGCCCAACGCCGGATTTACATTGATCTCGAAGCTAACCGGGTGTTCACGATTAACAATCAATACGCCGGCAACAGCGTTGGTCTTAAAAAATTAGCGCTGCGCTTAGCAATCAATCGCGCCAATCACGAGGATTGGCTGGCTGAACATATGTTCATCCTGGGGGTTCACCCGCCGCGAAAAAAGCGCACGACCTATTTTACAGGCGCCTTTCCCAGCGCCTGCGGGAAAACCAGCACCGCAATGCTGCCCGGTCAGACGATTATCGGTGACGACATTGCCTATCTGCGGGTTGCGGAAAACGGAGTCTGCCGTGCGGTCAACATCGAATCGGGCATTTTCGGCATTATTACCGATGTCAATCCTACTGACGATCCGTTAATCTACAACTGTCTGACCACTCCGCGTGAGTTGATCTTTTCCAACATCCTGATAAACGACGGACGACCATACTGGCTCGGGATGGGCAGTGATCCGCCCGATACCGGTCTCAACCACTCCGGCGAATGGTACAAGGGCAAGAAGGATGCAGCCGGTAAGGAGATCCCGCTCGCCCATAAGAATGCTCGTTATACCATGCGGCTCAGTGAATTGGATAATCTCGATCCACACGCTGATGATCCGGCTGGAGTGCCAATCGAGGCCGTCATATACGGTGGGCGCGATTCGGACACCAATCCCCCGATCATTCAATCGCTCGATTGGAAACACGGCGTATTCCTGGGCGCCACCCTTGAATCGGAGACCACTGCGGCAACCCTTGGTCAGGAAGGGCGCCGGGCATTTTCCCCGATGGCTAATTTAGATTTTATTGTGGTTCCACTCGAACTTTATATCAGGAATCATCTGCAATTTGGTGCCCGTCTCAAACAACCGCCACTCGTTTTTGCCACCAATTATTTCCTGAAAGACAGCACCGGGAATTATTTAAATCAAAAAATTGATAAGAAAGTCTGGGTTTTGTGGGCAGAAGGTCGGGTGCACGGCGAATATGGCGCAATTGCCACACCGGTTGGATTTTTACCGCACTACGAGGATTTGCAGCATTTATTCACCACAGTATTCAATAGAGATTATCGCCGATCCGAATATGAAATTCAATTCACGCTGCGGATTGACAAACTACTGGCAAAAATAGAGCGGCTTTTACCTATTTATCAGGCCGAATCGGCACCGGCTGAATTCCTACAGCAATTCCACCAGCAGCAAGCGGTTTTACACCAATTGCAAAAAAAGTTCGGTACGACCGAAATCAGCCCATTCCAGCTGGAATTGAGCAATAAGGCTATTTAATAAGCCTGATTAATTAACTTTTTAACTAATGTTATTTTATTCCAATTAAGCATCATTAATAACGTCCGTCGAAACAACGTTTTTTATCTCTTCCTTTCACAGATAAAATTTAATGCTGATTTAATTACTATTTACTTTTTTCAGTCGCTAAAAAAGTAACAAAAAAGCTCCGGCTACGAAAAACAGCGGCAATCGCCCTAATGTCGCCTGAGAAATTTTATGGCGAAATAAATTTTATAATTAAAAAGTAAATTGTTGAAATAACCAAGTTGTTATGAGTAGTTTAGTGATCAGTGAAACGCTGAAAAATTTCTCTTTTCGGCGACATCAGTCCGATTGGAGTCCCGCTGTTTTTCTGAGGCCGCATCGTCAGTATTATCTTGATGTTGATGATATTTTTGAAAAAAAGAATAGAGTGTCTATTTTATATTTTAGTTGCTCAAAAACATAAATGCAATATAAGAAAGCATTACTAATAACTTCTGTAAAAACTATTGAAACAGTTAATGATATTCAGATTTAATTAACCCCCGTATTTCCCCACCAGGGACTTTCTCATCGGAGATTCCTCTGGAGCCGTTGGAGAATTCGGGGGTTATACCCAAAAAATAACAATCGGAAACCGTTTCTCCCGAAGGGATGCCTTTGGCAAATGGTTTCAATTCCTTATGTCGAACTCATGTCAATCAATAACCAGAATTTACTGGAAATGATCCCCCTTCCGCAGAAGCAATTATCGGAAAAGGTCTAACTATAAGTGTATAATTGATCTATCTGGATATCAATTTCATAATTTTGAAAATCACGCCGGATTAA